>JBAXCZ010000011.1:0-74339 GCA_037141195.1 Clostridia bacterium
TATAGCTTGCAAATAGTATTAGATGAGCAAGCTACCTTTCCTGAAATGAAACTCAGTAGAGGAAAGTTTCTGGTTACTAGCTATACTAAAGAACAAAGCAGCATAAAAAAAGCCATTGAGAATTGGTACCGAGATATGGCAATGGAGAAGATAGAGGAAAAAATTAAGTACTATCAAGCAGAGTTTCCTTGCAAGCCTAAGAAGGTTATGATAAAAGACCAACTTAAAAGATGGGGAAGCTGTACTAAAGACCAGCAACTGTTTTTTAATTGGCGCTGTATTATGGCACCATCTCCCGTGCTGGATTATATAGTGGTGCATGAAATGTGCCATATGGTTTATATGAATCATTCTAAGGATTTTTGGCAATTATTGAAAAGAGTATTGCCAGATTATGAACAAAGGAAAGACTTGCTTAGGAATAATGGGATAAAATATGATTTGTAGATACAATATAAAAAAATAGACAGCCATAAAAAAGCTGTCTCTAAATCCATATATTTTTTAAAGGTGGTGAATTGATGAAAAGCATATCAGAATCGTTGAAGGAATTTTTACTAACTGAATATGATACACTTGAACTTAAGCACGACAGCTTAGAAATCTTGAGGAGAGAATTCGTATCCAAGTTCCCACCTAATCAGTTGCACAATATGCTTATCGATGATTATGTCGTTGGAAATGGTGAAGAGTCGTTCTGTTATTGTTTAGAGACAAAGCTTAGAGAGCTTGGAAGTATAAAAGGTGGTTCGACAGCCGATAAAAAGTTTGGAGTATATTTTAATAAGGCTGAAGGAATTTATCGAACAATTCCTAAATGGGATGCTGACTTAAACGCAGAAAATGCCTTTATAAATATTAAACAAGCATTAAAAGAACTGCTAATAGCTGGAGAAAATGATGATAATGAAGCAATATTAAAAAATCCTATTTCACCGATGTTCAAAAACAAGATTCTTACAGCGTATTACCCTGATAAATATTTAAGTATTTTCTCAGAAGAACACGTTGATTTCTTTTTAATAAAGCTTGGAATCAAGTTTCAAAGCCATTTAGATGTTGAAGAAAAAAGAAATTTACTTATTGAATACAAGAAAAGTAATGATAAATTTAAGGGCTTTAATAACTACCTTTTCATGTTCTTCTTATATCATTGGAACAATCCAAAAATCAAAGAGATAAGACTCTTACCAATGAGTTCAAAATATGAGTTCCCCAATATGAATTATAAGGAGATTCAAGATTCCTTCTTCTTAAATGCCTTAATCCATGAGAAAGATGGTCAATATAACTTCAGAAATTCAGGAATCAACACGACTTCAGGTACTCTTATATTATTTCAGATTGAGAATGCAATTATTGCTAGTGCTAAACTTATTAAAATCATAAAACACAATAAACCGATTGACGGTATTTATAGTGGGGCTTATGTATTTGATACAAATAGCATTAGAATTTTCGAACCAATAACTGCAGAAGAAATCAGAAGGATTGACCAGAAATTCAATAACTTTACTCAGGTGAAGCAAAAGCTGGATTCGAATAAATATGAAGAAATAATGGCACTCATTGACTCAAAATCAAATCAAGTATTGATTCCAGAAGATATACCTTCTGAGGAAGCTGGAAAGTACACGGAAGGTTCTAAAAAGCAGATTGTTGTAAATGCCTATGAAAGAAACCCTAAAGCAAGACAGGCTTGTATAGAGATTTATGGCACTAGTTGTATAATATGTGGCTTTGATTTTGGTGAAGTATATGGAGAAGACTTCGCTGGAAAGATTCATGTGCATCATATTAAGCCTTTAGCTGAAGTTAATGATGAATATGAAGTGGATCCAGAGAACGACCTAGTTCCTGTTTGCCCTAACTGCCATATGATACTTCATTCAAAGAAGGATATATATACAATTGATGATGTGAAATCATTCATAAATAACAGAATGGAGGGCTAATATGGTAACTTACAAAGAAATTCAAAATTACATTTGAAATATAACACAATGTATTTATGCAAACTTGTTGCGCTGATGACAGAAAATCATTAATTACTGAAGTTTTTATGTAATTCAAAATGATACGGGTGATTAGATTTAAATTTGAATTAGAAAGAGGTGTAGAATGATTAACGAAATAATATTTGCTATAGTATTAGCTGGAATCGGAATACTAGTTACAATATTGATTAAGACAAACTCAATTAAGATAACTCAGAAAACTAAAACTGGTACTAACAGTATGAACAACAACACTATAAGTAATAATGCTAATACTGATAATACTGATAATACTGATAAAACTGATAAAAACGATAAAAAGAAACAAGTATGATTTAAGGAGGCGTATGAATGAAAAATCCAATACTATCTCTAATTCAGGATATGCTTTCGTATAAAAAAACGACCACCAGTCAAAAAAATGTTAGTGGCGATAACATCATGAAAGATTGCGATTTTGCAAATGAGATTGATAAGAGTAATACTAATAATATCAGTATTACGGTTACTAGTCAGAAGCAATTAGAAGAAGTATATGAGTCAGTAATAAGGCCCAATACATCCATTTATTTAAGTGAAGCGATTTTACCTATAGAAATACTTATAGGACAAGGCAAATTGAAACTTGCTATTCAAAAGTATGAAGAGTTAATAAATACAGAGACCTTCCTGAAATACTCAAAAAACGAACGATTTTCTGTATTTATTGGTATGCTTAACTGCCATATAAACGCAGACTCTACATTAGATACTATCGAATTTTGGTCTAATAAAATATTAGCATTAGGAAAAGACATTGATGAAATACATCGATATTATTTTCTTATGGGAATAAGAGAATACGGTAATCATAACTACGTTAAAGCACTGATTTATTTAGGTCAGTCTGTAAATGCAAAACCTGATTATGTTAATGCGTTGTCCTCAGAAATATTGGTAAAGTTAGAAAATGAGGATATTTCCTATAGTGATGCAATTGAAGTATTGAATGAGTTGCTTTCTAGAAAAGGATTAAGTGTTAAGGAGTATTCAATTATACATGCAAGTTATGGTGATATTGCTTTTAATTCAAAAGACTATATAACAGCGAAAAGCCAGTATCAAAAATCAAACAAGCTATCTCAAAGTCTTTCTAAAGAAATTGGTTTAGCTATATGTCAGTATTTTAGTTCGTTTGAAGAAATTTCTGAAGATGGAAGTATTGCATTTAACAAGATTGATTTTAAATCAATTAATGATACAGACGAAATGTTTAGCGAAATATACCTCAATAGCAATAAGGACACAATTGAAACTATAATAAAGTTAGCTTTTCCTTTTTATCTTAATATATTAGCAATAAAAGGTGAACACAAGAAAATACTAGAGATTTACAATAAATTAAAACACAATATAGAAGAATCACAAATAGATTTGATTAATATTATAGTTGGGGCGCAAATTTTAAACGGAATACTAGACCAAGAACTATTATTAAAGCTAGATGAATATAGTCAAATTAAGTATGAAGCGTTTTATTTTGAAAGAAATGCTGAATACGAAAAAGTAGTTGAATTATTAACCCCAATATTTGAAACTAAATATAAGGATGATAAAGTTCTTAAGCTTACATTTTTAACAGCGTTGAAAGGGTTAAAAGATTTTGATAAATATATGCAATATTATCAAATTTTTTCTGCCCAAGATGATGAAGTCATGAGAATGAATTATGTTCAATTTTTATTAGAGAATGATAAGACTGATGAAGCTATAGCTGAAGCAAAAAACTTATTGAAGATTGCTGAAAATGGATTTGTTCTTTATGATTTGATGTTTATTCTTATAAAGAATAACTTAAATAATGAACTAGACTCCTTTTTCGACAAAGTAATTTCTGGTGAATTAAAAATTAATGGGATAAATAAATCACAAGTATATTTTCAAATGATGATTCATTTTGTAAATAACAAACGATATGAAGAGTATTTTAATAACTATGAAAATGATGACTTATCATTTTTAGAAGAAAGACATCGTTTGATACTCAATATAAATTATTATCTATTTAAAAATGATTTGAATAAGTTAGCAAGTGCATATTACGAATATTTTAAAATTAGTGAAAATCATGATGACTTAATGAAGGCGGTGCAAGCTAAACTTCAGATTAATCAATACCATGAAGCTGAATTTTATTTATCGCTGGTTGAACCAATGACAATTGAAAAACCAGAGTATTACTATATGTTCCAAGTTGTAATACTTAAAGAAATGAATCAATTAAAAAAAGCTTTTGAAGTCTTGCAAGAAGTCATAGACAATATTAAAATTGATTTGGATTCTCCCTTTCATCAGTTTTATGTTGCATTTAACGTGAATAACGGAAGAACAGATGAAGCTGTAATATACATGAACGATTATTACTCTAAAAATCCCAATCCTTATTTCTTTAAGGTTATACAGCATTCAGAGAATGCTAGTGTTGAAGAATTAAAATTGATACTCGAAGAAGCAATAGGTGGTGGAAGAGATTTAACTCTGTTAGACAGATATTTTAATGAGGGCATAATTGGAATCTCTGTTTATAACAAAATGGTCGGAACTGGCATTGAAGAGATTATTTTCATGAAACAATATCCTTTTACTCGGAAACAGATTTCTCATGGTTCCATTTATGATTCTAAATCAAAACTTGAACAAATTGGTAATAAACTTATTGTAGATTCAATAACATTGATAATACTCGCTTCAAGTGAGGCACTTGACCTACTAAATATATTTGACGAATTGATTGTTCCTCTTTCAACAGTTGCAAGATTAACTGAAAACAAAGCAGGTATTTTTTCAGGGCTATCGAGGACAGCACTAGATTATTTAAGCAATTCGCCTAGAGTTAAAAAAATACCTATTGATGAAGTCATGAGGAGAAAGAAAAAGCCTGACGAAGTATTACAAGATGATACTTTTGATTGTATTGTTTTATCAAGCAATTTAATGACACCATTCTTGAATACTGAAATAATGGTAAGTCATGAGTATCAGCATAATCAAATAATTGATATTAATGCTTATTTCTTATTCATAAAAGAAAATTATCCAAAGATGAAAAAAAGTGTTGCAATAACTATAGCTAAAATGAGAGAAATAGGATATAATTTCTTGAGTTTTGACTCAGAAGATATGTTAGCTGTTTTCTTAGAAAAGGGCATCGATGGGATTGATCCATTTTTATATATGGGTAGAAATGCTGATTATAAAACTTTTTCATTTGCATACACTTCGTTTTTAAAACTAGTGCTTGAGAATTGTTCTGCTGAAGATTTTGTTACATGCAGTATTAAGATAATAAACTTTATGGATAGATATTTAGGCAAAACTAGATATTATTCAAATCAGTTAATTAGAGAATTTCCAATGCTTAAAGAAAGAATGCCTAACATAGATTCTTCACCCTCAACAAGCAAAATAATGACATTAAAAGCATCATTAGAAGTTTTAACATTTGATGAAGAATTGATAGGTATTACAGAGACAACAAATTTCAAAAAAATAATAGATATAGCATATGCTTTTATGGTTTTTGGATTTCAATATATTGCTATTGGAAATCAATCTCCAAAGATTAAAGAGAGCTGTATGGATTTACTTAAGAAGAATATTCATTTTAATAATGAAAAAGATTTAGATTTTATTCTTCATTACTCTAATATGGTAGATAAAAAAAACAAGAAAAAGCCTTAAAAAGCTGTCTCAATCTTTTATAAACTCTTAGTAAGCTCAATACAATACAACACTAGGGTACGGATTAGAGTGAAACCCTAAAGGACTATAATTCGGGGACAATTAATATCCCTAATTTTATGAATTTGCATATGCTAAACGATATTCACTTGGTGTTAAACCAGACAATCTTTTTTTGGCCGATGCTTTTTGATTCTAGGTCAAGTTCCCAATTTTAAATAAATTAAGGAGATGATTTGATGTCTATTGTTGAAGTAAATAAACCTGCACCTGATTTTACATTTTTGGATTTTGAAGGTAGTGAATTTCATCTTTCCGCTTTAGAAGGTAAAAAACATGTACTGCTGGTTTTGAATAGAGGCTTTGCTTGACCTTTTTGCCAACGGCATATGATGCAGTTGCATCAGGATTTTAATGGATTTATCGACAGGGATGCTATTGTGGTGGTGGTTGGTCCAGAGAACGCAAAAAGTTTTCAGGAATATTGGAAGAAAAATGAATTACCGTTTATTGGCTTACCAGATGAAAAAAACACTGTATTAAAACTTTATGGTCAAGAAGTTAAAATATTTAAGCTTGGACGCATGCCTGCACAAATGATTATAGATAAAAAAGGTATCTTACGCTATGTCCATTATGGACATTCCATGCAGGATATTCCAGATAATGCTGAAATTTTCGGCTTGTTAGATGAACTTAACGCAGAGGAATGAATTTAAGATATTGAACTAGGATATTTTGTAATGCTAAAAGCAACAAGTTTAGCATTATAAAGTGTTAGCACTAGTGTTCTATCTTTATAGTTTAATAAATAGGAAATGCCGCTAAATCGCAAAATAGATTTAGCGGCATTTCCTATTTAACTGTAGAAAAATTACAAAATAATATGTTAAAAACCTTTGATGATTAGTGTAGTTTTCATGTTCATGAATTGAATTTTCAGATTTTATTTAGCTACTAATTTGACAATTGCTTCATTAGAGTGTTATTGTTAGCTTGTTTTAGTTGACTATATAAGATGAGGGAATTATGGAAAAAGAAAATTTGATAGTAGCTATGTTTTTAGATAAGTATAAACTAATGATCAAAACAAATGAAATCACTAATACAAATTTTTTAACTCCAAATGAGCAATTACATGCCAGAGATTTGATACTTAAGGGAGCTATAAGAAGCTGTTTTTTGTATGGTGGTACTGCTGAAGCTGAAAGAAAACAATTAGTTTTCTTTCCTGATTATTATGATGAAAACAAAGCTAAGGCTGTTTTTGACAATATCATCTGTTTAAGGATAAATCCCAAGGTTGGTTTTGGTAAACTAGTACATAAAGATTATCTGGGCGCTTTATTAGGCTTAGGTTTGAAAAGAGAAAAAATTGGTGATATTTTTGTCGCGGAGAATGAGGCTAGAGTATTTGTCTGTAGAGAAATTAAAGACTTTATCATTGGCAATTTGCTACAAGTAGGTAGGTATTCTTGTGAAGTAAGCATCCAAACAGAGGTATTGGCTTTGCAAAATGCAGAAATGCTTGAAGAAAAAATAGTCATTGCTTCACTTCGGTTAGATGTGGTAATTGCGGCAACTTTTCGAATGGCTCGTGCTAAAGCAAACCAAACAATTATTGCTGGAATGGTGCAGATTAATTGGTTGCTGATAGATAAGCCAGACCAGCAACTAAAAATTGGGGATACAATAAGTGTAAGAAAAAAAGGCAGAATTGAAATAATAGCAGTAGAGGGAATTTCAAAAAAACAAAGAATAATCGTAATCATTAAAAAATATTGCAGCAAATAGTCTTAGAGGAGGTTACTGCATGGTAAAAGCTTATTTTCATGGTCTTAATGTTATCTTAAAGTATAATGCAAAAACAATTAATAGTTTGTTGGAATATTTCGATGGAGCGGAAAATTGTTGGCAAGCGAATAATAATGACCTGAAAGCTAGCGGATATTTACGCAGTGATGTACTTGAGCGGTTTATTCATGAAAGAGCTGATTGGAAATTAGAGGAAGAATTTGCACGACTGGCAAAGGAAAATATAAATTTCGTAACCATCGGAGAAAAAAATTATCCAAGCCAGTTATTAAGCATAGCTGATTGCCCACCAATGCTGTATTATCTAGGTGACTTAAATATTTTAAATGATGAAGCATTAAAGATAGCTGTTGTGGGTTCACGCAAAAATACTGATTATGGCAGTGCTATGACAGAAAGATTAGCTTCTGGTCTAGCTGAAGCTGGAGTAACAATTATTAGTGGGCTAGCAAGTGGTATTGACAGTATTGCCCATAAAGCAGCGATAAAGCTGGAGAAAAAAACTATCGCAGTTTTAGGGTGTGGTGTTGATGTGATTTATCCTCTGGAAAATAAAAAGCTCAGAGATGCAATCGTTAATACTGGATGTATTATCTCGGAATTCCCACCTGAAACACCACCGCTGAGTTTCCATTTTCCCAGAAGGAATCGTATTATTAGTGGGCTGGCACAAGGAGTATTAGTTGTAGAAGCTTCCATTAATAGCGGATCTTTAATTACAGCTGAATATGCGCTAGAGCAAGGTAAAGATGTTTTTGCTGTTCCAGGACCAGTGCTTAATAAGCAAAGCGTGGGTTGCAACAAACTAATAAAACAAGGAGCTATGTTGGTAGAAACCCATCAGGATATTTTAGAGGAATATCAAATCTTTGTAGCTACTAAAATTAAATTAGCAACTTCATTAACTCCTGAGGAACGAGCAGTAATATTTGCTCTGGAAAATGGAGCACTAGGCCTAGAGGAATTATTAACAACAACTGGTTTGACAATTGAGGCTTTACTTGCTTTACTTACTATGCTAGAGTTACAAGGCTTAATAAAAAAATTGGCAGGCAGTAAATATGTAAGCCTACAAAATATCTGAGGTGAAGAGTTTGCAGAAAACATTACTAATTGTAGAATCCCCAGCTAAGGCAAAGACTATTGGTAAATATTTAGGAACAAAATATATTGTGAAGTCCTCCATGGGACATATTAGAGATTTACCAAAAAGCAAGCTTGGCGTGGATGTGGAAAATGAATTTGAACCACATTATATAAATATTAGAGGTAAAGGTGATTTGATTAAAGAGCTTAGGGCTGCTGCAAAAAAAAGCTCTAAAATTTTACTTGCAACTGACCCTGACCGTGAAGGTGAAGCGATTGCTTGGCATTTACAAACAGTTTTAGGCATGACTGAAGGTGAACTTTGCCGTATTGAGTTTCATGAGGTTACCAAAAATGCGATTATGGATGCTGTTAAAAAACCTCGCCAAATTAATATTGCCAGAGTTAATGCTCAACAAGGCAGAAGAATTTTGGACCGTTTAGTTGGTTATGGCTTAAGCCCACTGTTGTGGAAAAAGATTAAGAAGGGGTTAAGCGCAGGCAGGGTACAATCTCTGGTGGTTAAGCTTATTTGTGATAGAGAAAAAGAAATAGAGGATTTTATTGAAAATGAGTATTGGACACTCGATGCAGAATTTTTAACAATAGACAATCAAGTTATTGAAGCTAAACTTTTAAAAATAGCTAATAAAACAGCAGAAATATCCTCTGCTGAAGAGATGGAAATTCTCACTAAAAATATTAAGCAACAAAAATATTCAATTACAAGTATTCGAAAAAAAGAACGCTTAAAAAAGCCTTTTGCTCCCTTTATAACAAGTACTTTACAACAAGAAGCTAATAAGCGTTTTAATTTTAGTGTAAAAAAAACCATGAGCATTGCTCAGCAACTCTATGAGGGGATCGATTTAGGTAAAAAAGTAGGAAGCCATGGGTTAATAACTTATCTGCGAACTGATTCTACTAGGATATCTGAAGAAGCTCAAAAAAATGCCAGAGAGTTTATAAGTGTAAACTATGGTGTTGACTATTTACCGAAAACTGCAAATATCTATGGTAAAAGCAAATCATCCCAGGATGCTCATGAAGCAATTAGACCTACGGATATTTTAAGATTACCGATTAGTTTAAGGGATAGCTTATCAAAAGACCAATACAAGCTTTATCAGCTGATTTGGGAGCGTTTTTTAGCTAGTCAAATGAAACCTGCGGTATATGATGTGACATCTATCGATATTATTGGTGGGGAATATTTGTTTAGATCTGTATATTCTAATTTGAAGTTTGCTGGATTTACGAAAGTGTATCAAGCAAAAGATGATGAGGAAAATGCCAGTAATTACAATTTAAAATTAGCAGAAGGTATGGAAACAAAGCTAGCTAAATTGCTAGATAAACAGCATTTTACGCAACCACCAGCAAGATATTCTGAGGCAACATTAGTTAAGGCTTTAGAAGAAATGGGGATTGGTAGACCTAGTACTTATGCACCTACTATTGATACGATTGTTAAAAGAGGCTATGTACTAATCAGACAAAAACAATTATTTCCTACGGAGCTAGGTATATTAGTGACTAATCTTTTGGCCGATTACTTTAAAGAAATATTAAATATTGAATTCACGGCTAGAATGGAAAATTCACTAGATGAAATTGAAGAAACAAATATTAGCTGGAAGGGTGTGCTTCATTCCTTTTATGATGATTTTGCCAATGAATTACATAAAGCAGAAGAAGAAATTGGGGAAATAGAATTAAAGGATGAGGAATCTGATGTAGTATGTGAAAAATGTGGAAGAAAAATGGTTTATAAGCTAAGTAAATATGGTAGATTTTTAGCTTGTCCTGGTTTTCCAGATTGCAGAAATACAAAACCTATTGTTGAGCTTATTGAGTCATCATGTCCACTCTGTGGTGGTCAGATTGCTAAAAGAAAAGGCAAAAAAGGACGCATTTTTTATGGTTGCACGCAATATCCTGAATGTGAATTTATTTCTTGGGATGAGCCTTCAGAAAAAAAATGCCCGAAATGTCAGGAGTATTTAATTAAAAAACCAACAAAAAGCAAGCTAATACTTAAATGTTCAAATGCAAACTGTGATTACAAACAAGAGGAAGAGCTAGATGATAAATAAAAGAATAGTGGTTATTGGTGGTGGCTTAGCAGGTAGTGAAGCTGCTTGGCAAATGGCTAAACGCGGTGCTAAGGTTACTATTTACGAAATGAGAGGCAATAAAAGCACCCCAGCCCATAAAACTGATAAACTTGCAGAACTAGTCTGCAGCAATTCTTTCCGTGGAAATAATTTGGCAAATGCTCCGGGTGTCTTAAAGGAAGAGCTTAGAAGAATGGGATCTTTGATTATGGAAGCTGCTGATTATGCAAGCGTTCCAGCAGGTGGGGCTTTAGCAGTAGATAGAGATATTTTTAGCACATATATCACGGCTAAGATTGTAGCTGAACCAGCCATAACGCTTGTCAGGGAGGAAGTTACCACACTACCACAAGCTGATGCTATTATTATTGCTACTGGACCACTAACAAGTGATGCTTTTGCAGCTTCAATTGCTGAGCTTACAAAGACGGAATACCTGAATTTTTATGATGCAGCTGCACCTATTATTACTAGAGAAAGTATTGATTTTGACAAGGTCTTTTTTGGAGTACGCTACCAAAAAGGTGACGAAGAGGATTATCTAAATTGTCCTTTGACCGAAAAAGAGTACAATGATTTTTACGAATATCTCCTAGCTGCAAAAAGAAGTGAAATTCATTTAGCAGAAGACTTTAAAGTTTTTGAGGGCTGCATGCCTATTGAAGATATGGCACAAAGAGGGAAAAGAACTCTGCTCTTTGGTCCACTTAAACCAGTTGGACTCAGAGATCCAAGAACGGATAAAAGACCCTATGCTGTAATTCAATTGCGCAAAGAAAACAAAGCTGCTACTTTATTTAATTTAGTTGGATTCCAAACAAGCCTTATTTGGAGTGAACAAAAAAAACTAGTTCAGATGATACCTGGATTAGAGCAGGCGGAAATTGTAAGATATGGCGTAATGCACCGTAATACATTTATTAATAGTCCTTCTCTAATATATCCCAATACCCAGCTGAAGCATCAGCCTGAGATATTTTTTGCAGGTCAAATTACAGGTATTGAAGGATATATAGAAAGTGCTGCTAGTGGTTGGTTGGCTGGTTATAATGTGATAAGATGGTTAAGATCAGAACCCTTATTAACAATGCCAGCTGAAACTATGTTGGGTGCTTTGCAGTTGCATATTACCGATACTACCAGCAAGGATTTTCAGCCGATAAAATCAAATTTTGGTATTATGCCCGAACTTGACAAGACTATTAAGGATAAAAAACTTAAAAAAATGGCATATGCAACTAGAGCATTAGCTGCTTTAGCTAAAGTGGAATTTATTGACTAAGGAGGTAATTGCTTGGATAAGTTGATAGATCAATTCCTAAGCTACTTAAAAATTGAACGGCAGTATTCAGACTTAACTATTGTGGATTATGCAAGTGATTTAAAACAGTTCAGTGTATTTTTAACAGAATATATTTTTATGAATAAGGAAGTTAATATTGAAGCTATTGATGTCTTACATATCAAAAAATTCATTGCGTATTTGGTAGAAGGTAAGAAAAAAAAATCTTCTATCGCCAGAAAAATTGCTTGCTTAAAATCTTTTTATAAGTATTTGGTCAAAGAAAATATTCTTGAAACAAACCCTATGCTTTTAATTCAAGCTCCAAAACGCGAAAAAAAGCTACCGAACTTTTTATATGAAAAGCAAGTAGCAATTCTACTCTCTTTGCCTGATACAAGTACAAAACTAGGAAAAAGAAACTTAGCTATTATAGAAGTTTTGTATTCCACTGGCATTAGGGTTAGCGAATTAGTGGGACTGAAATTAACTGCTATAGATTTTACACACCGTTTTATTTTAGTTCAAGGTAAGGGTATGAAAGAAAGACTTGTACCCCTAGGAAATCCAGCAGTAATAGCATTGACAAGCTATATTGAAGAAGGCAGAAATAAATCTTTAGAAACTTTTATCTTCTTGAATAAAAATGGAAAACCATTAAGTGCTAGAGGAGTCCGATTAATGTTGGATAAATATATCAACTGTACGGCTGAAATTACGCATATATCACCACATACATTAAGACACAGTTTTGCAACACACATGCTTGATCATGATGCTGATTTAAGAGTTGTGCAAGAATTTTTGGGACATAGTAATCTTTCGACTACACAAATATACACACATATCACAAGTAAACGTCTAAAAGAAGTTTATAACAATACACATCCACGGGCTTAGGAGGAGATACAATGCACGCTACAACAATTTTAGCAGTAAAGAAAAATGGAAGAGTCGCTATTGCAGGTGATGGACAGGTTACCTTCGGAGAGAATACTATCATGAAGCACAAAGCAAAAAAAGTGCGAAAAATATATAATGATTCTGTGCTTACTGGTTTTGCAGGTTCTGTGGCAGATGCTTTTACTTTATTTGAAAAGTTTGAAGCTAAGTTAGAAGAGTATAATGGAAATTTGCAGAAGGCTGCAGTAGAACTGGCTAAGGAGTGGCGATCCGATAGAGTTATGCGTAAACTGGAGGCGATGCTTATTGTTGCAGATGAAAACAGTTTATTAATTTTATCTGGAACTGGTGAGGTAATTGAGCCGGATGATGGTGTTGCTGCTATTGGCTCAGGCGGGATGTATGCTATGGCTGCTGCAAAGGCCTTAGTTGCAAATACGGAATTATTACCCAAGGAAATTGCGGAAAAGGCTTTGCAAATTGCAGCATCTATTTGCGTGTATACAAATGATCAAATAACTGTATTAGAACTTTAGGAGTGAAATTATGTCATATACACCAAGAGAAATTGTGAAAGAATTAGATCGTTTTATTATTGGGCAAGATGAAGCTAAAAAAAGCGTAGCAATTGCCTTAAGAAATAGATATTTAAGAAAGCAACTAACCTCTGATATGCAAGAGGAGATAATACCAAAGAATATTTTGATGATTGGTTCTACCGGTGTAGGAAAAACAGAAATAGCCAGAAGATTAGCTAAATTAGTAAATGCTCCTTTTATCAAGGTAGAGGCAACTCGTTTCACAGAGGTTGGCTACATAGGCAAAGATGTAGAAAGTATTATTAAGGATTTACTTGAGGTTAGTATTCGGATAGTTAAAAAAGAGCAAGCCAGTATCGTAAAGGAAGCAGCTGCAGGCAACGTTAATGATCGACTGGTTGATTTGATTTGTCCTTTACCGGAAGAAGCTAAGTCAAGTGCGAAAAACCCTCTGGAAATGCTTTTTAACATGCAAGTAAATCAAAATCAAGTTCCAAGCATAACGGAAGAAGCAAAAAAGCAACTTCAAGAAAAACGTGAAATTTTGAAGGAAAAACTCAAAAGAGAAGAGCTTGAAGATGAAGTAATTATGGTTGAGTATGATGAGAAAAAATCAGCTCTAATGGATATGATGCCTATGAATGGTATGGAAGATATGATGGGTGGCATGCAGGATGCTTTATCAGATCTTTTACCAAAGAAAAAAAAATCAAGAAAAATGAAGATTTCTGAGGCAAGAAAACTACTTCAAGGTGAAGAAGAAGAAAAGTTGCTTGACCAAGAAGAAATTACTGTTGAGGCAATTTACCGTGTTGAGCAAGATGGAATTGTTTTTATTGACGAAATAGATAAAATTGCAGGAAAAGAAGCTGGTAATGGACCTGATGTATCTCGAAGTGGAGTACAAAGGGATATTTTGCCAATTATTGAGGGGTCAACTGTTAATACTAAGCATGGACCAGTAAAAACTGATCATATACTTTTTGTGGCTGCAGGAGCATTTCATACCAATAAACCAACTGATCTCATTCCAGAGTTGCAAGGTCGTTTTCCAATTAAGGTTCAATTAAAATCATTAACTAAATCAGATTTGAAAAGAATTCTGATTGAGCCAGAAAATGCCTTACTGAAACAATATGCTGCACTTTTGGCAGCTGAGAATATTATCTGTAATTTCACGGAAGATGGTATTGAGGAGATTGCTGTGGTTGCAGAAGAATTGAATTTAACAACACAGAATATAGGAGCTAGAAGATTACATAATGTTTTAGAGCAGCTCTTGAAAGAAGTGTTTTTTACTGCGGATAGTTATACAAATAGCAAACTGCAAGTAGATGCGAATTTTGTGAGGAAAGAATTACAGATTCTAAGGCAAAAAGAAGAATTAGCTCAGTATATTTTATAAAATCCTTGTGCTTTGAAAATATTCATGCTAAAATAAATGTGTTTGAAATAAACACACTTGACTAGTTACTAAGGGGTGCCGAAAGGTCTTAGTAATAAATATTCAAGTGGAAGAATAAACCCTTGAGAGGAGGTGTTATGATGGCTGTTATATCTATGAAACAATTGCTAGAAGCAGGCGTTCATTTTGGTCATCAAACCCGTCGTTGGAATCCAAAAATGGCTCAGTATATTTTTACAGAGCGCAATGGTATTTATATCATTGATTTACAGAAGACTGTTAAAAAGGCAGATGAGGCGTACAACTTCATTAGAGAAGTTGCAAGCCAAGGAAAAAAGGTACTTTTTGTTGGTACTAAAAAACAAGCACAAGATGCTATCAAAGAAGAGGCTATTCGTTCAAATTCTTATTTTGTGAATGAAAGATGGCTCGGAGGCATGCTAACAAATTTCAAAACCATTAAATTGAGAATAAATCGCTTAATGGAATTAGAAAAAATGGAAGCAGAAGGAACATTTGAGGTACTTCCTAAAAAAGAAGTAATTAAATTACGTGGTGAGCAAGAAAAACTGCAGCGTTTCTTAGGTGGTATTAAGGAATTAAAAGAATTGCCTGGAGCTTTATTTATTATTGATCCACGCAAAGAGCGGATTGCTGTAGCAGAAGCTAGAAGACTGGGCATTCCAATTGTGGCTGTAGTCGATACTAACTGCGACCCAGATGAGATTGATTATGTTATTCCAGGTAATGATGATGCTATTCGTGCAGTAAAACTAATTGCTGGAAAAATGGCTGATGGTATTATTGAAGGTTCTGCCAAAAGTGAAGATATTGGAGAAGCTCAAGAAGAAGGTCAAGTTGCTGAATAAGCAACCTTAGCCTATATAGGAGTGAAAAATATGAGTATTAGTGCAACAGAAGTTAAAGAATTGAGAGAACGTACTGGCGCAGGTATGATGGATTGCAAAAAAGCATTAACTGAATCTAACGGTGATGTTGAAAAAGCAATTGAATTTTTGCGTGAAAATGGTTTAGCAGCAGCAGCTAAAAAGTCTGGTAGAGTTGCTACTGAAGGTGTTGTTGAGTCTTACATTCATATGGGTGGAAAAATTGGTGTTTTAGTTGAGGTTAACTGTGAAACAGATTTTGTTTCAAAAACTGATGACTTCAAAGCTTTAGCAAAAGATATTGCTATGCAAATTGCAGCAGCAAAACCAGAATATGTAAGAAAAGAAGAAGTGCCAGCAGAGGCTATAGAAAAAGAAAAAAGTATTTTAAGAGCTCAGGCTCTCAATGAAGGCAAACCAGAAAAAATAGTTGAGAGAATGGTTGAAGGAAGAATCGAAAAGTTTTATAAAGATGTTTGTTTACTTGAGCAATCCTTTGTAAAAGATTCTGATAAGACTATTAATCAATTAATTACTGAAAAAATTGCTAAAATTGGTGAAAATATTTCAGTAAGAAGATTTGCTCGTTACGAGCTGGGTGAAGGCTTGGAAAAGCGTTCTAATGACTTTGCAAGTGAAGTTGCATCAATGATGAGTAAATAGCAAACAAAAAAAGAGCACTTTGGTGTTCTTTTTTTTTAAGCTTTTTTTCTATTTTTGCAGGAATTATCTGTTTAGTGTTGAATATATATGTGATAACAGTTCGGAGGTAGTTTGCATGGCGGAGGCTAAATATAAAAGAATATTACTTAAATTAAGCGGAGAAGCTTTGGCTGGAAAGCAAGGTTTTGGGTTAGAACAAGCAACATTAGATTCAGTTGCTGAACAAATTAAAGAAGTTTGTGGCAAGGGGGTCGAAGTTGCTGTTGTTATTGGTGGCGGTAATATTTGGCGCGGGATTGCAGGCAGTGAAAAGGGAATGGACAGAGCTACTGCTGATTACATGGGCATGTTAGCCACAGTAATCAATTGCTTGGCATTAAAAGATGTTTTAGATAGGCACGGTGTAGAAGCAAGAGTCCAAACTGCAATCACAATGACTCAAATAGCAGAACCGTTTATTCCAGGTAAAGCAAGAAGGCATTTAGAAAAAGGAAGAGTTGTGATTTTTGGTGCAGGAACAGGAAATCCATATTTTTCTACTGATACTACTGCGGCATTAAGAGCTGCAGAATTATCTGCGGATGTCATTTTAATGGCCAAAAAGGTAGATGGAATTTATAGTGCAGATCCTAAAAAAGATCCCCATGCTAAGAAATATGAGTATATTTCTTACCAGGATGCCTTAGAAAAAGGTTTGAAAGTAATGGATTCTACAGCTTTTTCTTTATGCATGGATAACAATATTCAGGTAGTGGTATTTGAACTAAATGAAAACGATAATATTTTAAGAGCTGTTATGGGTGAAAAAATTGGAACAATCGTAGGGAGGTAATTATATGTTGCAAGAGTTAGTAAAAAACACCGAAGATAAAATGGTAAAAACGGTAGATGCCTTAAAAAAGGATTTTTCTGGAATTCGTGCTGGAAGAGCAAACCCATCATTATTAGACAAGATTGTTGTTGATTATTATGGGGTAGCAACTCCTGTTAACCAGCTTGCCAATGTTTCAGTACCAGAACCACGTTTAATTGTTTTACAACCTTGGGATAAAAGTAGCATCAAAGCTATTGAAAAAGCAATACTCACATCAGACCTAGGATTAAATCCCTCTAATGATGGCGTTGTAATTCGTTTAGTTATCCCTCAGTTAACTAATGAGCGTAGATTAGAGTTAGTGAAAAAAATAAAAAAAATTGCTGAGGAATATAAAGTAGAAATGCGGAATACCCGCAGAATTAAGAATGAAGAAATCAAAAAAATGGAAAAAGAGGGATCTTATTCTGAAGATGAAACAAAGAAAGCCCTTGAGCAAATTCAGAAAATAACTGATAAATATATTGAACAAGTAGGTAAGGTTGAATTCATAAAAGAAACGGAAATTTTAGAAGTTTAGTAAATGCATATTTCTATTTTAAAAGAATTAGTGTAATATATATATATTAAAATAAGCCCCCTGTGAAGGGGGTTCTTGCTTGATAGGAGTACTTATGAAAAACAACAGTAAAATTATTCAGCATTTAGCCATAATTATGGATGGAAATGGTCGTTGGGCAAAAAAACGCAATTTGCCTAGAATCATGGGTCATAGAGCAGGAGCAAAAGCAGTTCGCAATATTGTTAAGGCGTGCATTGCTAAAGATATTCAATATCTTACAGTATATGCCTTTTCTACAGAAAACTGGAAACGACCTGAGGAAGAAATATCAGCACTAATGGGATTATTAATAGAATTTATTGATGGCGAAATAAAAGAAATGTCTGAAAATGGGGTTAAAATAAATTTTCTTGGCAATATTAGTGCATTACCAACAAATAATCAACAAAAAATTGCTTGGGCAGAAGAATACACTAAAAACAACAGCAGACTTATTTTCAACATCGCCATAAATTATGGCAGCAGAAATGAAATTGTTCGTGCCGCTAGCTTGATAGCAAAAGATGTCGAGCAGGGGAAATTTTCAGCTGAGACAATTACGGAAGAGGTGTTTGAGAGTTATCTTTATACAAAAGGACAACCTGATCCTGATCTTGTTATTCGAACATCTGGTGAGTCACGGCTCAGCAACTTCTTATTATATCAACTAGCATATGCAGAAATATTTATTACTGATGTTTTTTGGCCTGACTTTGATGTAACAGAATTTAATGCTATAATTGAAGAGTATAAACAGCGAGAGCGTAGATTTGGTGCCTTAAAATAAGTGAGAGCAGGTGATAGGATGAAGCAGAGAATAATAACTGCATTAATTGCCATACCGATTGTATTTATTGTATTGTATATTGGTGGAATTATTGCATTTTTGGCTACTGCATGTATTTCGACAATTGGATATTTAGAATACAAGAAACTTTTAGAAAACAATGGGATTTCTGTAGCTAAATATGCTGTAATTATTGCAGGAATTTTTATCCTTTTCTTGGCATATAGTTCTTATTCATCTTATCTATTGGTAATGACTATTTTAGGATTTTTTATTTGTATTGGTAGCTATGTTTTTAATTACAAGACAGGTCACTTAAATGATATTGTTTACACATATATAGGCTTTATTTATGTTTATATTTCTTTCGCATATTTATTATTGATTCTCCTGAAATTAGAAGCAGGGTTATATTGGATAGTACTAACTTTTGCCCTAATCTGGCTTAATGATACAGGGGCATATCTTGTTGGAAGAAAATTTGGAAAACACAAATTGAGTATGATAATTAGCCCAAATAAAACTATTGAGGGAGCAATTGGAGGCATTGTAACCACAATTTTTACAGCTTATATTTTTAATATTTTTATTTATCATTATATGGATATTTGGATGATTATTCCTTTTGCAACTATAGTTGCAATTCTGGGCATTATAGGTGATCTTTGGGAGTCATTACTTAAAAGAGAAGCTGGAGTAAAAGACTCTGGCAATTTTTTCCCAGGACATGGTGGCGTTTTAGATAGGATGGACAGTGTTTTATTTGTTGCACCGTTTATATATGCCTTTGTTGTTAAAATTATTAGTTAAGAGGGTTTATAATGGAAAAAATAGCAATTTTGGGTTCAACAGGTTCTATTGGAACACAGGCATTATCAGTAATTAGAGAGCACCAAAGCGAATTCAAGGCGACTCTTCTCGCTGCATATGGAAATAATGTTGAGCAATTTGCTGAGCAGATAATAGAATTTTCACCAAAATTTGCGGTTATCATTGATGAAAAAAGCTTTAGTGACTTGCAAAAGCTGCTGCCTCTATGTCAAACCAAATTTTTTTGTGGAATGGATGAGCTTTTGAAAATTTTACATACGGAAAATTTTCAAAAAGTTCTTGTTGCTTTTAGTGGAATTTCTGGTTTATTGCCAACCATTGCGGCTATTGAAGCAGGTCATTCTATTGCTCTTGCTAATAAAGAAACATTAGTAGCAGCAGGTGATCTTGTTATGGAATTAGCCAAAGCAAAACATGTCCAAATAATTCCCGTTGATAGTGAACATAGTGCTATATTCCAGTGTTTACAAAAGGAAGAAAATTCTCTAAGTAAGGTTATTTTAACTTGTTCTGGGGGACCATTTTGTTATCTCCCACTTGGAGAATTTAAAAATATTAAACCTGCCCAAGCATTAAAACATCCAAAGTGGTCTATGGGAAGTAAAATTACTATCGATTCTGCAAGTTTGATGAATAAAGGCTTGGAAATTATTGAAGCTCATCATCTTTTCCATATCGCATATGATAAAATAGAAGTGCTTATTCATCCTGAATGCATTGTTCATTCTTTAATTGAACTTGTTGACGGAGCAGTTTTAGCACAGATGGGGTTACCAGATATGCGGTTACCTATACAATATGCGTTTACTTATCCAGAAAGAATATCACTGGCAGGAGAAAGATTAAATTTAGCACAGCTAAAAAATCTAAGCTTTTTAGAATATGATAGGGTAAAATTTCCTTCAATTAGGTTGGCTAAGGAGTCAGGTACAGCAGGAGGATTAGCACCTTGCATTTTCAATGCTGCTAATGAAGCTATTGTTCCATTATATTTAGCAGGTATTGTTGATTTTTTAAGCATTTTTACAGCAGTAGAAAGAGCACTAGAAAAATTTCAAAATCAAAATAAACCAGATTTGCCAACAATTTTAGCGACAGATTTAGCGGTCAAAAAATTTGTTCAGGCATATTATCAAGCGAGGTAAACATGAATATAATATTAACATTGCTGATACTGAGTATTCTAGTAGTAGTACATGAATATGGTCATTACATTACGGCTCGAATTTTCCATGTGAAAATTGTAGAATTTGCGGTAGGTATGGGACCAGTAATACTAAGTAGATCAAAAAACAAAATTAAATATTCGTTACGGGCATTACCTTTTGGAGGGTTTAATAGATTTGCTGATCCATTGGTAGATGATGAAGATGTTCAACTGGAAAATGGGCAGGTTTACTTAAAAGATGCTAAAATCTGGCAAAGAACAATTATTTTTTTTGCAGGGAGTCTTTTTAATATTATTCTTGCAGCAATAATTGTTATCTCCATATATTTTAGCTTGGGAGTGCCAGCTAGTAATGGTTTAGTTGGGAGTGTTATGCAGGGTTCACCAGCTCAAATTGCTGGAATTAAAGAAAATGATATTATCATTGCCGTTGATGGACTGGCTACAAAAAATTGGGAGAGTATTTCCCAAGCTATTACTAATAATAAAAACGAAAGTTTCAAACTAGATGTACTAAGAAATAATGAAATTATCCAGGTTTCTTTAACTCCCCAAAATGACAAAGAAAACAATCGCAAGACTATTGGGGTATATTTAGGTGTAATAAAATGGCAACTATGGGATTCAATAAAATACGGCATTATTCAAATATTTGCTGTTTCAACAATGATGATAAAACTTTTTATTGAGATGATTATTGGGAAAACAGGTGTTGAGCTAATGGGTCCAGTAGGGATGATTTCAGTTGTTGGCTCAGCAGTAAAAGAAGGATTAGTATCTATATTTTCTTTTGCGGCAATTCTCAGCATGAATTTTGCTGTTATTAATCTATTTCCACTTCCTGCTTTAGATGGGAGCAAAATTTTGTTGCTAGGAGTAGAAAAATTACGAGGAAAAGCATTGCCACCAGAAAAAGAGGGCATTTTTCATCTTGTCGGGTTTGCCTTTTTTATAATATTAACTATTATTATTGCGTATAAAGATATTGTAAATTTGATTAAGTAGGTAGCCAAATGAAGTATAATCGGATTATTAAAAAAGCAATAGCAATTGGCGAGGTAATTGTTGGGGGAAATAACCCTATAGTTGTTCAATCTATGACTAATACCGATACACGTAATGTTCTAGCTACAGTACAGCAGATTAATCAGCTTGCAGATGCTGGTTGTCAATTAGTAAGAGTAGCTGTGCCAGACATTGAAGCTGCTCAAGCAATCAAAGCAATTCAAAAAAAGATAAATATTCCTTTGATTGCTGACATTCATTTTGATTACCGTTTAGCCATAGAAGCGTTATTAAATGGAATTGATGGGCTGAGAATAAATCCTGGAAATATTCAGGAACAAGATAAAGTAAAATTAATAGTAGAAAAAGCTAAGGAAAGATTGATACCAATAAGAATTGGTGTAAATGCTGGCTCATTAAGCCAAAATATTATAAATGAATATAATGGGATAAATGCTCAAGCAATAGTGGCTAGTGCATGTGAACACATTAAATTATTGGAAGATTTAGATTTTGATCTTATTAAGGTATCACTGAAATCAAGCAAAATTCCTATAATGCTTGAAGCTTATGAAATACTAAATAAAAAAATTATCTATCCTTTACATATTGGTGTTACAGAAGCTGGTCTGCCTGGTTACGGCACTATCAAATCAGCGGTAGGTATAGGAGCCTTATTAGCAAAAGGAATAGGTGATACATTAAGAGTGTCACTCACAGGTGACCCGGTAAGTGAGGTAGAGGTTGGTTTCCAAATCCTAAAATCTTTGGAGCTATATGAAAATGGTGTAGAAATAATAGCTTGTCCAACTTGTGGAAGAACAGAGGTAAACTTAGCATTAATGGCTAAACAGGTAGAAGATGCCTTGAAATTTATAAAAAAACCATTACGAGTTGCTGTTATGGGTTGTGTTGTAAACGGACCTGGAGAGGCAAAAGAAGCTGACTATGGAATTGCAGGTGGGAATGGAAAGGGCATTATTTTTAAAAAGGGAGAAATAGTAGCTATTTTACCAGAGGAAATGTTGGTAGAAAAGCTGATACTAATAATTAAAGAAGACCTAGAAAATGGAGGATATTAATAATGCGCTTAAGTAAGAGTTTTTTTACGACGCTAAGAGAAACACCGACAGATGCAGAAGTAGTAAGTCATCAACTATTAGTTAGAGGCGGATTTATTCGGAGAGTTGCGACAGGTACCTATTCTTATTTACCTTTAGGTTGGCGCGTAATGACTAAAATAATGCAAATTGTCAAGGATGAAATGGCAAAAAGTGATGCAGAAGAGTTAATGTTACCAATTCTACACCCAGCTGAGTTGTGGCAAGAAAGTGGACGTTGGAATGTATATGGTAAAGAATTGATGAGAATGAAGGATAGATTTGATAGAGAGTATTGTTTAGCACCAACTGCAGAAGAAGTAATTACTGATCTTGTGCGGAAAGAAGTTAATTCTTATAAACAGTTACCACTAAATCTTTATCAAATTCAAAATAAGTACCGAGATGAACGCAGACCTCGTTTTGGATTAATGCGAAGCAGAGAATTTTTAATGAAAGATGGGTATTCTTTTGATTGTGATGAAGCTGGATTAGAAGTTACTTATCAGAAAATGTATCAAGCTTATTGCAACATTTTTTCTCGTTGTGGAATGAATTACAGGCCAGTTGAAGCTGATAATGGAGCCATTGGTGGCAGTAAAAGTCATGAATTTATGGCACTAGCAACTTCTGGTGAAGCAGAGGTAGTTTATTGTCAAAAATGTGATTATGCTGCTAATGTTGAGCAAGCAATAAGCATGAGAACGGAAAATGAATCCTCTGATACTTGGTTAGCTCTGAAAAAAGTCAATACAGAAAACAATAAGACTATCGATGAAGTAGCACGGTTTTTACAGATTAAGCCTAGTAAATTGATAAAAAGTTTAATATATAAAACAAATACGGATGAATTTATTGCTGTTTTATTACGTGGAGATAGAGAGGTAAATGAAGTTAAGCTCATAAATATTATTGGTTGTCTTGAGGTATCATTAGCAGAAGAGCAAGATATAGTAAAATTGATAGGTACAAATATTGGATTTATTGGTCCATTAGGTATGAAAAATATAAAAGTATATTGTGACTTTGAAATTGTAGAGATGAAGAATGCTGTTGCGGGTGCAAATGAATTCCAAACACATTTAATTAATGTGAATTACGGAAGAGATTTCTCCGCAGATTATATTTGTGATTTGCGTTTGGTAGGAGAGGGTGATTCATGTCCTAATTGTGGGGAGCCTTTAACTATAGCTAGAGGTATTGAGGTTGGACAGGTTTTTAAGTTAGGGACAAAGTACAGTGAAAGCTTAAATGCTAACTATTTAGATGACAAAGGCGTATCTCATCCAATGCTCATGGGGTGTTATGGAATTGGGATAGGAAGAACAATGGCAGCAACAATTGAGCAAAATTCTGATGAAAAAGGAATAATTTGGCCAATCACAATTGCGCCCTATCAAATAATAATTGTTCCGGTAAATATAAAAGACACAGAAATTATGAATCATGCTGAGAATATTTATAGCAAGCTAAATATTGCTGGAGTTGAAGCTGTGTTAGATGATAGAGATGAAAGAGCTGGCGTTAAATTTGCCGATGCTGATTTAATCGGTTACCCTCTAAGACTAACAGTAGGTAAAAAAACTCTGACTGATGGTACTGTAGATCTGAAAATCAGAAATACTGGTGAAGAAATAGTGTTGGCATTAGATGATATAGTGTCAATAATTGATAAAAAAATAGCTGAATTGCTTAGAGGAAGCGATTGTCTTGAATAAGGAATTTATAAAAAAGATAGAAATTAATCCAAGGAAAAAAAGCATAATAGCTTATTTAGATTCATCGCTCTGGGAGGAGGCTTTATTAGAAAAAGAAAAAATTAAAAATATATTTCCTGAAGCAGAAAAAGTTTTCCTGCTTCCTTGTTATTCTGATTGCAATGCTCTTATCTTACAGAAGTTTTGTGAAACGAGCACTCCGTGGCTAAAAATGATTTTGGACGAATTACTACCTTTTTCGCAAGAGTTAAATTTAGATCTTTCATATAATCAAGATTTAGCTACTTTTGAACTAGGAATAGCAGAACTAACTAAAATTTCTCAACGCCAAATTTTAGAACTAGAAACTAATTTGGTGAAAATTTTAAGTAAAATATTTCCACAAGAACAACATTGTAAATATATTTCCAAGGAGTCTGTTCAGGATAAAGAAGGTTTTTTGTCCACAATACTTTTGATGGAACAAGAGCTGATAGAAAGTATTACTACAGCAAACGAAGATAATGAGAAATCTGAAATTAAAAATTCACAGAATGCAGATGTAATACTTGGGGATAAAATTCAAGCAGATATCGTCATGATTTCTGATATTACTGATGAAGAAAAAAAGATAGCAGTTCAAGGAGAAATGCTAAATCTAAGTATACGCAAACTAAAATCCAATAACTTTCTAGTTACTTTCGAATTATTTGACAGAACAGGAGGAATTGGAGTAAAGCTTTTTTTACAACAGAATCAAGAAAGTATATGCAAAGTATTGGAAAAAGCACAATGCTTGAAAATACAGGGTGCTGTAAAATACGATACTTTTCAGCAGGATTTAGTTATCAACGCAAATTCTTTGAATGTCTATACGAAAAAAATCGCAACTGATGATGCAGCAAAAAAAAGAGTTGAGTTACATCTACATACCAATATGAGTGCAATGGATGGTATCTCAGCTACAAAAGAAATAATGAATGCAGTAGCTGCTATTGGCCATAGAGCGGTTGCCATCACTGATCATGGCGTTGTGCAGGCCTACCCAGATGCTTTTAATAAAAGTAAAGAATTGGGAATCAAAGTTATTTATGGGGTAGAAGGCTACTTGATCAACGACTTGTCAACCATGAAAGAAAAGAGTGCTAGATTCCATATAATCATTCTTGCTAAAAACAAGGTAGGGCTTAAAAATCTTTATAAGTTAATTTCTCTATCCCATATAAACTACTTTTATCGTAGACCAAGAATGCCTAGGGAAGAGTTAGAAAGTTTGCGAGAAGGATTAATATTTGGATCAGCATGTGAAGCAGGAGAAGTGTTTAGAGCAATATTAGAAGGAAAATCAGAGTATGAGCTAGATAAAATTGCCAACTTTTATGATTATTTGGAAATTCAACCAATAGGGAATAATGATTTTTTGCTACGTAATGGATTAGTTGCCAATAGAACTGAACTTGAACAATTAAATGTTAAAATTTTACAACTAGGAAAAAGACTGGGTAAACCAGTTGTAGCAACTGGAGATGTGCACTTTTTAAGTAAAGATGATGCTATTTATCGGCAAATTCTCATGGCGGCTCAAGGGTATGCTGATGCAGATATGCAAGCACCACTTTATTACAGAACTACAGAAGAAATGTTAAATGAATTTAAGTATTTAGCCAAAGAAGATCGGGAAGACGTGGTTATTAACTATCCCAATCAGATAGCTGATGAAATTGAGGATTTTCCACCGTATCCTAACCAATTATTTCCACCTGTTATTGCTGGTGCAGAACAGGATATCACAAAATTATGCATTGTGAGTGCAAAAAATACATATGGAGAAAAACTGCCAAAATTAGTACAAGATAGGCTAGATAAAGAAATGAATTCTATTGTTTCGAACGGTTATGCTGTTCTCTATTTAATTGCTCATAAACTTGTAAAAAAATCTAATGAGGATGGATACCTAGTTGGTTCTCGTGGGTCTGTAGGTTCGTCATTTGTGGCAAATCTTATTGGAATTACAGAGGTGAATCCTCTGCCACCACATTATTTATGCCCAGATTGCAATAATAGTGAGTTTTTTACTGAAGGGGAATATAGATGCGGCATAGATATGCCAAATAAAAATTGTCCAGCTTGTGGTGAATTGTACAGAAAAGATGGGTTTGACATACCCTTTGAAACATTTTTAGGTTTTAAGGGAGATAAAGTTCCAGATATTGATTTGAACTTTTCGGGGGAATACCAAGGTCGTATTCATAAATATACAGAGGAACTCTTAGGAGCAGGTAATGTATTCAAAGCAGGAACAATTTCCACAGTTGCTGATAAAACGGCATATGGTTTTGTGAAGAAGTATTGCGATGAAGCTAAAATTCCCATGCGTAATTCTGCTATACTCGGTTATGCTAAAGGGATAACTGGTATTAAAAAAACAACAGGTCAACATCCTGGTGGCTTAATTGTTGTTCCGGAAGGTATTGATATTTATGACTTTACACCTGTACAAAGACCAGCAGACGATGCTAAATCAGATGTGGTAACAACCCATTTTGATTATCATTCAATTGATAATTGTTTGGTAAAACTAGACTTGTTAGGTCATGTTGATCCTACTGCAATCAAAATGTTAGAGGATTTAACGGGTATTGATGCAAAAACTATTCCCTTAGATGATGCGGATACCATGTCGATTTTTTCCAGCTTAGAAAAATTGAATATAGAAGAAGTTTTTTTGGGATTTAGTGTTGGCGCTTTAGGAATTCCAGAATTCGGAACTAAATTTGTAAGACAGATTTTGGAGGACACAAAGCCAACAAAGTTTTCCGAACTTGTTTGTATTAGTGGATTTTCTCATGGTACAGATGTATGGCTAAACAATGCTCAAGATTTGATAAAATCAGGGACAACTTGTTTAAATAGCGCTATCTCAACTAGAGATGACATTATGATCTATCTTATTCAAAAAAAAATGGAACCAGCTTTGGCATTTAAAATTATGGAGTTTGTGCGAAAAGGGAACGGACTTACCGAAGAGTTTCAGGCTTCGATGCGAGAATTTGATGTTCCAGAGTGGTATATAGAATCATGTAAAAAAATAAAGTACATGTTTCCTAAAGCTCATGCGGTTGCTTATGTTACTATGGCATTTAGAATAGCTTATTTTAAGGTTCATTTTCCTGAAAGCTTTTATGCAACTTATTTTTCCGTGCGAGCTGATGAATTTGATGCTGATTTGATTTTACAGGGTGAGGATGTTGTTTTTGCTAAACTGAAAGAATTAGAGGGAGATTGGAATACGCTTTCTACTAAGGATAAAAATGTTTATGGTATTCTGGAAATTGCTTATGAAATGTTCAAAAGAAATATAAAAATGCGTAAAGTGAATATTTGGCTTTCAGATGCAACTAGGTTTAAGCTTGTCGAGCATGAACTTTTACCGCCTTTTAATGCTTTACAGGGAGTAGGAATAAACGCTGCATATAATATCGTTGATGCTAGAAATAGTAAGCTTTTTTCTTCTATTGAAGATTTAAGTTTAAGAGCAAAACTAGGAAAGAGTGTGATTGAAACACTGCAAAACCATGGTAGTTTAGAGGGTTTAGATGAAAATGATCAATTAAGTTTATTCTAAACTTGAGTACTTGCTGTTTTTGTTGTATAATAAATCCATAGTAGTTGAGACAACGTGATAATCTGAGCGAAAAGTGGGTGTGAGCCCACTTTTTAATTTACATAATATGGGGTAGGAGGTTGTAATGTGTCAAAGATAACTGAAGAAATAATGAAACTAACAGAATCGGGAATTCAAGAGTTAGGATTTCAAGTAGTTTCAATTGAATACGTAAAAGAGGGAAAAGATTGGTTTTTAAGATTTTTTATTAACCATGAAAAAGGTATATCTTTAGATGATTGTGAAATAGTAAGCCGTTATATTGATGAAGTATTAGATACGCAATATGAAACATTGACAGCTTATTCTTTAGAAGTCTCATCCGTAGGGGTAGAAAAGCCGATTAATACAAATGATGATTGGGAAAATGCAGTTGGTAAAAAAATCAATGTGAATTTATATCAAGCATATAATAAACAAAAGATGTTAACTGGTGAACTAATCTCTATTGAAAATGGAGAAATAGAACTAAAAACATACAAAGAAAAAATAAAATTACCGATAAACGCAATTAGCAAAGCGAATATAGCGGTTAATTTTTAGAAAATAATAAGATAGGTGAGAAGATGAATAAAGAGTTTATTGAAGCATTAGCAGAGATTGAAAGAGATAAAGGTGTAGGTAAAGAAGTCTTATTAGAGGCAATTGAAGCTGCCTTGATTTCTGCCTACAAGAAAAATTTTGGCTCAAGTCAAAATGTAGGTGTTAATATTAGCAGGGATTCTGGTGAGGTAAGAGTTTATTCTAGAAAGCTAATAGTTGAGAATGTTGCTGATGATAAATGTGAAATTGCTTTCTTAGAAGCAACGCAAAAATATCCGGATAGAAACTTGGGAGATTGTATTGAATTTGAAATAACACCAAGAGATTTTGGCAGAATTGCGGCGCAAACTGCCAAACAAGTTGTTGTGCAAAGAATTAGAGAAGCTGAAAGAAATATTGTTTTTGATGAATTCATCAAAAAAGCTGATGATATAATCAACGGTAAGGTGCAAAGAATTGATGATGCAGGCAATATTCTCATAGACTTGGGAAAAGCAGAAGCAATATTGATAAATTCAGAACAGGTTGCAGGAGAAAAATATCGCTATGGTGACCGTATTAGAGTGTATGTTGTGGAAGTGAAAAAGACGTCTAAAGGACCACAAATAATTGTATCTCGTACACATCCAGGATTATTAAAGCGATTATTTGAAATGGAAGTACCAGAAATATATGATGGAATTGTAGAAATAAAATCTGTAGCTAGAGAAGCTGGCCATCGTTCGAAGATAGCAGTATATTCTAACAATGATAATGTTGATCCTGTTGGGTCCTGTGTTGGACCTAAAGGACTTAGGGTGCAAGCAATCGTTGATGAACTAAATGAAGAAAAAATTGATATTATCAAATGGGATAAGGATCCAGCTATTTACGTTGCCAATGCATTAAGTCCAGCAAAGGTAGTCAGCGTTGAAAATTTTGATGCTGATAAGATTGCTAAGGTAATTGTACCTGATTATCAACTTTCTTTAGCTATTGGGAAAGAAGGTCAAAATGCCCGTCTTGCAGCTAAATTGACTGGCTGGAAGATTGATATTAAATGCGTAACTCAAGCGGAGGAAAGTCTAAAATCAAGGTCTTTAAGCTTGGAGGTATAACTCATGAAAGAAAAAAAGCAACCACTGCGTATGTGCGCATGTTGTAGATTGAAATTAGAAAAAAAAGCTCTATTTCGGTTGGTGAAAGATCAGAATGGAATTATTAGCTTCGATCCTGAAAATAGAAAATCTGGAAAAGGTGTCTATGTTTGTAGAAATGCCAAATGCATAGAACTTGCAAAAAAAAATAAATGCTTAGATCGCGCCTTAAATGTTCATGTAGAAGATGGAATTTATGAAATTTTAATTAATAAAGCTGGTGAGTAGTATGGAAACAAAAATAAAAGGTTTACTGGGATTAGCACAAAGAGCTAATAAAGTCTATGCTGGAGATTATTTGTGCAGAAAAAACATGCGAAGTATTGCCTTGCTGGTTTTATCTACAGAGGCTTCTCCGCGTATGCAGAAGGAGTACAATTTTGCAGCCGTAAAATTTAATATTCCTTTAATATATTGGTCAAGTAAATATGAAATGGGAAAGACTATAGGAAAAACAGAAAAAAGTGTGCTAGGAATTAGCGATAATGGGTTTGCTAAGCAGATATTAACCTTAACAGATGAAGATGTAAAAGAAAATGGAGGTGGTTTTATTGGATAAAGTTAGAATTTATGAGTTTGCAAAAGAACAAAAAACAACAACAAAAGAGATTATGTGGATATCTAACAAGCTAAATATTGAGGTCAAATCTCACATGAGTTATATTTCGGTTGAAGATAGCTTACGCATTGCAAATTATTATAATAAACCGAAGGTAGAAACGAAGAAAGAACAATTGAGTTTCGCTAATGTTCCAGTAAATTCAGTTAGAAACGAGGCTTTAAATCCCTTAAATACTGTAAGGACAGATGCTGCAAGTCAACAAAATAATGCAAGGCCAGATGCAGCAAGACCGCAAAATGTTGCAAGGCCAGATGCAGCAAGACCTCAAAATGTAGCAAGACCGCAAAATACTGCAAGGACAGATTCAACAAGACCGCAAAATACTGCAAGGCCGGATGCTGCAAGAACTCAGAATGCTGTGAAGCAAAATGCTTATTCTAATCAAGGGAAAAGTGTAAGCGGTATTGGCAATCAAAATGCTAGTAAATACAATAAACCAACAAATGCACAGCCTATAAAAAATGATAGGAATGTATCTGATACTGTTCTTCCTCATAACGCGGAAAAATTCGAAAAAAACGCGATAAACGATTCAAAAAAAATAGTTCCGAAAAAGAATAAGACAGAAAACAATTCATTTAACAATAGTAGGAACAATAACAATAATCGTCGAAAAAATGATAATAGAGGAAAAAGATTTCCTCTAGCACCAAAACCAGAAGTACAGGTTATTAAAAAAATTGTTATTGGGGAAACTATAGTTGTACAAGAACTTGCAAAAAGAATGGGAAAAACATCAGGAGATGTAATAAAAAAGCTGATGCTTTTAGGAACAATGGCTACCTTAAACCAAATTGTAGATTTTGATACAGCTGTTTTATTAGCAAGTGAATTTAATATTAATGTTGAATTCAAGTCTGAAAAGCCAGTTTTAGATATTATTGAAGATGTAGATTTAGATGATACACTTATAACTAGACCTCCAGTAGTAACTGTTATGGGACATGTGGATCATGGTAAAACAAAACTATTAGACGCTATTAGGAAAACAAATGTTATTCAAACCGAAGCAGGTGGCATTACTCAACATATTGGAGCTTATCAAGTTGACTTAATAAATAGAGGGAAGATAACTTTTCTGGACACACCTGGACATGAAGCTTTCACTTCTATGCGTGCAAGAGGTGCAAAGGTAACAGATATTGCAATTTTGGTTGTGGCTGCAGACGATGGTGTAATGCCACAAACAATTGAGGCAATTTCTCATGCAAAAGCGGCTAAAGTACCAATTATTGTTGCAATGAATAAAATTGATAAACCAGCTGCAAATATTGATAGATTAAAGCAACAATTATCTGATCATGGATTGGTGCCAGAGGATTGGGGTGGTGATACAATTTTTGTTCCGGTATCCGCACTAAATGGTGAAGGTATTGATCATTTACTAGAAATGATTGCACTTGTAGCTGAAATACAAGAGTTGAAAGCTAATCCAAATCGTTTAGCAATGGGCTTCATTATTGAAGCAAGACTTGATAAAACTAGAGGACCAATAGCTACAGTTTTAGTACAAAAGGGAACATTAAAGAATTCTGATTTTATATTGTCTGGTTCAACTTACGGACATGTAAGAGCTATGGTTGATGATAAAGGTAACAAAGTTGTAACTGCTGGACCTGCTATGCCTGTAGAAGTATTAGGATTTTCTTCTGTGCCTAGTGCTGGAGATATGTTTCAAGCATCTGATGATGAAAAACTTTGTAAAGAAGTTGTTGCACAAAGACAGATTATAAAACGAGAAGAAGACTTGCATCAGAATAAAGTAAATCTTGATGATCTGTTTATGAGTTTCTCTAGTGGTGCACCAAAAGAACTTAATATTATTATTAAAGCTGATGTACAAGGTTCTGCTGAAGCAATAAAACAATCTATGCAAGGCTTAAACACTGATGAAGTTAAGGTGAATATCATCCACGTGGGTGTAGGCGCTATAACTGAATCTGATGTCATGTTAGCTTCTGCATCTAATGCAATTATCATTGGTTTTAGTGTGAGACCAGAAATTGGAGCTAAAAAATTAGCTGAAACTGAAAAGGTAGATATTAGATTATTTAAAATTATCTATGAAGCAATAGATACGGTTAAAGCCGCAATGGCGGGTTTATTGGAGCCGGAAATTAAAGAGAGCATTATTGGTCACGCTGAAATCAGACAAATGATCAAGGTACCGAAGGCAGGATTTATTGCAGGATGTTATATTTTAGATGGGAAAATAACATCAAGAGCAAAAATAAGAGTCCTGCGTGATAATGTTGAAATACAAGAAGATGAGATAAGTTCACTACGCAGATTTAAGGATGAAGTTAAAGAAGTTGCAACTGGTTATGAATGTGGGATTTCGCTAAATAAATTTAATGATTTCAAGGTTGGCGATATTTTAGAAGCATTTTTGCTTGAAGAACACAAACGCGAACTATAAAGTAGGTGAAAAAATGGGTTATTATCGTACGGATAGAGTATCTGAAGAAATGAAAAAAGAAATTGCTGATATTATTTTTAATCACTTGAAAGATCCTAGATTAGGGTTCATAACAATTGTTGCTGTAGATGTTACAAGGGATTATAGGTATGCAAAGGTCTATGTGAGTATTTTAGAGGATGAAGCAAAGACTAAGGATACTTTGGAAGCATTGAATAGTGCAAAGGGATTTATTCGTAAAGAAGTTGGCAAGAAAATAAGACTTCGTTATACGCCTGAACTTATTTTTGAATTAGATGATTCAATTAAGCATGGAGCAAAAATTTCAAAAATATTATATGAAATTGAGAAGATGAATAAAGATGAACAGCAGTTATAGTGAAATTTTAGATTATATTAAAAAAAATGATAATTTTCTTGTAGTAGGTCATGCTATGCCAGATGGGGACTGTATGGGTTCTTGTCTGGCTTTTGCTCGTATTCTTAAACAACTTAGAAAAAAATACTATATTGTGAATAAAAATCCTATTCCTGTATACCTTGAGTTTTTATTGAATGAGCAAAAGTTAATAATGCCAGAATTAATACCTACTGATTATCTTGTAAATGCTATTTTCTATTTAGATTGTGGCGATGTTGCTAGGTCAAATATTGACTTTAGTTGCTATAAAGAAGCAGTAATCATCAATATTGATCATCATATTAGCAATACTGGATATGGTAACTTAAGTCTTGTCCAGAAAAATTCATCTTCTACAGGTGAGGTTATTTTTGAACTCTTCCATAAATGGATCGATTTTGACTGTCAGACAGCTACAGCATTATATACAGCTATTGAAACCGACACTGGCTCATTTAAATATGCTAATGCTTCTGCGCAGACTATGGAAATTGCCGCTAAGTTACTGAAAAGTGGTGCAGATAAAGAACTTATTAGAAAAAATATTTATAATAAGAGGAGTCTTACCGGTATTCAAGCAATATCTATAGCACTAAATTCACTACAGACGGATTTTGAAAAAGGCATTGCTTGGCTAAGCATATCCTATGAAGATAAAATGAAATATGGCTTGCAAGACGAAGACTATGAAGGAATTGTTTACTATGCTAACACAATTGAAAATATTGAAGTAGGCGTATTTTTCAAAGAAAATAGTCCAGGTAATATTAAGGTATCGTTAAGATCCAATAGTACATGTGATGTAAATGCTTTTGCCCAAAAATTTGGTGGTGGTGGACACCTAAGAGCAGCAGGTTGCAATTTAGCAATGAGTCTACTGCAGGCCGAGGAATACTTAGTCAATTCGTTAAAGGAGTACATGTGAGTTGGAAGCATTAAAAGAGGGTTTTGTTATTATTAATAAACCAAAAGGGTTCACTTCCCATGATGTCGTAGGCAAGTTGCGTAAAATTTTACATATTAAGCAAATAGGGCATAGTGGAACTTTGGATCCGGAAGTAACTGGAGTAATGGTTTTAGCTGTAGGTCGTTTTACAAGATTAATTGAATATATTGAAAAAGGCACAAAAACTTATCTATGTGATGCCATACTAGGCATAAGAACCAACACTTTGGATATGACAGGGGAAATATTAAAGACAACATTAGTAGAAGAAAAGCACTTGTCAGATATTAATAGTGCGTTAGAAGATTTCATTGGTGAAATTGAACAAATCCCCCCAATGTTTTCTGCTGTACATGTTAATGGTAAGAGATTACACCAATTAGCTAGATTAGGATTAGAAGTTGAAAGAAGTAAACGTAAGGTTAACATTTTCAAGCTGAAGCTTCTTAGAACATATCAAGATGATGAAGAAATGTTTCACTTTGTTTTTACTGTAATTTGTTCCCGCGGTACTTATATTAGAAGCTTGGTGGATGATATAGGAATAAAATTAGGATGTGGGGCGACCGTTTTCAACCTATGCCGCACGGCAGTTGGTAATTGTCAATTAGATCAAGCATTAAATTTTGAAGAGATAGAAAAAATGAGCGAAGAAGATGATTGGTGCTTTATTAAGGAGCCTCTTGACTTTTTAAGAGATATGCCTGCGTATCAGCTTAATACAGAAGATGCTAAAAAAATTTCAAATGGAATAAAATTACCTATACAGACAATAAGTTCTTTGGAAAATAGCAATGAGGATTTTTTGTTATTGAGTGAAAAAAATAAAATTATTGCAGTAGCATTTGTGGCTGAAAAACTAATTAAACCAAAAAAAGTATTCCACTAGGTGATATTATGAAAATATTGTATAAATTAGATGACTTAAAAAAAATAGCTGGAAATGTTGTTTTAGGAAACTTTGATGGTGTGCATATTGGGCATCAAAAACTTATTAAGTTGGCTGTTGCAGACGCAAAACAACAAGGGATAGCTAGTTTAGTAATTACATTTACACCCCATCCGCGTACATTTTTTGAAGCTGATAGCTTTAAGCTAATAATGAATGAAACTACAAAGGAACAGACTTTAGCAACTATGGGGATAGATTATTTAGCTAAACTACCTTTTAGTGCTGTTTTAGCAAATATGGATGCTGAGGATTTTATCAGACAGTACCTTCTAGCAAACATCAATATTTCTAAAATATTTGTTGGAGTAGATTACCATTTTGGGAAAGCAGCTAAGGGTGATATAATGCTTTTTAAGAGGTTTTCTGAATTCACCACAGTTGCAATTGAACCATTGATTTATGAAGGTGAAAAAATTAGTAGCTCCAGAATTAAATATCTAATTGGTGTCGGTGATATGGAAAAAGCGTTTATCCTACTAGGAAAATATTTTATGCAACAAGGTAAAGTTGATGCAAACAGAAATTCTGGTAGGAAATTCGGGTTTTCTACTGCTATTATCCTGGTTGCAGAAAACTATGTGCAACCAGCTGTAGGAGTATATGCATGTAAGGTTAAAATAGACCAACAAATTTTTGCTGGAATGGTAAATGTAACATATGGAAATACTATTCAAGTGAAAAACAAACTTATTATTGAAGTGCATATTTTTGATTTTTTGGAAGAAATTAGTGGCAAAAAAATTGATTTATACTATATGACTAGAATTAGAGATGAGTTCAAGTTTTCAAACCAAGAGGAACTAAGAACACAATTAGTGAAGGATAAAAAAAATGTTGAGGAATATTTTCTATCTATGAAGTTCTAGTTGTAATTTGCAATAATTACATGTATAATTACATAGGTTGACCATTGCTCAGTTTTTCGTACCTCAGCGTTTACTTAGCAATAGGCAAAAAAATAATATGCTTTTGGAGGAAAAAAAATGGAATTGAAACAAAATGTAATTGAGAAGTATCAGATACACGAAGGGGACACTGGTTCACCAGAAGTACAAATCGCTGTTTTGACAAACCGCATTGTTCACTTAACTGAACACTTGAAAATTCATAAAAAGGATCATCATTCACGACGTGGTCTTCTGAAAATGGTTGGACAAAGAAGAGGTTTGCTAAACTACATTAAGAAGACTGATATTGATCGCTATAAGTCAATCATTGAGAGACTAGGCCTAAGAAGATAGTGCATAAAGGCTAATATAGAGATAACGTTCGAGTTAGTACAGTAACGAGTGCGCTAGCACTCGTTTTTTTTAAATTAATAACACTTTGAAAAGAGGAGGAGTTAAAATGGTAAATAATTTAGGAGACCCTATTTTAAGAAAATCCATGGAATTAGCAGGTAGAAAGCTTACCTTAGAATGTGGTAGATTGGCATTACAAGCAAGTGGGTCTATATTTGCAACCTATGGTGACACATCGGTTTTGGTTGCTGTAACAGCTTCTGAAAAGCCAAAAGAAGGTGTAGATTTCTTTCCGCTTACAGTTGATTATGAAGAAAAGCTATATTCGGTAGGTAAAATTCCGGGTGGTTTTATTAAAAGAGAAGGGCGCCCTTCTGAAAAAGCAATTCTGAGCTGCAGATTAATTGATAGACCTATAAGACCACTTTTCCCTAAAGGTTATCGTAATGATGTAAATATAGTAGCTACAGTTTTATCAATGGATCAAGATAATCAGCCGGATATTTTGTCAATTATCGGAGCTGCTGCTGCTTTAGAAATTTCTAAAATTCCTTTTGTCGAAGCGCTTGCAGCAGTTAAAGTCGGATACGTAAATGGCGAATTGATTGTTAATCCAACAATTAAAGAAGATGAAAACAGCATTCTCTCATTAACGGTAGCAGGAACAAAAAATGCTGTGATGATGGTAGAAGCATCAGCTAATGAAGTTTCTGAGGAACTTGCATTAGAAGCTATTCTCTTTGCACATGAAGAGATAAAAAAAATTATTGATTTTATTCTTGCTTTCAAGAAGGAAGCACTCGAATTGGGGATTGCTAAGCAAACTGAAGAATTTATAGCGGCTGAACTTGATGAAGAACTTTGTTCAGTAGTTAAAGATTTTATTAGGCCTCAAATGGTAGAAGTAATAGAATATTTATCTGCAAATAAAGTGAGAAAGCAAACGAGGGATAATTTCTTAAAAGAAAAGTGCACGGAATTATTCGGTTGTTTTTGCTCTGAAAAACCAGCATATGCAGATAATGTAGGATTAGCAAATATTTTCAATGAACTTTTTGGTAAAGTACAAAAGGAAGAATTGCGCAAATTTGTCCTAACTACAAAAACTCGTGTAGATGGAAGAGGATTAGAAGAGGTGCGTGCTATTCTATGTGAAGTAGGTGTGCTTCCTAGGACACATGGTTCCGCATTATTTAGTAGAGGAGAAACTCAAATCCTTAACATTATAACCTTAGGTCCTTTGGGTGATGAACAAAGAATCGATGGTATAAGCTTAGAACAAACAAAACGTTATATGCACCATTATAATTTCCCTCCGTATAGTGTAGGAGAGGCAAGAAGCTCTAGAGGACCTGGTAGAAGAGAAATTGGACATGGTGCGTTGGCAGAAAAAGCTTTACAATGTGTAATTCCAGATGAAACTGTTTTTCCTTATGCTTTACGTTTAGTATCTGAAGCACTTGGGTCCAATGGTTCGACTTCAATGGGTAGTGTTTGTAGTAGTTCGCTTTCTCTTATGGATGCAGGAGTTCCTATTAAGGCACCTGTAGCAGGAGTGGCTATGGGGCTTATTAAAGAAGGAGATCAGGTGGCAGTATTAACTGATATTCAAGGTATGGAAGATGCATTAGGGGATATGGACTTTAAAGTGGCTGGAACAGCTGATGGAATTACAGCGTTGCAGATGGATATAAAAGTTGCAGGAATAGATAAAGATATATTAAGAAAGGCCTTAGCCCAAGCTAAAGCAGGAAGAATGCATATTTTAGGGAAAATGTTGGAAGTCTTAGCAACATTTAGACCTGAAATTTCCGATTATGCACCTGGCATTATTCAAATAACTATTTCTCAAGATAGGATTAGAGATGTAATTGGACCTGGTGGAAAAATGATTAAAAAAATAGTTGAAGAAACTGGTGTAAAAATAGATATTGAAGATGATGGCAGAGTTTTTATTGCTGCAGTTGATAGAAGTGCAGGAATAAGAGCACAAGCGATTATTGAAGCTATTACAGCTGAAGTTGAAGTGGGAAAAACTTATCTTGGTAAAGTAGTGAAAATTGCCGAATTTGGTGCTTTTGTAGAAGTGATTCCTGGGGTTTTTGGTGGATCAGGAAAAGATGGCTTAGTACATATATCTCAACTGGATGTTAAGCGTGTAGCCAAAGTAGAGGATGTTGTCTCAGAAGGCGATCAAATTTTAGTCAAAGTACTTGGAATTGATCCACAAGGGAAGATAAAACTTTCAAGAAAAGATGCGTTACCTAAAGAAAAAGAATAAAAGAAAACGCCACTAGTGGCGTTTTCTCATTTGTATGAGTTATGAGTAGGATTTATCTTTCGTCTAAAGCACAATTTGTAGCACGTTTGGTATAAGTACCTTTAATGCCATAACGATCAGATAATAAAGCAATTAATCGATAGGTTTCATTTTGAGCTAACTCAACATTAACCTGTCCAACTTCATTAATAGCTTTGTTTTTTGGGAAATAGCAAGAAGCATACACAACACCTTCATCTGTTGCTACATCATAATTGCTTTCTTCTACTACTACAAATATACCACCTAAGTAACAAGTCTTAGTTGGTAAATAACTGCTATCTACCTTAAATTCAAAATCGATATTATCGGTAGAGTTGAGGCGATTGCTACAAACAAAATTAACACGGTAAGTTACTTTCATATTAGATACATCTCCTTTGATTAATATTTCATTTTGATTATATATATTATTTGCAAAAAAAGCAATTATTATATATTAAAGTAGGTGGAAAATAGTGAATAAGATTATAATGTTAGCAATGGAAGGGGAACATCAAGTTGTTATTGAGCGCTCAAAATTTATTGCTAATGCTAAGTGCATTTATAATATAAGTGATGCACAACTAAATTTAGCAATCATTAAAGATAAGTATAAACAAGCAACACATTATTGTAGCGCATATACTTATGGATTATCAAAAGAAAAAATAGAAAATGCTGATGATAATGGTGAACCTTCCGGTTCAGCTGGCAAGCCTATTTTAGGGGTAATCAATTCAAAATATCTAAATAATGTAATGATTGTTGTTGTTAGATACTATGGTGGAAAGAAGCTGGGCATAAGGGGACTTATTGATGCGTACACCCTAGCTGCAACTCAATTAGTAGAAAAATTAGGTACACTAGAAAAAGCTCAATTTATTGCCTATAATTTGCATTTTAATTATCAACAAAGCAGACAAATATATTATTTAATTGAAAAACATCAAATAAAAATTGTATCTCAAGAGTACTCTGATATAATTAAGCTTAGAGTTTATATTAATGATAATAACATTGAGCCAGCGCTAGATGAACTACAGCCTTGGCTACTTGGCTTTGAAAAATCAAACGAAGCTAAAGTCTTATTTGAAAAATAACAGAATTGGGGATTAAATATGAATTATCAAGGGATTAGAAATATCGCAATTATTGCACATGTAGATCATGGTAAGACTACATTAGTTGATGCAATGCTTAAACAAAGTGGAATTTTCAGAAAAAATGAAGTTATCCAAGAACGAGTTATGGACTCTAATGATCTCGAAAGAGAACGAGGAATTACAATTTTTGCTAAAAATACTGCTGTTCATTATCATGAATACAAAATTAATGTTGTGGATACTCCAGGGCATGCAGATTTTGGCGGAGAAGTAGAACGCATCATGAAAATGGTTGATGGAGTACTTCTAATAGTAGATGCATATGAAGGTCCTATGCCTCAAACCCGCTTCGTATTACGTAAGGCTCTGGAAATGGGCTTATCACCTTTAGTTGTAGTTAATAAAATTGATCGGCCAGATGCTAGGGTGGATGAAGTTGTTGATGAAGTGCTTGATTTGTTTATCGAACTAGGAGCAAGTGAAGCACAGTGTGATTTTGGAGTTGTTTATGCGTCTGCACGGCGTGGTATAGCCATGAAAAATATTTCGGATGCAGGAGAAAATTTGCAGGTATTATTTGATGCCATTATAGAATATATTCCAGCTCCTATAGTTGATGAAAAAGCACCGATGCAATTATTAGTATCGAGTCTAGCCTATGATAATTATATCGGAAGAATTTGCATAGGTAAGGTTTGTAAAGGAACTATTAAAGACGGTGAACAGGTAAATATTATACAAAGATCTGGCAAAATAATTAAAGCTAAGATAAACAAACTGATGGTTTTTGAAGGACTTGGTAGACAAGACGTAGAATGTGCAATTGCTGGTGAAATTGTAGCAATTGCAGGCTTAGAGGATGTTTCAATTGGTGAAACTATATGTGATATTAATTGTACAGAAGCTTTAGAGGCTATTGATATTGATGAACCTACGCTATCAATGAATTTTATTGTCAATACAAGTCCATTTGCTGGTAAAGAAGGGTCACATGTAACTTCAAGAAAGTTAAGAGAACGATTATTTAAGGAATTAAATACGAATGTGAGTTTGAGGGTTGAAGAAACTGATAGCCCAGATTCATTTAAGGTTTCAGGCAGAGGAGAGTTACATCTATCTGTACTCATCGAAAATATGCGAAGAGAAGGATATGAACTGCAGGTATCGAAACCTGAGGTTATTTTTAAAAATATTAATGGAATAAAATGCGAACCTGTTGAAAGCCTTATTTTAGATATTTCTCAAGACTATATGGGTGGAGTTATGGAGAAAATCGGGGAAAGAAAAGCAGATTTACAGAACATGACAACCTTAAATGATACACAAATGAGGTTGGAATTTCTTATACCATCTCGGAGCTTAATTGGATTCCGCTCAGAATTTCTCACACAAACTAGAGGCGAAGGGATTATGAGCCATGTGTTTGATAGCTATCAGCCATATAAAGGAGATATAAAAACAAGATTTAGAGGTTCTTTAGTTGCATCAGAAATGGGAGAGGCAAATCCATATGGATTAAACTCTGTTGAAGATCGAGGCGATTTATTAATTATTCCAGGTACTCGGGTTTATGAAGGAATGATTGTGGGAGAATGTAATAGAGAGCAAGATGTAGAAGTTAATGTATGTAAGAAAAAACAGTTAACAAACGTGAGATCTAGTTCTGCCGACGATGCTATACGCTTAAAGGAGCCACGTATTTTATCCTTAGAAGAGGCTCTAGAATTTATTGAGAATGATGAATTAGTTGAAGCTACTCCATTGTCTATTAGAATGCGTAAAAAGTATTTAACTCGTGACGAGCGAGTTAAAGCAAACAAAAGGAATATTAGTAACTGAGGTGTAAAAAATGGATTTTAAGCATACATCAGTTTTATTAAATGAGGTTATTGATGGACTTAAAGTTAAAAATGATGGCATATATGTTGATTGCACGCTAGGCGGGGGTGGACATAGCAAGGCTATTTTACAAAAATTAGCCGGTACAGGCCATTTAATTGGCTTTGATCAAGATAACGATGCCTTGAATGCTGCTAGAATTAATTTATCTGAATTTAATAATGTGACGTATATTAATAGCAATTTTGTTAATTTAAGTGATAAACTTCTAGAAGCTAGAATTATGCAGATAGATGGTCTATTAATTGATCTTGGTGTTTCCTCTTATCAATTGGATAATCCAGAAAGAGGCTTTAGCTATAAACATAATGCACCATTAAATATGGCTATGGATAAATCAGCTAAAGTAACTGCATATAATATTATTAATGAGTACCCTGAAGAAAAATTAACCAAGTTAATTCTAGATTATGGAGAGGAAAGATGGGCAAAAAGAATTTCCGAGTTCATTGTAGCAGAAAGAAAAAACAAACAGATCTCTACAACTTTTGAACTTGTAGAGATCATAAAAAAAGCTATACCTGCTGGCGCACGACAACAGGGAGGACATCCTGCTAGACAAACTTTTCAAGCCATTAGAATAGAGACAAATCAAGAACTTGATGTACTCTCTTCTGTATTAAAGCAAGCAGTGAATTTCTTGAAACCTAATGGTAGGTTAGCGGTTATAAGTTTTCATTCATTGGAAGATAGAATCGTTAAAGATTATTTTAAATATGAAACATTAAATTGTTCTTGTCCAGCTAGTCAACCAATATGTACATGTGATAAAATAAAAAAGCTGAGACTTATAAGTAAGAAGCCTATTGTGGCTAGTGATGAGGAAATAACCTATAATAATCGTTCTCGTAGTGCCAAATTGCGTATTGCAGAAAAAATTTAAAATATTATTACTGCATAACAGGAGAATAACATGGAGAAAGATTTGAGAAAGGTAAGTAAAAATAATAGAGAACAAATTCGCTACAGAAAAATATTTTTATATATTTCTGCAGTATTTGTTTGTTTTATTTTAGCAATAGGAAGTATTTCCTATGCAAGATGGCAAGGTTACACAAAGATTGATTTAGTGAAAAGCATTAGTCAGTTAAAAGAAGAAAATGAGCGTATTCTTTTGGGGATTGAACAAAAATCTAGTTTAGATTATATTGAAAGAAAAGCATCCGAAGAACTGAATATGAAAAAAAATGCTGAAATAGCAGAACAAAAGTTGAATAGCACAATCAGTGCAGAAGATAAAGCTATAAAAAAAAATGAAGAAATAGAAAACAATACCTTTTTTTCAAAATTACAGCAGCTTCTTAAAACAATAATAATTTTATTTGAAGCTAAGGAGTAATGGCTAGATGGAAAAAATTAAAAAGATAAAAAAAAATAGGAAAAAACTAAACCTAAAATGGGGAAAAACAACTCTTTTTTTAGGTTTTTCTTTGTGCTTTTTTATTTTGATTGGGCGCTTGTTTGATTTGCAGATAATTCAAGCTACTAATTTAAAGGAAAAAGCACTGCAAAGTAGATCTACAGAGCAATCAGTTGAAGCCAAGCGTGGAGAAATATTTGATCGTAATGGAAAACAGCTTGCAATTAGTCTAGATGCGGATTCCGTATATATTATTCCTACACTTATTCAAGAAAAAGAAAATAAAGATGAAATTGCACTAAGCTTATCAAATATATTGGATATACCTTTGACAGAAGTAAATAAGGCAATCGCTAAACCTAAAAAATTCTCTTGGCTAAAAAGGAAAATTTCGGATAAACAAAGCACCAAATTAAAAGAAGCTAATCTGCCAGGAGTTCGTTTGCTTGCTGAAAGCTATCGCTATTACCCAAAAGGAACTTTAGCTGCTCATGTGCTAGGATTTTTAGGAGATAGAAGTAATGATGGATTAGAACGCGGGCTTGTAGGAATTGAAGAAGCTTATAATAATATTTTGCAAGGAAAAAATGGGATCTTAGATATGGAAAGTATTTCCTATAATAGTGGTATTAATAGTGCTTTGGGTTACTATTCACCGCCTGAAGATGGAAAAAGTATTGTTTTAACTATTGATGAAAGTATTCAATTTTTAGCCGAGCGTGAATTGGATACAATTATGGAAACAACAAAAGCTTCTGGAGCATCAATAATTTGCATGAATCCAGAAACCGGAGAGGTATTAGCTCTTGCCAATACACCGACCTTTGATCCTAATAATTTCACTCTTTTTCCAGCTGCTAATTGGAGAAATTCTACAGTTCAGGATGTTTATGAGCCTGGATCTACCTTGAAAATATTAACTGCAGCAATGGCTATTGAGGAAGATGTAATTAAGAAAAATGAAATATTCACTTGTACAGGCAAGTATAAGATAGGCAAGGATAGCATTTCATGCTGGCGTTCATATGATCCGCATGGTGCCGAGACATTTACGGAGGCCTTGGCTAATTCTTGTAATCCTGTATTTGCAGAAATAGGACTTAGGCTAGAAAAGAAAAAGCCTGGAACTATTTATAAATACCTAAATGCATTTGGAATAGGTGATTATACAGGGATAGAAATAAGTGGAGAAGCCAAAGGGATAATTATTCCGCAAAATAAAGCAGTCGATTTAGATTTAGCAAGTATTGCTTTTGGTCAAGCTATTGCAATAAGTCCGATGCAGTTAGTGAGAGCGGTTAGTGCAGTTGCTAACGAGGGCAATCTTATGAAAACTTATATTGTGAAGAAAATTGTGGATAGTAACGGTCTGGTAATAGATGAAAGAAAACCTGAAATTACTCGTAAGGTTATTTCTTCAGTAACAGCTGAGAAAACTCTCGCTATGATGATGAATGTTGTAAATGAAGGGACTGGTAAAAACGGTGCGATAGAAGGCTATCAAGTAGGTGGCAAAACTGGTACAGCTCAAAAAGTAACTCAAGGTGAAAGTTATTCTAATGATGAATATGTTTCATCATTTATTGGTGTTGCACCGATTAATGATCCTAAAATTGTTATATTAGTTGTTGTAGATAATCCGAAAAGCTCAACTCATGGAAGTGAAGTCGCTGCACCATCATTTCAGCGGATTGCTAAAGATGTCTTAAAATACTTGAAAATTAAACCAACAGAAAAAATTAAAGATCCTAGTACAGAACAAGCGAAAAGTGAAGGTATTAATGAAATTACCATTGCTAAAGTTCCAAATTTTGTTACAATGACAAAAAAAGAAGCAGAACAGTTAGCAAAAAATTTAAATTTTAAGTTAGAATTTACCTCAAAAGGAGCATGCGTTATAAAGCAAAATGTTCTTCCGACAACAGATAACTATCTAGGTAGCATTGTTTTAGAATTAGGAGAAATTAAGCAGGGAGGTAAGATTTTCTTGCCGGATTTAACTGGGTTAAGACTATCTGTGGTTGCTAAAATTTTGGAAAGCTATTCATTAGAATTATCACCAAACGGTGAGGGAATAGCGATATCGCAATACCCTAGTGCTGGAAATTTATTGCTTCCAGGAGATAAAGTAAGTGTAACTTTCAACAATAAATACGAGAAAACCACAAACGCAGCATTAAAAAACAACCTTAATTGAGGAGAATAAAAAATGAAATTATCATTAATTATAGATGAATTGAAGAGATGTTCATGTCTAATTGAGACAATTAATTTTAAGGAAATAGAAATTGAAAAGGCAGTGTATGATTCTAAAAATATAATTGGAGGAGAACTTTTTGTTTGTATTAAAGGCTTTGTAACTGATGGGCACCTCTACATAAATGAAGCGAAAAAAAATGGTGCTATTGCTTTTATTATTAGTGAAGAATCTAAGGAGATACCAATTTTACCAACTTTACGTGTTAGAGACACCCGCAAAGCCCTTGCAATAATTTCAGATATAATATTAGATCATCCATCACAAAAAATAAATCTAATTGGAGTAACTGGGACAAATGGTAAAACTTCAACAACAATTTTAATTAATAATATTTTGTCATTAGCTGGTCATAAAACCGGTCTTGTTGGTACTATTTGCAATAAAATCGGGGATAAAAAAATTCATTCTGAGCATACCACACCTGAATCTAGTGATTTGCTTGAACTTTTTGCTCAAATGGTCAAAGAGAAAGTTGACTATGCGACAATGGAGGTTTCATCTCATGCTTTGGCTTTACAACGTGTGGAATCAGTAGAATTTGACATAGCAGTATTTACTAATCTATCACAGGACCATTTGGATTTTCATACAGATATGGATGCATACTTAAAGGAGAAACTAAAATTATTTATAAATTTAGGAAGAGGAGAAAAATGCCGTAATAAATATGCTATCCTAAATTATGATGATCTAGTGTATGAAAAAATTATTTCTCAAATTACTACTAAACATTACTCATATGGTTTTGATGCTAGTGCAGATTTCAGAGCCATTAACTGGGAAATTCACTTAAATGGAGCAAGCTTTGATCTAATTCACCCTAAAGGACAGATGCATATTAATTTGCTTTTATCTGGGAAATTTAGTATCTATAATGCATTAGCTGCTTGTGCTGTAGCACTTTTAGAAGGAATAGATGAAAAATATATTATACAAGCATTAGCAACTTCTACGGTTCCTGGTCGTTTCGAGCCAGTAAAGGGAGTGGATAATTTTGCTATTATTGTTGACTATGCTCATACACCGGATGGATTAGAAAATATACTCGCTTCTGCAAAATCTATCACAAAAAACAGAGTTATTACAGTTTTTGGTTGTGGTGGAGATAGAGATAAAAAGAAAAGACCAATGATGGCTGAAAAGGCTGCAATTTATAGTGATTATATTATAGTAACTTCAGATAATCCAAGAACAGAAAATCCAGAAAAAATAATTGATGACATAATTCCTGGGTTTCATGCTAGGAATTTCAGTAAATTCGAGCGCATTGTTGATAGAAAAAATGCGATAGAAAAAGCTATTAAATTAGCTGAGGATGGTGATATCCTTGTTATTGCAGGAAAAGGTCATGAAGACTATCAAATAATTGGAAAAACAAAAATTCCATTTAGTGATATTGATGTTTCTGAGAGTTTTTTAGCAGAAAGGAGGAAATATAATGATTAACCGCCTAGGAGATTTTTGCGATATAAAAAAAATTATAAATGCAAAAACTCTAGAAAAAACAGAACAAAAAAAAATCAAACATATTTCTACGGACACGCGTAAAATAAATATTGGAGATATTTTTCTTGCATTACAAGGGGAAGCTAATGATGGACATAAATATGTTGAAAATGCCTTTGCTTTAGGAGCAAGTTGTGCTATTGTGAATATTAAATTTGACACAAAAGAAATCAAAGGCAATTTTTTGTTGGTTGAAGATACATTAATGGCATACCAACAATTAGCTCATGCATATCGCTTGTCATTTCCTAATCTCAAAGTAATTGGTATTACTGGCTCTAATGGCAAAACAACAACAAAAGATATGCTCTTTACAGCAATAAAGAAACAGACAAATTCGATATGCACGTTAGAAAACTACAATAATGAAATTGGCGTTCCACTAACATTATTTGGCTTAGAGGAGGAAACAAGAGTTGCTATTATTGAAATGGGAATGCGAGGGTTAAAGGAAATTGATTTACTTGCTAAAATTGCCTCTCCTAATATTGGAATAGTTGTGAATGCTGGTGTTAGCCATATGGAATTACTAGGTAGTGAAAAAAATATTGCTATGGCTAAGGGTGAGCTCTTTGATAATATATCAATTCAAGGTTGCTGCATTGTTAATAATGACAATAAATGGTCAAGTTTTTTTGCGGATAGATGTTGTGGAAAAATAATTACTTTTGGCATTGAACATCATGCTAATATATTTGCTAAAAATATCCGAGAAGAAACACATGCTATAAAAGCTACTGTCTCTGTTTTCGGAGAGCAGGAAGAGCTGTTTTTACCTATACCAGGTAGACATAATCTTTTGAATTCTTTAGCTGCACTAGGAGCGGTATATGAATTAGGGTTAAGCGTAGGGTTCGCTGTTGAAGCTTTAACTCAACTAACCTTAAGTAAAAACAGGTTGAGCATAATGAAAGGCTTAAATAATTGTGATATTATTGATGACTCTTACAATGCAAATCCTGATTCAATGCGTGAATCCTTGAAAGTTATGATGAATTATCAAGGAAAAAAACAAATTGCAGTGCTTGGAGGTATGCGTGAATTAGGATGTATTGAAAAGGAAAAACATGAACAATTAGGCAATTACATTCAGCAATTGGGTATTGCTGAATTGATTACCATTGGTGATCTTGGAAATCTAATTGCTATTGGGGCATTGAATTCTGGCATGAAAAATGTTCATATGTTTCAAACTTGGGAAGCTGCACTCGGATTACTTAAACCAATGCTAGATAACAATACAGTAGTATTAATTAAGGCTTCCCGTGCGATAGGATTAGATAGGATAGTGGAAAGGATAAAGGAATAATTCTAATGGAAAAATATGTAGCTGTTTTTACAGCGATAGTAGCTTTCGTTTCAATAATTATTATAACTCCAAAATTAATTCCAATACTTTTTAAATTAAAGGTTGGACAGCAAGTACGCTCGGATGGACCTGAGACACATTTAATTAAAGCTGGTACTCCTACTATGGGAGGAATTGCTTTTTTATTTTCTGCTATAATAGGGGTAATTACATACTCAATAATTGTTAAGCCTAATATCTGGTTAGTGATAACCTTTCTATTAATATTTTTAGGATATGGAGCTATTGGTTTCTTAGATGATTATATGAAAGTAGTAAAAAAGAATACTAAGGGTTTATCAGCTAAATATAAATTTTCATTACAAATAGGATTAGCTATTATAACTGCAATCTTATTAATAAAGGTAATTAATCTTTCTACTGATGTATATATTGCTCCAATTTTTGTTTTAAATATGGGGTTATATTATATTTTTTTTATAATTTTCATTTTCACGGCTATAACTAATGCTATCAATTTTACTGATGGGTTAGATGGATTGGCAGTTGGAGCTTTAAGCATGACATATCTGACTTATGCTATAATTGCAACTATTCAACAGCAATATATTCTAGTTACTTTTGCTCTTGTTTTATTTTCAAGTTGTTTAGGATTCCTGTTTTTCAATAAATATCCTGCAAAAATATTTATGGGAGACACTGGTTCACTAGCCTTAGGCGCAGGAGTAGCAATGCTAGCTGTCTTGACTAAAACAGAAATATTATTTTTAGTTATTGGAGCATTATATGTATTAGAAGTGCTTTCAGTAATTATACAAGTTTGCTATTTTAAGATGACAAAGGGTAAAAGGTTTTTTTTGATGGCACCTTTACATCATCACTTTGAAAAAAAAGGATGGAAAGAAACAAAGGTAGTTATTGTTTTTACAATAGTAAGCGGTATTGCTGGTTTATTAGGTATCTTGCTTTATACGCTTCTGTATTAATGGGGTGAAAAATGTATACTAATAAAAAAATATTAGTGATTGGGATGGCCAAGAGTGGACTTGCCGCTGTAGAAAAATTATTAAGTATGGGTGCAATTGTAACTGTTTGTGATATAAAAAACGATGAAAAAATTAAAAATACTTCAGAAAAATTTAGACAACTTGGAGCTAAGGTTATTTGTGGTGACTACCCTTCAGCAAGTGAATTTGATTTGATAATTCCAAGTCCAGTAATTCCTGCGACAAATCCAATAATTACTGAAGCTCATAAGAAAAATATACCGGTAATAAGTGAAATTGAATTGGGATTTACCTTAACTAAAAATAAAATTATAGCAATAACTGGAACGAATGGTAAAACAACTATTACTGCTATGCTAGATTTTTTATTACAGCATAGTGGTAGGCGCTCTCTTGCAGTTGGGAATATTGGACTTGCATTTTCGAATAACATTGATGATGATTTATATGACTATTATGTGGTTGAGACTTCAAGTTTTCAGTTGGAAAATGTAAGTGAATTTCATCCATACATCGCAATTGTTAATAACTTTAGCAGAGATCATTTAGAAAGACATGGTACATTAAAAGAATATAGAAATGTAAAAATGAACATTTTTAAAAAACAAATTAAGGATGAATTTGTTATCTTGAATTACGATGAAGAAGAGGTTGCTTCAATGGCAAAGGAAGCTCCGAGTAGAGTTGTTTTTTATTCTCGAAAGAGCGAATTAGAATCAGGTGCTTTCTTGAGAGGAAAAAAAATAATTTTTCGGTATAAAGGACTAGATAGTACATTGTTTGATTTATCAGACTTAAAAATAGCAGGTAATCATAATCTCGAAAATGCTATGGCCGTGGCAAGTGCTGCTTTTATACTTGGTTTGAGTTCCAAAGAAATAATTGCTGGAATAACATGCTTTAAGGGAGTAGAACATCGTCTTGAGATTACGAGAAAAATCAATGGGGTTATTTTTGTTAATGATTCAAAGGCTACTAATCCCGAGTCAGCTATTGTTGCTTTAAGAGCGATCAAAAATCCTATTATTCTTATTGCTGGAGGAAGCGAAAAGCCGGTATCTTATATAAAGTTTGCTGAAGAAATATCTACAAAAAAAATAAAACATGTAATTCTAATAGGTAAAACAAGTTCTGAAATCAGCTTAGCATTAAGCGCTGTTAACTATAATAATTATCAAGTGGAACATTCATTAGATGATGCTGTAATTAAGGCTTTTGACTTGAGTGCTGTTGGAGATACGGTGCTTTTTTCGCCTGCCTGTGCTAGTTATGATATGTTCGAAAATTTTGAAGAACGAGGTATAAAATTCAAAAAACTGGTTAATAGTTTATAGTTAGGAGCGGAAATTTATGGGAAGAAAAAAAATTAAACTCTTAGCGACAGGCAGAGGTGATATCTTTCTTATGCTTGCAGTTGCAGGATTAGTATTATTAGGGTTATTGCTAGTATTTAGCGCCACTTCAGTAAAATCAGTACAACTTACAGGCAATGCTTACAAATATCTAGCTGAACAAGCAATTTCAGTATTATTAGGCTTAATAACTATGGTTATAGCTTATAAAATTAACATTCAAATAATAAAGAATTATTCCACAGAATTATTTATTATTGCTCTTGTTTTTACAATAGCCGTTTTGTTTTTTGGAATAGGTGCGTATGGAGCAAAACGATGGCTTGTAATTGGGCCAGTTAATTTCCAACCTTCTGAAGTTATGAAAATCGGTATTATCTTAATGTTAGCCAAAATATTAGATAAATATAAAAATATCAACCTGAATATTTATTTTAGATGTTTATTGCTAATTGCTTTAGCTGCAGGGTTTGTCTATGCTGAACCAGATTTAGGAACTGCTATTGTTATAGCGGTAATTTCTATGTCAATTATTGTTTATGCTGGAATAAAATTTCGCTATTTCTTTTTAACTATAGTTGCAGCACTTCCTTTAGGTTATATTGCTTTGACCGCAGAATCTTATCGCCTTGATAGACTTTTATCTTTTATAAACCCTTGGGCGGATGCATCTGATACAGGATATCAAGTGGTGCAATCATTAATGTCAATTGGTTCTGGAGGATTATGGGGAACGTTTTTAGGCGCAGGTAAGCAAAAACTTTTACTTCCGTTTGCTCATACTGATTTTATTTTTGCTGTATTGGCCGAAGAAATGGGTTTCATTGGAGCAACTATAACAATTTGTCTTTTCTTTTTTGTTTTTATCAGAGGTATCATTATAGCAAATAGAGCTAAAAGCAGATATGAAGAACTATTATGCATTGGGCTAACAACAAATATTGCTATTCAGGTAATTATTAATATTGCAGTTGCTATTGGCATAGCTCCAGTAACAGGTATAACTTTGCCATTTTTAAGCTATGGAGGAACATCAATTTTAATTTTAATGTCATCCGTAGGCTTGATTCTAAATGTGTCTAGAAAGCAAGAGGGTGAAGCATAATGAAGATAATAAGAGTAGTTTTAACAGGAGGAGGTACCGGAGGTCACGTATATCCAGCATTAGCTGTTGCAGATGCTTTATTAAAAGAATTTCCACAAGCTGAGATTAGTTATATTGGAACGGAAAATGGAATGGAGAATAAGATTGTTAGTAAAACAGCTTTTCCATTTTATCTAATTACTGCAGCAGGAATAAATAGAAAGTCTCTCCTATTTTTATGGAAGGCAGTTCTTACTAATTTTCATGGATTTACTACTGCTAAAAAACTTCTTAAGCAATTAAAACCAGATATCGTAATAGCAACTGGAGGATATGTAAGTGCGCCTGTTTTAATGGCTGCTGTAATGCATAGAGTTCCAGTATTATTGCATGAGCAAAATGCTTATCCAGGAATTACCAATAAGTGGATAAGCCCATTTGTTAAAACGGTTTGTCTTACATTTGAGGAAGCCGGTAAATATTTTAGTAAAAATTGTAAAAAAGTTCTAACAGGGTTACCGGTAAGAGATTGTATTATAAGAGAAAGTAATAAAGCTAGAATTCCTCATCAAGATAAATTGTTGCTCGTGATGGGAGGAAGCCAAGGTTCTAGAGCGATCAATGATTTAATTGAACCATTGTATGATGATTTAATTTCAAAATTGGGAATTAGTATTATTCATATGGTTGGAAGCAAGGAATATGAGGAAAGAAAAGCAATTAGCAAACAACTCATGGAAAAATACGGATTTGACCGTCTAAATATTACTCCATATATTTATAATGTTGAAGAAGTATATGCTAAAACTGATTTGATAATAGCAAGGGCTGGAGCTAGCACAATTTCAGAAATACTAACTATGGGAATACCTTCAGTATTAATACCATATCCCTTTGCAAGTGATAATCATCAACAACATAATGCTGAACATGTGCTCCATATAAGAGCTGGAATCATGCTTCTTGAACAAAATTTAACAAAAGAACAATTGTATGATAGAATAAAAGCACTATTTGAAAATAAAATGCTTTTGGTTGAGCTAGGGAAAAATGCAAAATTAAATGCAAAACTAAATGCTGCACAGCTTATAGTGCAGGAAGTGAAATTTTTATTATAAGTGAAATGTGGGGGATTTTTAAATTGATAGATAAATTAGAAAAATTCCATTTTATTGGAATTGGTGGTTCTGGTATGAGTGGTTTAGCTAAAATTCTCTTAGAAATGGGTTGCAAGGTAAGCGGGTCTGATATTACACTATCAGAAACAACAGATAATTTAACAAAACTTGGAGCAAATATCTTCAGTTCCCATTCCACAAATAATATAACTAAAGAAACTGATTATATTGTAGTATCTACAGCAATTAAACAAGATAATGTTGAGATTTTTCAAGGAAAAGTTTTAGGTATTCCAATTTTACATCGTTCTGATGTATTGAAAATGATTATTGATACTGGGAAAGGAATTTGTGTTGCTGGCTCACATGGAAAAACAACCACCACAAGCATGATTATAGAAATATTAAATCAAGCAGGGTTTGAACCAACTGTATATATAGGTGGATATTTAACTTCTATAGATGGCAACGCAAAATTCGGTACAGGAGAATATGTTGTTGCAGAAGCGGATGAAAGCGATGGAACCTTTTTAAAATATCAGACATATATCGCTGTAGTAACTAATATTGATGATGATCATTTAGATTTTTATGGCAATTTCGCAGGTTTAACAGAGGCGTTTTTCGAGTTTTTATGCAAAAATTCGCTTCTAGGCTTCAAGGTACTTTGTATTGATGATGCTCAGTTATATGATATGTCGCTAAAATTCGAGAATGTAATAACATATTCAATCAACCAAAATGCACAATATTCTGCTAGAAATATCAATATATCTGAAATTTATACAGAAGCTGATATATACGTTAATGAAAAATTTTTGACAAAAATCGAACTTCATGTTCCGGGTAAACATAATTTAAGTAATGGACTAGCTGCTTTTACTGTTGCACATAAACTTGGGATTGAAACTCCGCAAATTGTGCAGACCTTGAAAAATTTCAGTGGAGCAAGAAGAAGATTTCAATATATAGGGGAAGTAAATGGAATTAGAATAATAGATGACTATGCACATCACCCAACTGAAATAGCAGTTACGTTAGCAGCAGCAAAACAACTCAAACCTAATAAACTTTGGGTGATTTTTCAGCCACATAGATACACTAGAACTAGACAGTTTATGGAAAAATTTTCCGAAGCCTTATCTTTAGCTGATAGGTTAATACTTAGTGATATTTTCGCAGCAAGTGAAGAGCCTATTACCGATATAGACTCATATCAGCTATCTTTAAGGGCAAAAGAGAAAGGTATTTATGTGGAGTATATTAAAGAAATTTATGATATTCCTAAAATCCTAGTAGATAAACTAATGCCAGGTGATATTGTATTAACGGTGGGCGCTGGAACAGTAACCAAATTGGGACCAATTATCAAGGACTTGTTAGAAAAGAGATATAAATATGGATGCTAATTTATTAAAAGAAATGCATGATAGTTTACCTGACTCAAGTCGATATCAAGAAGATTTAAGTCAACACACAACATGGAAAATTGGAGGAAAAGCAGAATGTATTGTTTTTCCTAGCAATATTTCTGAAATTGTTCAAACTATTGAATTTTGTAAAACACATGCATTAGAATTTTCTATAATTGGGAATGGATCAAATATTCTTTTCCGTGACAAAACATATCCCGGTGTAATCATCCAATTAACGAAAAACTTTAATCATTTAGAAATAAATAATTCATGTGTAAAAGCTGATGCTGGAGTTTTACTTGCTGCAATTGCTATGAAAACCAAGAGATTAGGATTAACTGGTTTTGAATATCTGAGCTTGATACCAGGATCAGTTGGAGCAGCTGTAATTATGAATGCTGGATCACACGGATTAGAAATTTCAAAGCTTTTGAAAAATGTTATAGTCTTAAATGAAAATAATAATATTGAAATATTAGCTTCCAATGAAATTATTTTTTCACATCGTTTTTCTTCATTAAGTGTTTCCAAATATATTTTATTACAGGCGGAATTCCAATTAGAATATGGGTTACTGCAAGATATTGAGACAAGACAAGAAAGCTTTCTCTTATGGAGAAAGAATCATCAGCCTATTAGTAATCTTACTGCAGGTAGTGTTTTTAAATATCCAAGTGGAACTACAGCAGGGAAATTGATTGATAATTGTGGTTTAAGAGGATTAGTGGTTGGTAATGCTAAGATATCGCTGATTCATGCAAACTTTATTGAAAATCTTGGAGGTGCTACAGCAAAAGATGTACTTAATCTGATTTATATCTGTAAAGCTTGCGTATGGGAAAAATTTGCTATACAGTTAGAAACAGAAGTCAAAATAATTTAATAAAAATGGTGTGATGAATATTTATGACAAGAATAAAAAATAAAAAAGTCAAAATTAATTATTTCAAAATGCTATCTCAAATATTGTATTTTGGGGTTATTATTGCACTTTGTTTTTGTTCTTATCAAATTTATCATATGCCTTTCTTTAATATTGAGATTATTGATTATTCTAGCGACACAAAAGACTTGGTTATTGATCCAATTTCATTATCTCATCCAAGCGGAAAAAATATTTTTGAATTCAATAATGCAGCTCTAAGTTCTTTAATATATGACAATCCGGAAGTCGAAAATGTAAAAATATTCAGAAAATTACCGAATAAGCTACAAATAGAGGTTAGTAGAAGGATTCCCTTTTTAATAATTAAAAATTACAATGGCTTTGCACTAATTGATAAAAACGGAATTTGTTTGCAACAAGTTAGCAAAATATCTGATTATGAAAGTCCATTTTTGAATAACAATTTTCTTGATAAAAAAGTTGAAAATGGCCAAAAAATAATTGATAATAAACTTGTTTTATCAATTACTCTACTAACAAAACTAGAAAAGAAATTAATTGATCAAATTTTAGAAATACAAATTGTTAGTTTTAGTGAAATTAGTCTTTACTTAAACAATAGCAATACTGTCTTATTTGGAGGATTATCCGATTTTGAAGAAAAGCAAAAATTACTATTACAGATTTTAGCAGACAAGCAAATAGATAAAATGAAAATCCAATATATTGACTTGTCTGATAAGAATAAACCAATTATAAAATACTACGAATAATTAATGAGGTGTATAAGATGTGGATTCCTATTATTGGACTATTTTTTGGTATTGGATTAGGGTTTGTTTTTCCCTATCAAGTACCTGTAATCTTTTCAAAATATTTATCTATTGCAGTTCTTGCAGCCATGGATTCAATTTTTGGAGGTCTCAGATCCGGGCTAGAGGATAAATATAATAATCTAATCTTTATTACTGGATTTTTTTCTAATGCTATTTTAGCTGCTGTTTTGGCCTATTTAGGAGATCAGCTAGGTGTGGAGCTTTATATGGCAGCAATTTTTGTTTTTGGAGTGAGAATTTTCCAAAATTTGGCAGCTATTAGACGTATATTAGTAAGTAAATATGTGCTATATCTTAGAAGTAAAAAAAATAAATAGTTTTGTAACTAGCTACCCTATGTTATAATTTAAATAATAGCTTCTTTGTTTCATAAGAATATTAAATCGACATGGAAACTTAATTACATTAATTTTTAGGAGGATAACATGGCTATTGAATTTGATGATAACAAATTTGAAAAAAACATTGTTATAAAGGTTGCTGGAGTTGGCGGTGGAGGAAATAACGCTGTTAAGCATATGATGAATTATGGAGTGCAAGGCATAGAATTTATTTGCATAAATACTGATAGTCAAGCTTTGTCAACTATTGAATTTTCAGCAAAAGTTCAAATAGGCAGAAAATTAACAAAAGGACTAGGTGCTGGAGCTGATCCTGAAATTGGGAAAGCTGCAGCTGAGGAAAGTAGAGAAGAAATACGAAATGCCTTAGATGGTGCAAACATGGTGTTTATCACAGCTGGAATGGGCGGGGGTACAGGTACTGGAGCTGCGCCTATTATTGCAGAAATAGCAAAAGATATGGGTGTTTTAACTATTGGTGTTGTAACAAAACCTTTTACATTTGAAGGAAAAATTCGAAATAGACAAGCGATAGAAGGCATTGAATTATTAAGAGAGAAAGTAGATTCTTTAATTATCATACCAAATGACCGTCTTTTGCAGATGGCTGACTCTAGAACAACTATGGAAGAATCTTTTAAGCTCGCGGATGATGTATTAAGACAAGGCGTGCAAGGAATTTCAGATACAATTATGTTGCCTGGTTATATTAATCTAGACTTTGCAGATGTAAAATCTGTAATGCAAGATAAAAAATCAGCTTTAATCGGTATTGGCGTTGGCAAAGGAGAAAAAAAAGCTGAGGATGCGGTTGCTATGGCAATTAATAGTAGCTTGTTAGAAGCATCAATAAGAGGTGCTAAGGCTGTGCTGATTAATATTACCGGTTCAAGAGATAAATTAACCATGATGGATATTGGAATGGTTAGTGATTTAATCAACGCAGAAGTCAGCGATGAGGAAGCAAATATTATCTTTGGCGCAGTATTTGATGATAATATGCAGGATGAGCTAAGAGTTACAGTTATTGCTACTGGCTTTGAACAAATTGAAAAGCCAAAAACAATAAAAAATTCTAAGGAAATACCTAGTTTTATTAATAATTCCGAGAAAAAGGTTAGTGCTGGCTGGGATGTAGATATACCTGTTTGGATGAGAAATAACAAATAGGAGTAGGTGAAAAAGTGAAGTGCCATTATTGTAATAGTGAAGAAACTAGAGTATTAGAGTCTAGAGCAGTTGAAGATGGATATGCTATAAGAAGAAGAAGAGAGTGCATGGACTGTTGTAAACGATTTACTACTTATGAAAAAGTAGAAAGTTTACCAGTGATGATTGTGAAAAAAAGTGGAAAAAGAGAATTATTTGATTCTAAAAAAATTTTAAGAGGCTTAATAAAGTCTGTTGAAAAACGCTCTATTCCAGTTGATGTTTTAGAAAAAATGACAGATGAAATTGAAAAAGAAGTATTAAATGCTATGGAGATGGAAATAACTAGCGAAGTAATTGGTAACATGGTTATGGAAAGATTGAAAAATGTTGATGCTGTTGCGTATGTGAGATTTGCCTCTGTCTATAGAGAATTTAGAGATGTAGAAACATTTATAAGTGAAATAGAAGAATTATTAAAACATGGTAATTATAAAGATTAAGGTAAGGATTATAAAAATGGCAATAAACAATGTTTTGGGAAGGGATAATCCAGTTAAATATCTATGCTCCCCTAAATTAAACCTATTTACAGAATTAACGCATGGGTTTACGCTTAGAAAAGGTGGGTATAGTTTTGGCTTAAAGCATGAATTAAATTTGGCTTTACATGTTAATGATAGATATGAGGATGTTATAAAAAACAGGCAATTGTTAGCGTCATCTTTGGGTTTTTCTGCCAATAGAATTGTAACCTTAAATCAAGTTCACAGCTTAAATGGACTTATATTGTCGGAAGAAGATGCTGGTAAAGGCGCATTTGATATGCAAAGTTCTCCTGGTGAATATGATTATATGATTACAGCTGCATTAAATATTCCATTACTAATCATGACGGCTGATTGTGTTCCAATTTTGATTTATGATCGAAAAAAAAAGGTTATTGCTGCTGTCCATGCAGGATGGAAGGGTACTGTTCAAAGAATTCTTGATGTTGTAATTATTGCAATGCAAAACAATTTTGGGACTATGAAAGAAGATCTTATTGTTGCAATAGGCCCATGTATTCAACAGTGTTGCTACGAAATTGGTGAAAATGTTGAAAGCATAGTTAAAGCAAATTTCACATGTGATGAAGTCAAACAACTAATTACAAAAAAAAACGGAGAAATTTTTCTGAATTTACAACTAGCAAATTACTTTGTCTTAATAGAACTAGGTTTATCTTCTGAACAAATAGATATTTTGGATTTTTGTACTAGTTGTAATGTGGATAATTTTTTTTCTTACCGCAAAGAGAACGGTAAAACTGGTAGAATGGGTGCTGTAATAATGTTGAATAGTATAGCATAAAGAAGGTAATAAAATGATGAAAGAAAATTATTTACTGCTGAAAGAAAAAGTTAGAATGGCATCAGATAAATTTGAAAAAAATAAAAGTGTAAAGATAATTGCTGTTAGCAAAACTTATTCATCTTTAACAATTGAAAATGCATATAATTTAGGTATACAATGCTTTGGTGAAAATAAGGTGCAAGAATTAATCGAAAAAATGGAAAGTATTAACCTTCCAATTGAGTGGCATTTTATAGGTCATTTGCAAAAAAACAAAGTCAAATTCATTAGCGGTAAGGTTAGTTTAATTCATTCAGTAGATAGCATTGAAATTGCACGTGAAATTGATAAACGCGCAAAAAATATAAATTGTAATCAAAATATTTTACTTCAGGTTAATGTTGCCAAGGAAGAGAGTAAGTTTGGGTTTGAAATTAAGGAAATATTTACGGCAATAGATGAAATACAACAATTAACTAATATCAATATAGTGGGTCTTATGACAATTGCTCCTAATTATGCTGACAAAGAGGAAGCGCGGCCTATCTTTAGGGCATTGAAAAACTTAGCTGATTTAATTTGTACTAAAGGCTATGAAAATATTGAAATGAAATGGTTATCAATGGGAATGAGTGGGGATTTTGACATTGCCATCGAAGAAGGCGCAAATATTATAAGGGTTGGCAGTGCAATTTTTGGTGAGAGAAGCTATTCTCAGAAGGAGGAATAATTTTGGCTAAATTTATGGATAAGTTACTAGGTGCTTTTGGTGTCGATTCTGACTATGTTGATGAATTTGATGAAGTAGAAAGCAGCAGTAGCACAGGTGATTTAATTGGATCATCGAAAAAAAGGAATATCAATTTTTCCCCTGCTAACGAAGGTGTTACTGGAATTAATAATAAAAGCAGCATGAAAATATTTGTTTGCAAACCTAAAAATTTCGATCAAGTTCAATTAATTTCTGATCAGCTTAAAGAAGGAAAACCTGCTTTAGTAAACTTAGAAGAAGTAGATAATAATGTTGCACGAAGAATTGTTGATTTTTTGGGTGGGGTAATATACTCTTTAGGTGGAGAAGTTCAAAAAATTAACCAGTTTATTGTGCTATTTGTTCCTAAAAATGTAGAGATTGACGGAGAAGTGTTAAATAATTATAATCCAAAAGAATTTTTTACTTTAGATAATCTTATTAAGGAGTATTAATAATGAAGAAGAGACTTGCTATTATCGGTGGAGGACAAATGGCTGAAGCAATCCTAAAAGGGGGCTTATCTTCTGCTATTTTTTCATCCGAAGATTTATTAATTAGCGATGTTAATACTGATAGATGTAATTATTTAGAAGATACTTTCAAGGTACAAACTACAAAAGATAATAGACAAGCATTTGAATTTGGTGATTATGTTATATTAGCAGTTAAGCCACAAAACATGAAAACGGTAATTTCTGATTTTATTGGGTTATGTGAAAACAAAGTAATTATCACAATTGCCGCTGGGCTAAGTCTTAAGTTTTATCTAGATATTTTAGGTGGCTGTAGGGGACTTGTACGTGTTATGCCAAACACACCATGCTTAGTCAAAAAAGGAGTTAGTGCTTTAACTTGTGCTGATGGATTAAGCTCAGAAGATAAAGTGAAAGTTGAAGAAATATTTACAGCTTTAGGAGTTGCATTCTGGACTGAGGAAATAATGATGAATAAAATTACTGCAATTAGCGGAAGTGGACCAGCCTATTTTTTCAAGTTCATTCAAGCCCTTAGTGATGGTGGTGTTCAGATTGGATTACCGAGACAACTAGCTAAAGAATTAGCTATTGAGACCGCAATTGGGTCAATGGAGTTCTTAAAAGAAACTGCAATACATCCTACTGCATGTATTGACATGGTGACGTCACCGGGTGGTACTACTATTGCAGCTATAAAAAAGCTTGAAGAGTTAGGAATGCATAATGCTATAATGGAGGCAGTTGAAGCTTGTTATAATAAAGCAAATCAGATGAGCTGATAAAAGGAGAATTTTATGCTAACTGTACTGGATGTTACAAATAAAAAATTCAATATTGTTTTCTCTGGTGGGTATAATAAAAACGAAGTAACTGAATTTTTAAGTGAAATCGCTTGTGAAGTAGAAAAAATTACAGCATTACAAATTTCTCAAAAAGATATAATTGATAAATTAAACAAAGAGCTTCTACATTATAAAAAATTAGAGATTGTTTTACAAGAAACATTGATATCTGCGAAGCAATTCGCAGAACAACAGATGGAATTAGCTGAAAAAAAATGTCAGCTAAAACTTGATGAATACGAATTGCAGTATAAAGTCAAAGAAAACGATTTGGAAAAGTTAACTGCAGATATTAAGTTATTACATAACTATCAAATACAGATTAAGAATGATATTAAATTTTTCTTAATGGCACAAATTGAAAACTTGAATCAAAATCACCTCTTTCCAACGGACGATGAAAGTGGCAATAAAAACGAAGGTGCAAGCTAATAAGCTTGACATTTCATGGATTTTTTTATATATTTAATTTGTTGCAAATATTGCTATAGATCCATAAATTGGATTTTGTTAGCTTGTTGATAAGTAGTGAGCAGGCTCTCATCTTAAGCAGATGAGAGCTAATTTTTTTAGAAGCAGAAAAGGTGGTATTTTAATGGAGTACGATAAGACGCTAAATTTACCTCAGACAGAATTTCCTATGCGAGGTAATCTGCCTAAAATGGAGCCTTCAGTGCTTGAATTTTGGGAAAAAGAAAACATTTATACACATATACAAAAGGCTAATGCTGGAAAAGCAAAATTCATTTTACATGATGGACCTCCATATGCTAATGGAAATATTCATTTAGGAACAACATTGAATAAAATATTAAAAGATATTATTATCAAGTATAAATCAATGAATGGTTTTGATGCCCCATATATTCCTGGGTGGGATACCCATGGTTTACCAATTGAAATTCAAGCAATTAAAAACTTGAAAATTGACCGTTCAACAGTTGATGTTGTTGATTTTCGTAATCAATGTGCAGATTATGCTAGAAAGTTTGTAGATGTACAAAAAAGTTCTTTTAAGAGATTAGGTGTCAGAGGTGATTGGGAAAATCCATATTTGACATTAAACCCTGAATTTGAAGCAGCGCAAATCGGAGTTTTTGGCGAAATGGCAGAAAAAGGTTATATTTATAAGGGACTAAAGCCAGTTTATTGGTGCTCTGATTGTGAAACAGCTTTAGCCGAAGCGGAGGTTGAGTATCAAAATAAAAAATCAGCTTCCATTTTTGTAAAATTTCCCGTTAAAGATAGTAAAAAACTTTTTGACATAAAAAATACATATGTTTTGATTTGGACAACAACTCCGTGGACACTGCCTGCAAATGTGGCAATTTCTTTGCATCCGAATTTTACTTATGTGCTTGCAAGAGTCGGGGAAGAAAAATATTTAGTTGCTAAAGAATTAATTGATAGCGTTGCAGAAGAATGTCATTTTTTTGTAGATGAAATCATGATGGAATTTCAGGGTGCTGATTTAGAGTATATGGTTTGTGAAAATCCTCTCTTGAATAGAGATTCTCTAGTTATTGTTGGAGAACATGTAACAATAGATGCTGGAACTGGTTGTGTGCATACAGCACCTGGACACGGCGCTGATGACTTTATTGCTTGTCAAAAGTATAAGCTACCTATTATTTCACCAGTAAACAATAAAGGCATATTTACGGAAGAGGGTCAACAGTTTGCTGGAATGTCAACTCAAGGGGCAAATAAAGCTATTATTCAACAATTAGAAGACAATGGTTTATTGTTAAAAACAAGTATGATTGAACATCAGTATCCACATTGTTGGAGATGTAAAAAACCAATAATCTATCGAGCAACTGAACAATGGTTTGTATCGATAGATGGTTTTAGAAAAATAGCACTTGAGGCAATTCAAAATGATGTTGTATGGATACCTGCTTGGGGCAAAGAAAGAATTCATAGCATGATTGCTGATAGAGGTGATTGGTGTATTTCTAGGCAACGTAAGTGGGGAGTGCCAATACCAATATTTTACTGTTCAAAATGCAATGAAGCTATTATTACTCATGAAACTATCGCTAAATTGCAAGATATTTTTAAAATAGAAGGATCAAATGCATGGTATGCTAGAGAAGTATCAGAATTAATGCCGTTAGAGTTTAAGTGCCCTAAATGTGGTAATCAGCATTTTACCAGAGAGAGTGACATAATGGATGTTTGGTTTGACTCAGGGTCATCCCATGCAGCAGTATTAGATATAAACCCTCAGCTTGCATTTCCTGCAGATTTATATCTAGAGGGTAGTGACCAACATCGCGGTTGGTTTAATTCATCTTTGTGTACAGCAATTGCAACTAAAGGAAAAGCTCCTTACAAATCTGTGCTTACCCATGGTTATGTTGTAGATAATAGGGGTAGAAAGCAATCAAAATCTTTAGGTAATGGGATTGACCCACTAGCTGTTATCCAAAAAATGGGTGCTGATATTTTGCGTTTATGGGTAGCATCATCTGATTATCGAAAAGATATTGCCTGTGGTGATGATATTTTGAAACAGATGACCGAAACATACCGAAAGCTTAGGAATACTTCAAGATTTCTCTTAAGTTGTATTCCTGATTTCAATCCAGTTAAGGATGAAATTGTTTATGCTGATTTATGTGAAATTGATCAGTGGGCTTTATTGCGCCTAAATGGCTTAATAGATAAAGTTACTACAGCTTATGAAAATTATGATTTTCATATTGTTTATCATGGAATACACAATTTTTGTGTAGTGGATTTAAGTTCCATATATTTAGATATAATAAAAGATAGATTATATTGTTCTGCAACAGAAAGTAAGGAAAGAAAATCTGCGCAAACTGCTATTTATGAAATAATTTATAATATGAATTTGTTATTAGTTCCAATATTAGCCTATACCACAGAAGAAATATGGAATTACTTACCAAGTAAAGAAAAGAAACAGATATCCGTTCAATTAGCAGCTTGGCCAAAAGTTCAACTAGCTTATCAGAATAATCAACTTGCAGAGAAGTGGGATAGTCTAATTAGTATTAGAGAAGATGTAGCTAAAATCCTTGAGGTGGCTAGGCAAAACAAGATTATTGGAAATTCATTAGAAGCTAAAATTGTATTTTATGCTAGTGGTAAAACAAAAAAATTATTGGAAGACGAGTTTAATAATCTTCCTACCTATTTGATTGTTTCACAAGTGTCAGTTGAAGATTTTGATAAGGCTCCTGATGCTACTGCGGAGATAACTGCAGAATTAAAGATATTAGCATTAACTGCTGATGGTCAAAAATGTGAAAGATGCTGGAATTATAGTGTCTTTGTTGGCCAGGATTCAGAACACCCGACTCTTTGTCAGCGTTGTTTAGGTGTAATAAATAATAATAGCTAGGAGAATTGATACTTATGAGTAAAGAAATTACTGTTCCAATTGGTGTTTCCAACAGACATTTGCATGTTAATGAAGAAGATTTGCAAATTCTTTTTGGCAAAGGATATCAATTAAAAAACAAAAAAAACTTAAAACAAATTGGGCAATTTGCTGCAGATGAAATTGTAACAATTCAAGGACCAAAAGGTTCTATAGAGAAAGTGCGAATTTTGGGTCCAGTTCGCAAAGAAACACAGGTAGAGATTTCTCTTACAGACTCATTTAAGCTTGGTGTTAAAGCCCCTGTTATGGAATCTGGAAATTTAGATGATACAGCTGGAATTACAATAATTGGTCCTAATGGATCGGTAGAACTGCAAAAAGGAGTTTTAGTTGCTTCAAGACATATTCATATGCAGGATACTATGGCAGCAGAGCTTGGTTTTACAGATAATGAAGTGGTAAAAGTAGAAACATTTGGTATTCGCGCGCTTGTATTTTATAACGTGCTGATAAGAGTTCACAAGGATTTTCGTTTGGAAATGCATGTTGATATGGATGAAGCAAATGCATCAGCTTTGAAAAATGAAGAATTAGTTAAAATAATTATCTAGTTATAAATTTGGGTACAATTACTATGATGGTATTTGTACCTATTTTTATAGAAAATTTCAGGAGGGCCTATGTATATTATATTTGCAATTGTTTTTTTGGGTATAGTTGTGCTTGATCAAATAAGTAAGTTTCTTGTTCAACACAATATGATTCTAGAACAAAGCATACCTGTGGTTAATAATTTTTTTTCTATCACATATATTCACAATTACGGAGCAGCTTTTGGAATGTTAGAAAATCAAAGAATTCTTTTTATTTCCATCACATGTATATTGTGTTTATTTTTGCTTTACTACTATTTCAAGAAAAGCAAAGGGACTCTAGAAAAAATTGCAATTGCGCTTATTTTAGGAGGAGCAATTGGTAATTTTATTGATCGCTTTTTTCTCGGATATGTGATTGATTTTCTGCATTTTGGGAGTTTTTATATTTTCAATATAGCTGATTCAGCAGTCTGTGTAGGAGCCACTCTTTATATTTTAAATTATATTTTTGAAGAAAAGAAGAATAAAAAGGAAGCAAATAATGAGTGAAGAAATTATTACTATTAGTTTAGAGTACGCGGGAATAAGGCTAGACAAATTTTTATGTGAAAAATTTGCGGATTATTCAAGATCTTATCTTCAGAATTTAATAAAGCAAGGTTCAATAGTTGTAAATAAAAAAATTGTTAAAGCAAGCTATATTCTTCACTTAAATGATCTTATATCCTTAGAAATAGCCGCTCCACTAGATTTGGTTTGTTTGCCTGAAAAAATACATTTAGATATTATTTATGAAGATAGTGATATCGTAGTAGTAAATAAAGCAATTGGGATGGTAGTTCACCCAGCACCAGGACACAACTCTGGGACATTAGTTAATGCTCTATTAGCGCATTGCAATGATTTGTCAGGGATTAATGGAGTTTTGCGACCAGGAATTGTACATAGAATTGACAAAGATACGTCAGGACTGCTCCTAGTGGCAAAAAATGACTTGGCACATCAAGGAATAGCTAAAGAAATTAAAGATCGAAAAATGCATAAAGTGTATTATGCTATATGTGAAGGTGTTTTTACTAATTCTCATGGTGAAATAAACTTACCCATTGGCAGAGACAAAAATGACCGTTTAAAAATGTCTGTTAATTCCGAAAATAGTAAAGAAGCAATTAGCTCTTTTCAAGTATTGAAACAGTATTCGACATTTGCTTTAGTAGAGATAGTCATTCAAACTGGACGTACTCATCAAATCAGGGTTCATTTATCCTACATAGGTCATCCCTTAGTTGGTGATACTCGTTATGGTAGCAAAATGGCAGATAAATTAAAGATTTCAGGGCAAATGCTTCATGCAGGGCAGTTAACCATTTGTCATCCTATAAGCAAAAGTGAAATGCATTTTATTGCACTTATTAATCCGACATTTGTAAAAATATTAAAAAAATTAGAGAAAATTGAACTAGCTCATTATTTGGCCTCAGGCTATAGTATCTATAATTTTGCTAGTCAAGAAAAACAAAAAACAATTGAAAAGCTTAGAATAGCAAGAATAGATTTTTTAATTTTCAACAACTTTGATGATTTTGGTCCATGTTTTGCACACTTAAAATCAGAACCATACCTAATAATCATTGCAGAAAATGATAAACAGCTCTTATAAAGGCTTTTGGAAAGGACAATAATGGAAAGAGATGAAATTTGGAAGGTTACTGCCTTAGAAGGAAAAATTAGAATTTTTTTAGCAAGAACAACTGATTTGACCCAAATTGCTGCAAATAAACATGCAACCTATCCTGTCGCAACAGCTGCTTTAGGACGTACATTGACCGCAGCAAGCATTCTAGGAGTAATGAGTAAAAATGAAAAAGATACTATAACCTTACGCATAAATGGCAATGGACCTATTGGAATGATTATTGCAATAGCAGATTCGAAAGGAATAGTTCGTGGTTATGTAAATGAACCACAAGTTGAGGTAGACGTTAAGTATCCTGGAAAACTTAATGTAGGTCAAGCTGTAGGAGATGGAATGCTCTATATTATTAGAGATTTAGGGCTAAAAGAGCCCTATGTGGGAAGTAGTCCCCTGATTTCTGGAGAAATAGCAGATGACTTAACTAGCTATTTTTTCAATTCGGAACAAACACCAACTTCTATTGGGCTAGGGGTACTAATTGATATTGATGGAAGTGTGCTTTCTGCAGGTGGCTTTTTATTGCAGTTGCTTCCTGGGCTTGAGAATGAAGAAACCATTCAGCAATTAGAGAAAAATATTAAAATGATTCCAAACATCAGTGACTTATTAGATATGAGTGATAATTTGGAAGATATATTAAAATTATTATGTAAAGGTTTTTCCTATACAATTCATGAAAAAATACCAGTTTCTTTTCAATGCACTTGTTCTAAAGAGAGGCTTGGAAATGTCTTGCAGAGTTTAGGGAAAGAAGAAATTATATTTTTACAAAGTAAAGAAGATGACACGGAAATCATTTGTCATTTTTGTAATACTCCGTACACCTTTAATAAAAATGAACTACAAGAAATGCTAGATAATATGGAAAATGATTAGATCTCGAGATTGACAAGAAAGGTAATAATGGTATAATTTTTAGGTAGTAGCCTTTAATAGTGGTACAGCGAGACCCCAAGGTTTCACGTAGTTTATTTGCGCGTGTCTTTGGCACGCGTTTTTTTTATAGCTAAGTAATGATGGGAGGTATTGAAAAATGCAAAGTAAAGACCAAGCTTTAATTATGGATGCAGAAAAATTGCAACGAACCTTACGTAGAATGGCACATGAAATTTTAGAAAACATTAAAAGTTCTACGGACTTAATTTTAATAGGATTACCGCGTAGAGGAGTTCCTATTGCAGAGAGGCTAGCATGTTTAATACAAGAGTTTGATGGCAATAAAGTACAAGTTGGTATTTTAGATGTTACTAATTTTCGAGATGACTTGTCAATAGCAGAAAAATCTAGTCATCAATCATTAACTTACTTACCCTATGACATTAAAAATAAAGTTGTAGTGCTTGTAGATGATGTGCTATTTACTGGTAGAACAATTCGTGCAGCACTTGATGCATTGATAGCTATTGATAGACCAGCCGCGATTAGGTTAGCTGTATTAGTTGATAGAGGACATAGGGAGTTGCCAATACGTGCGGATTTTGTTGGAAAAAATTTGCCAACTTCAAAAAAAGAGTATATTGATTTAAGAGTTATAGAGATAGATGGTTATGATGAAATTCGTATAGTAAAAGAATTGAATGAGATATAGGAGTAGCTAATGAGAATTTTAATTAAAAATGGGCGTTTAGTTTCCTATAATAGTAAAGAGCTAATTAAGGTAGATATCTTGATTATTAATGAAACAATAAATAGAATAGAATTTGCCTTGGATGTAGATGCGGATATTATTATTAATGCAACAGGAAAACTGATCTTTCCAGGTTTTATTGACGTACATACACATCTGCGCGAACCAGGATTTCCACATAAGGAAACAATATTATCTGGGACAAGAGCTGCTGCTAAAGGTGGATTCACCACAATTTTCTGCATGGCTAACACTAGTCCCGTTGTGGATAATACTGATACATATAAGCTTATTCTAGAAAAATCTGCTAATGAAGGCAAAATTAAAGTGTTACCCGTTGGTGCAATTACGAAAGGACTTATGGGCAAAGAATTATCAGACATGCTTGGCATGAAACAATTAGGTGCAATAGCATTATCAGATGATGGACATACTATAAAAAATACGCAACTAATGCGGGAAGCGATAGAATTAGCGGGCAATTTGAACCTGAAAATTATTGATCATTGCGAAGATAGCTACTTAGCAAATCATGGTTCAATGAGAGAAGGGAGCTGTGCAGAAAAATTAATAATTAGGGGCATCCCTGCTGAAACTGAAGATATTATTGTTGCAAGGGATATTATATTAGCAGAACTGACAGGGGTTCCTATTCATCTAGCGCATATTAGTTCTAAGGGAAGCGTTGAGCTGATAAGAAGAGCAAAAGCTAACGGTGTACCTATTACAGCTGAAGTTACGCCTCATCATTTGGTACTTACTGAACTTGATGTGACTTTAACCGATACAAGTACAAAATGTAACCCTCCTTTAGGTACAGATTCAGACCGCTCTGCCTTAATAGCAGGGATTAAGGATGGAACTTTAGACATGATAGCATCAGATCATGCACCACATGCGAAATATGAAAAAAATGTTGCCTATGAAAAAGCACCATTTGGAATGATTGGGCTAGAAACAAGCGTACCATTAGTTATTGATAGATTAGTACATAAAGGACTTTTGGATTGGTTTGATCTGTATAGAGTGTATTACTTAAATGCAGCAATTGCTTTTGGACTACCATCAAGTGGATTATTTCCCGGATCAATTGCTGATATAACAATAATTGATCAGACTAAAAAAGTTGAAATTTCAAAAGCATTTTTGGAATCAAAAGCTGAAAATTCACCATTTCTGGGTTTAGTCTTAATGGGTTGCGCTACGGAAGCTTTTGTAAACGGTAAATTAGTATTACAAGATGGAAAAGTAATTTAGGTGGTGCTGAGATTGAACGAAAAAATTATAGAGTCGTGCCAAATAATTAGTAATGAAGAAATTTTTCCCAACTATTTTAAATTAAAATTAGAAGCTACTAAAATTTCAAAGTTAGCTATCCCTGGACAATTTGTTGAGATAAAATGCAGTTTAGAAAGAGAGCATATTATTAGGAGACCTTTTGGGTTTCATTCTATAGAAAAAAATGCTAATCTGATTTCAATTATCTATGAGGTAAGGGGAAGTGAAACTCTAGCATTAAGTAAAAGATTGTCTGGAGAAGAATTAAGTCTGATAGGGCCTTTAGGTAATGGATTTCCTATACAAGGGAAGGTGCCATTGCTGGTGGCAGGAGGAACTGGTATTGCACCACTCAGTTGCCTAGCTACAGCTTTTGCAGAAAAAAAGGTTGATCCATATTTTTTCTATGGATGTAATGACCACAAGGCAGCAAATTATTTTGCAAAAAAACCTCCGGAAGGTGAACTTAATATTGCTACAATGGATGGAAGCTTTTGCTTTCACGGAAATGTTGTTGAGCTCTTAAATTCATATTTACCTACGAGCAAAGTAAAGTTTGATGTGGTTTATACCTGTGGTCCGCAGCTAATGATGCAAAAGACATATGAATGGGCAAAAGAAAATAACCTTACTTGTTTTGCTTCCATGGAAAGAGTAATGGGATGTGGTTTTGGTGTTTGTCTTGGGTGTACTCTTCCAATCCTGAAAGATGGAAAAACTAGTAATAGCTGCGTATGTAAAGATGGTCCAGTTTTTAATGGAGAGGAGATCATTTGGGATGAATAAGCCAAAGATGAATGTTAATATTGCAAGTATGGAGCTTATAAATCCAATAATTGGAGCATCCGGCACTTTTGGTAATGGACTAGAAATGGAGGATTTTTTAGATCTAAATAAAATTGGTGGTTTTTGTAGTAAAGGTATTACTTGGTTACCTCAAGAGGGGAATGCAGGAAGAAGAATAGCAGAAACTCCAGCTGGTCTACTAAATTCTATTGGACTCCAAAATATGGGAATTGTAGAGTTTATCAAAAATATTGTACCCCAGTTTAGAAATAAAACTGATTGTAAACTGATAGTAAATGTTTCAGGTAAAAATGTTGAACAGTTTGAAAATATGGCTAAAATGTTAGAGTTACCAGAAGTTGCTGCTTTAGAACTCAATCTTTCCTGCCCCAATTTGCATAAAGATGGCATTGTAATGGCTGCTGATCCAATAACAACTTCTCAAGTTATCATCGCTGTAAAAAAGGTTTCAACTAAACCTATAATTGTTAAGCTTTCGCCTAATGTAACAGATATTAAAATCATTGCTAAAGCAGCTGAGAATGCAGGTGCCGATGCTATTTCGCTAATTAATACCGTTCTTGGTATGGCTATTGATATAAAAACGGCGAAACCAGTTTTAGGGAATATAACAGGTGGGTTATCTGGTCCGGCCATCAAGCCAATTGGTGTCCGTATGGTTTGGCAAGTTGCAGAAACAGTAAAAATTCCAATAATCGGACTTGGTGGTATTGAAACATTAGATGATTGCTTGGAATATTTAATGGCTGGGGCTACAGCTCTACAGGTTGGAGCTGCTAATCTCTATCAGCCTGATATTTGTGAGAAGTTAGCTCAAGAACTAGAGGACTATTGTAGCTTAAAGGGCATACAAGATTATAAATTTTTAATAGGCAAAGCAAATCCGAATTTTAGAGGTGAGATATTTTATGGACAAGATTAATGAAAGAATAATTGTAGCATTAGACTATTCCAATTTTAGTGATATGGAGAATTTAGTTAATCGTATAGGAGATATTGGTGTTTTTTATAAGGTGGGATTAGAATTATATTCAAGTTGTGGGGAAAAAGCATTGAATTTTCTTAAAGAAAAAAACAAAAAAATATTTTTGGATTTGAAATTTCATGATATACCGAATACAGTAGCCAAAGCAGTAAAAAATATTGCGCATTACGGTGTTGAAATAACCAACCTACATGCATCTGGTGGTTATGAAATGATGAAAGCTGCACAGGAAGCTCTAATAAGTGAAGCTAAGACTACAAAGCTTATTGCGGTTACAATTTTAACAAGTCTAAATGATGTAAGCTTAAAAGAAATTGGTTATGAAAGAAATTTACTTGAACAGGTAACTATATTGGCAAAACTTGCAGAAAGAGCAGGATTGGCTGGAGTTGTTTGTTCACCATTAGAAGCAGCAGCAATTAAAGTCTCAACTTCACAAGGTTTTTTAACTGTAACTCCAGGTATTCGGTTTGAAATTGATAGTAAAGATGATCAAAAACGCACATTACACCCTCTAGAAGCTCTAAATGGTGCTTCAGACTATATAGTTATTGGCCGCTCAATTACTGGTGCAATTGATCCAGTAGCAGTTTTCGAAAAAATAATATTAGCAGAAAAGGAGTTCTAAAATGAGTAACAATGAAAAATTTATTCCATTATTTGAAAAGGCAGAGGCTTTATTAACAGGTCATTTTTTACTAACCTCCGGTAAACATAGTAACAGATATATTCAGTGCGCTAAAGTACTACAATATCCCTCAATGTGTGTTGAAATATGCCAATATTTAGCAGAACAGATAAAAGATAAAGAGCTAGATGTCATTATTGCGCCTGCTATGGGTGGAATTCTTGTTGGCTTTGAAATGGGAGTGCAGCTAAATAAAAAAGCCATCTTTACCGAAAGAGTCAATGGAAAAATGGAGTTAAGAAGAAGTTTTGAAATTCAACCTGGAGATAAAGTATTGATTGCAGAAGATGTAATAACCACTGGTGGGTCAGTATTTGAAGTAATGGATTTAGTAAAAGAAAAAGGCGGAATTGTAATTGGAGTTGTATCTTTAGTAGACCGCAGTGCTGGAAGAATAAAATTTGGAGTACCATTTGTAAGTGCTATAAGTTTAGATGTAATAACTTATGAGTCAGATTCATGTCCTCTGTGTGCAGAAGGTAAAACACCTGCTATAAAGCCAGGAAGTAGAACCTTGAATTCATAGACTATAAAAATTCCTTATGCTATATTTATGGTATAAAAAAGCATTTATATTTTTTTTCTTTACAGAGCATAATTGAAGTGTTATTATCATAGGTGTGGGTTAACGAAATATTTCACAAATTAGATCATAAGTTAGGAGCCGTTAACAAAATGGAAAAAGCTTTTATAATAAGCAATAATCCACTTGTTTGGGATAAGTATCCTACAAGCACACAGTTACACACGAAATTGGAAAATGGTTATAAAGAAATACTGATTTTTGCGAGGGACTTCATTCATAAAGGTAGTAGGATAATTAATCATCCACTAGCAGGTAGTGTTAAACCAAATGAAACCCCTTTCAAATCATTGGTTTTAACTTTCCCGCAAATCGGGGTGCTTGATTTGGATTCTTTGAGAATAATTGAAGGATCGATTCAAGTTTATGAGAAGTTTTCACCATTACGGCGAAATTGGCATGAAAGTGTTTTTGATGATTTTCAGTTTATTGACTGGGCTTTACTCCTTTCTGCGGTAGAGGCATTACCTGCAACAATTCGGCTTTTTAATTATCCGGAAAAGTAAGTCCGTAACATCGAAAAAAAGCTCAGACTATTTTAGGGCTTTTAAATATATAAGGAGGTGAAAGGTTTTGCGCTTAGAAATTGGAAACATTATTATCAAGGATGTACAGTTTGGATCAGCTACTGAAGTGAAAAATAGCGTATTGTTTGTTAACAAAGAAGAGTTAATTGACATTGTTAAAGGTGGAGATGAGAGAATTGCATCCGTTGAAGTGTATCTTGCAAAACCTGGTGAAGAGACAAGAATTATACCTGTTAAAGATGTAATTGAACCGAGGGTAAAAGTTAATGGTAGTGGTGGTATTTTACCTGGTTTCATGAGCAATGTTGAACAAGTAGGTTCTGGTCGCACTAATGTATTAAAAGGTGCAGCTATGATTACAACTGGTCGTATCGTTGGTTTTCAAGAAGGAATCATCGACATGTCAGGTCCTGGCGCTGCATATACGCCATTCTCAAAAACCTATAATGTTGTTGTAAAGATCGAGCAAATTGATGGTATTAAACAACATGAACGTGAGGAAGTAGCACGTCTTGCTGGCTTTCGTGGTGGCATTTACTTAGGGGAAGCAGGCAGAAATGTTACTCCTGATGATGTTGAAGTTTATGAAACAAAGCCATTACTGGCTCAAGCTGCTGAGTTTCCAAATTTGCCAAAGGTAGTATATGTATATATGCTACAAACGCAGGGTTTGTTACATGATACCTATTTCTATGGTATTGATGCAAAGAAAATTGTACCAACATTTATGTACCCAACAGAAGCTTTTGATGGTGCTATTGCATCTGGCAACTGTGTTTCCGCTTGTGATAAAAACCCATCTTATGTACATATGAATAGTCCAGTTATCAAGGAACTCTATGCACGTCATGGAAAAGATATTAACTTCTTAGGTTGCGTATTAACAAATGAAAATGTTACCCTTGCTGAAAAGGAACGTTCTTCAAATATGACCGCAAAGTTGGTTGAGTTTTTAGGGGCTGATGCTGTTATTATTTCTGAAGAAGGATTTGGAAATCCAGATGCTGACTTAGTTATGAACTGTAATAAGATTACAAAAAAAGGTATAAAAACTGTTCTAATTACCGATGAATATGCTGGGCAAGATGGTGCTTCACAATCATTAGCTGACTCTACACCACTTGGTGATGCATGTGTAACAGCTGGAAATGCAAATGAATTGATAACTTTACCACCAATGAAAACCGTACTTGGTTACCCAGAAGTTGCAGATGTAATTGCTGGTGGAACTGATGGAAGTTTACATCCCGATGGAACAATTGTTGGTGAGATTCAGTTTATTACAGGTGCAACTAGCGAATTAGGATTCCATTATTTAACAGCTAGAACATTTTAATAAATAATATCAGATGAATTATGTAATTGAGAGGGGAAATAGATTATGTTGAAAGGCAAAAAAGTTGCCATTCTCGGAGACCGTGATGGTATTCCAGGTCAAGCCATTGAAGAATGTGTAAAGTCTGCTGGCGCTGAAGTAGTATTTTCTACAACAGAATGCTTTGTCTGAACAAGCGCAGGCGCAA
>JBAXCZ010000012.1:0-61189 GCA_037141195.1 Clostridia bacterium
TAACACTTGCTCTTTACTCATACGCAATTTATGCTCTCGATGAATTGGTGAGGTAGCTAAAAAGGTGTGAATTCTTGGTTTTTGGGCATATTTTACCGCTTCCCAACAGCGGTCAATATCCCCTGGTTTCACCCTGCATAAGCCAGCAATTGTTGGACCCTGCACTGTTTTAGCTATCAGTTTGACAGCTTCGAAGTCATCATCTGAAGCGATAGGAAATCCTGCTTCAATCACATCAACCCCTAAGCGAGCTAACTGAATAGCAAGTTCCAGCTTTTCAGCCTTATTCATGCTCATTCCAGGTGCTTGCTCCCCATCTCGCAAGGTTGTATCAAAAATCTGTATTCTTCTATTCATGAGTCTCCTCCTTAATATTGTTCAATTACTTCTTCTAAGCAAGGATTGTGAATCATATCCGCCAATCCTCCACCGTTAGGAATTACTGGATAAACCATCTCTTCATTGCTCACAACACATTCAATCAAAGTTATCTTGCCATTAGATAATGCTTCTTGCATAACTCTTTCTACATCTTCATTTTTAGTAATTCTATAACCAACAACTCCAGGATAAGCAGTGGCAAGCTGTACAAAATCAGGGTTCCCTGTAAAAGTGATGCCATTATACCTTTTGTCACACTGAAAGTGCTGTAATTGTCTTACTAGTGAAAGGGTGGAATTATTAAATAGTAGCATTTTAATTGGTGCTGCTTGTTCTACTGCAGTGGCTATTTCTGCAAAATTCATCTGAAAGCTACCATCCCCACTAACACTTACCACTAATTGGTCAGGAGCTCCCATTTGTGCACCTACTGCTGCTGGTACACCATAGCCCATTGTACCTAAGCCACCAGAAGAAATAAAATGGCGAGGCTTCATAAATTGATAATATTGGGCTGTCCACATTTGGTGTTGCCCTACATCTGTACACACATAAGCTTCACCCTTAGTGAGCTTACTCAGTGTTTCTAGTACAAATTGCGGTCTTACTCCACTGCGAATTCCATAACTCATGGGATATTTTTTTCGCAAAGTGGCTATATGCTCTAACCATAGCGGATTTTCTTTTTCCTCAATGAGCTTCAAAAGCTCATCAACTACCGTTTTAATATCACCTACAATTGGCAGATCCACTCGGACATTTTTGCCAATTTCTGCTGGGTCGATATCAATATGAATGATTTTAGCGTTTGGTGCAAATTTAGATATTTTCCCTGTTACTCTATCCCCAAAACGCACTCCCAAGGAGATCAATAAGTCGCATTCATTAACTGCATAGTTGGCAACTGGATGTCCATGCAAACCTAACATTCCTAAGCTGAGTTCGTGAGTCATCGGAAAAGCTCCAATACCCATGAGAGTTGCTGCCATCGGGATTTGTAAGGTTTCTGCTAGTTGTACAACTTCTTCCCACGCTCCGCTGGAAATTACTCCACCACCCACGAAGAGTACTGGTTTTTTCGCTTTCAAGATCATGTTAGCAGCATTCTTTATTTGTGCTACATGACCCTTATAGGTAGGTTTATAGCTAGGAATAGCTACAACCGCTGTCTCTTTGTAATCAATCACAGCTTCAGCAACATTTCTAGGAATATCAATTAAAACTGGTCCTGGTCTGCCTGTAGAAGCGATATGGAAAGCTTCTTCAATAATTCCTGGCAAATCTTTAGCGTCCTTAACTAAATAATTATGTTTAGTAATTGGCATTGTAATACCAGTTATATCTACCTCTTGGAAGGCGTCTGTACCAATCATTGCTGTTCCTACTTGTCCACTAATTGCTACTATAGGAATAGAATCCATATAGGCTGTAGCAATGCCAGTTACTAAATTTGTAGCCCCTGGTCCGCTAGTTGCTAGGCATACTCCAACCTTACCAGTAGTTCTAGCATAGCCAGAAGCGCTATGTACTGCTGCTTGCTCGCCTCTTGTCAGTACATGTTTTACACGGTCATTATTCATAAAAGCATCATAAATTGGTAATACCGCACCGCCTGGATAACCGTAAACATATTCCACACCATGGCTTGCAATAATATCAAGTAGAATTTCTGCACCTGTCATTTTCATTTTTGTCGCCCTCCTTTCTATTTTTTGTTTCCTGATCTTATCATGGCAATTTTACCTGTCCGTACTACTTCACGAATGCCAAAAGACTTTAAGTTACTGATTGCTGCTTCAACCTTACCGCTGTCGCCAGTTACTTCAATCATCAGGGCATCTCGACCGATATCGACAATTCTTCCACGGAAGATATCTACGATTTGCATAATTTCGGCCCTTTGATTGGTATCACAGCATACCTTAATAATGACTAACTCCCTATCAACATATTCCTCTGTAGTAATATCAGTCAGTTTAATTACATCGATTAATTTGTAGAGTTGTTTCCCTACCTGTTCGATAACATTTTCATCGCCATCTACTACAATTGTCATGCGTGAAACTTCAGGATTATCTGTTTTACCTACAGCTAAGCTATCAATATTATAGCCTCGTCTTGCGAAAAGTCCGGCTACTCTAGTTAAAACACCTGGTCGGTTCATCACTTGTACCGTTAATATATGTTTCATAATTTGCAGCCTCCATTTTCTCTCACTAATGTTTAGTATGCTACCCCTTAGGCTAAATACATATTATTCAAGGTTCCTCCGGCAGGCACCATGGGATAAACATTTTGACCTGGATCAATTTGAAAATCTAAAAGATAAACCTTGTCAGAGTTAAGTGCTTCCCTTAATGCAGGAGCCACTTCTGCTTGTGTAACAATGCGCTTGCCAACTGCCCCATATGCTTCTGCCAGCTTGACAAAATCCGGCTGTCCTGTCATATCTGTGCTGGAATAACGACTGTCGAAGAAGAAATTTTGCCACTGTTTAACCATGCCTAAGCTATAATTGTTTAAGAGAATAATGTTTACTGGTAGTTTATTCTGTACCAAGGTAGCCATTTCTTGAATATTCATTTGCAAGCTACCATCACCGGCTATTAAAAAAACAGGCTTGTCAGGATGTGCTTTTTGAATGCCCGTAGCTGAAGGTAACCCATAGCCCATTGTGCCTAAACCACCAGAAGTAATAAAGGTATTGGGATATTTGCATTTTAAGTATTGTGCAGCCCACATCTGGTTTTGTCCTACCTCAGTAGTAAAGAAGGCCTCGCCCTCCACTAAATCATTAATTGACTCTAAAATGAAAGCTGGAGTTAAATATTTATCATTTTCACATTGCAAAGGGTGTGTTGCTTTTAGCTCTGCAAGATGCTCTTTCCAACTCTTCCAAGCAGGTAGTGTCACTTTCGCTAGCTTTTTATTTAAGATTTGCAAGGTTTCTTTTAAGTCGCCATGTAAAATTATATCGGCTTGTACATTTTTATTAAATTCCGCTCCATCGATATCAGCATGAATGACGGTGGCGTGCTTAGCAAATTCTGATAATTTACCTGTAACACGGTCATCAAAACGCACTCCTAATCCAATGACCAAATCTGTTTCGTGCATAGCATAATTAGCATAAGCTGTACCATGCATTCCTAACATTCCTAGGGAAGCTTCCTCATAATCTGATAAGAGACCCTTACCCATTAGTGAATAGGTAAAGGGTATACTCAAAAGCTTTCGCAACTCAGCTACTTCTCTAAAGGCTTTAGCATTAACCGCTCCTCCTCCAATAAAAATCAAAGGACGCTCAGCTGCTAAGATAGCTGCAATTGTTTGATCAATTGCTGTATCTGATACAAGATGTACAGGTTGATATCCTGGCAAATCTATGATTGGTGGATAGTTAAACTCTGCAGTTTGCACAGTTACATCCTTGGGAATGTCAATCAGTACCGGTCCTGGTCTGCCAGATTTAGCAATATAAAAAGCTTCATGAATTACCCGAGCTAAATCTTTAATATCTTTAACTAAATAGCTATATTTAGTAATCGGAATCACGATACCAGATATATGTGCTTCCTGAAAAGAGTCTCGTCCTAAAAGATTATTAGTAACCTGTCCAGTAATTGCCACAATCGGGGTTGAATCCATAAATGCATCTGCTAGACCTGTTACAAGATTTGTAGCTCCTGGACCAGAGGTTGCTATACAAACTCCAACCTCACCAGTAGCTCTAGCATAACCTGCTGCTGCATGAATTGCCCCTTGCTCATGTCTAGTCAAGATATGATTAAGCTTCTTGTTGTGATAGATTGCATCATAGAGAGGAATAACTGAACCACCTGGATAACCGAAGATATCCCGGACACCTTCTGCCTCCAAAGCTCTTAAAATTATTTCTGCACCACTTAAAACTTCTTTTTGTAATGCTACTTTATTTTTCATTTCTCAAAATCGCTCCCGTATTAGCAGAGGAAACAAAACTTGCATACCGCGCCATATATCCTTTTTTAATGCGTGGCTCAGGTTTTACCCAAGCTAGTTTTCTTTCTGCTATAATTTTTTCATCGATACACAAATCTATAGTGTTTTCCTGCATATTAATAGAAATAATGTCACCTTCTTCTACAAAGGCAATTGGTCCACCCTCTGCAGCTTCTGGTGAAACATGACCAATAGCTGCGCCTCTAGTAGCTCCTGAAAAACGACCATCGGTAATTAGGGCAACTTCAGAACCTAAGCCCATACCCATGACAGCAGCTGTTGGTGCTAGCATTTCCCGCATTCCTGGACCGCCTTTTGGCCCCTCATAGCGAATGATAATTACATCTTTTGCTTTTATTTTTAAAGCCATAATAGCTTCAACAGCAGCTTCTTCACTATCAAAAACCCTTGCTGGACCTTGATGTATGCGCATTTCTGGAGCTACGGCTCCCTTTTTCACAACACAGCCATCTGGTGCTAAGCTTCCCCATAAGAAGGCTAGCCCTCCGTCTTTACTATATGGAGCTTCAACAGTGCGGATAAAAGTACCATCAGCACCTGGGACTTGCAACAGATTTTCCGCTACAGTCTTTCCTGTCACTGTCATGCAATTTGTATTGACAAGTCCTAGCTTAGTTAATTCCTTCATCACAGCTTGTACACCACCAACCGTGGCTAAATCCTCAATAAAATGGTCTCCTGCTGGTGCTAGCTTGCAAATTTGTGGTGCAGTTTTAGCAATTTCGTTCATTTCTTCAAAACCAAGTTTTACGCCTGTTTCGTAGGCAATGGCTGGTAGGTGTAAAGATGTATTGGTAGAGCATCCTAAAGCCATATCTACAACCACGGCATTATGTAAGGATTCTGCAGTTAAAATATCAGAAACACGGATATTCTTTTCCACCATTTCCATAATTTTTATTCCTGCTTGCTTAGCTAGAATATTTCTTGCGGAGTAAACCGCTGGAATAGTTCCATTGCCAGGTAGTCCAAGTCCAACTACTTCTGTCAAACAATTCATAGAATTAGCTGTAAACATGCCTGAGCAGGAGCCACAGGTGGGACAAGCACAGCCTTCCATCTCGTTCAGTTCTGTTTCACTCATCTTGCCAGCTTTTACACTGCCTACTGCTTCGAACATATCTGATAAGCTTAAACGCTTCTCTTTGTACTTACCTGCTAACATCGGCCCACCACTGACAAAAACAGATGGAAGATTTAGTCTAGCTGCTGCCATCAACATACCCGGCACAACCTTATCACAATTGGGAATAAAGACCATACCATCAAAAGCATGGGCACTACCCATTATCTCCACTGAATCTGCGATTAGTTCGCGACTTGCTAGAGAATAACGCATTCCAGCATGATTCATGGCTAAGCCATCGCAGACACCAATGGTATTAAATTCAAAAGGTGTTCCACCACTGATGCGAATGCCTGTTTTTACTGCTTCTACAATCGTACGCAAATGAACATGCCCAGGAATTATTTCATTAAAAGAATTTGCAATCCCAATTAGTGGACGGCTCATTTCCTCATCAGTTAGCCCTAAAGCTTTCATTAAAGATCTGTGTGGTGCTTTTTCTATTCCTTTTTTCATATTATCGCTACGCATGTCTTCACCTCATTAGTTTATTTTTTCTTGCCTTGTAAGTATACAAAAAACCCCTGACTCTTCCATTAGGAAAAGTCAGGGGCGAATATACAAAGATATCGCGGTACCACCCTGCTTTTGGCACTTTTGCCAATCTTTCATCAAACGTCTATCAACGCTCTGCCTTATAACGGTGGCTACCGTGTCTTTTTACTAGGCTAGTTGCTGTTCAAAAGACCTGCTCTGGAGTGAGATCTGGTAAAGTTTCCGGTAACTAACTTTCAGCTATTGTTAGTCTCTCTGTTTCCTTATCCTATTTACTGACATGTCTCCGTCATTGCATTGCGATTTACTATTCAATTAAGGTTTATTATAACAAGCGGTTTTCTATCTGTCAAATAAATATTTTAATTCTTTATTCGCCTTATACTCTAACTATTTTGCAAGGAAAGCAGCTAATGCTTGCTTATTGATAGCTAAATCTGGCACTAAAACTGACATGCCCCGAATTCGCCTTTCCTTAAAGGAATCATCTATAGGGATGCGAAAGGTTTCTAACTCTTCTGTATCCATCATCAGCACTGTGAAAGCTAGCCTTACTAAATCTCCCTTAGATAAATCTGTTTTTATCATTGGCATGATGGTGTATGCCAATTTTACCTGTTTAAGGAGATTTAAGGCTTTTACCTCATGAAATATTTCTTGCAAAAGCTTCCTTTGTCTTAAAGTACGCTCATAATCACCATTACCAACATAGCGAGCTCTAGCATATTCTAACGCTGTTGCCCCGTTCAAAAGATTCATGCCAGGTACAAGCTTTTGTACCTTCTTGCCCATGCGCTCTTTTAAATATGTTATCTCCTCTTGACGCAGCTCCATTTTTACGCCGCCAATTTGTTCTACAATCTTTTGGAACATTTCAAAATCTACAGCCATATAGCCATTTGTACTTGCGCCAAAGTTATTCATCAGAGTTTTTTGTAGGAGTAAAGAACCTCCCTTAGGATATGCCGTATTCAAACGATTGCCATCATGCTCAGGTATTTCCACATATAAATCTCGCATAAAAGAAGTAAGCTTAATTTTTTTTGTCAGCTTATTCACTGTTGCTATCATCATGGTATCTGTACGACCCTTATCCGTCTTGCTGCGATTATCCATGCCAATTAACAGCACATTAATTACATCTTTTTTTGACTGTTCCGCGTCAAACAAAGCCGAAAAGAAACTTCCTTTAGCCATCTTGGGGTCAAAGTCAACTCGTGCTAAAATGGTCCAAGCTGCTGTCCCTGCAATTGTCACGATAATTAAAAAAAGCACTAGCAAGAATTTTAATATTGAACCTAAACAACTGTTTTTTTTAGGATTGGCAAGAGAGTTGCTTTCCAGCTGTTCTGAATTATTTTCTAAATCTATAAAATCTTCCTCGTTATTATTATCCACTTTATACCTCTGCTGTTCTATTTTTATCTCAGCATATTATGTATGCTCATTATTAACTTAGTTACTCAGGTTAAATTCTTCTGCCAGCTTGCTAAAGCTAGCTAAAGACCGCTGAATTCGGTCAAAATCCGTGCAATAAGCAATGCGAAAATAACCTGGACAGCCAAAAGCAGAACCAGGAACTAAAAGTAAATTATATTTCTTGGCTGCGTTACAAAAAGCTTTGTCATCAGCAATCGGTGCTTTAGGAAAGAGGTAAAAAGCTCCCTCTGGTTTTATGCAGCTAAATCCACACTCAATTAAATGCTGATAGAGTAAATCGCGATTTTTCTTATAAATATTCACATCAACCTCTGCTGTTAAACAACGACCAATTACCCTTTGAAAAAGTGATGGAGCATTTACAAAGCCTAATATGCGATTAGCCACATTTAAGGCGTCCATAGTGGCCTTAAAATCCACCATCTGACTATTGGCTACAATATAGCCAATTCGTTCTCCTGCCAGTGATAAAGCCTTGCTATAGGAGTAGCCTACAAAGGTATTATGATACATTTCTAGCACATATGGAATTTTTACCCCATCATAAGCTAACTTGCGATATGGTTCATCAGATATTAAATAAATATCCGTTCCAAATTCTTTTTCCTTAGCTAACAGCAACTGAGCTAGCTCCCGTAATACAGCTTCCTGATAAACTACACCAGTGGGATTATTTGGTGTATTAATCATTACCGCCTTAGTTTTTGCTGTAATATACTGCTCGCATGCTTGCAAATTAGGCTGAAAGCTGTTTAAATCTGCAGGCACAACTGTTAAGCTTGCATTGAAATTTTCACAATAGTTTCTATATTCAGCAAAATAAGGTGCAAAGGTCAGCACCTCATCTCCAGGATTTAGGATTGTCTTAAAAATAACATTTAGTCCGCCCGCTGCGCCTACTGTCATGATAAGATTATCTTCAGTAATAGCAGCACCAAACTCACTTTGAATACTTTCGGCAATTTTCTTTCTTACATCCTCATAGCCAGAATTATTCATATAACCATGCACAAGGTTTACAGGCTCTTCACTTAAAATATTTAGAATAGCTTCTTTTACCGCTGCAGGTGGTTCTGCTGATGGATTTCCCAAACTAAAATCAAAAACATTCTCAGCGCCCACTACGGCTGCCATCTTTTTCCCTTCTTCAAACATTGCTCTAATGGCAGAACTATTGGCTACTAAGCTTTGCATTTTGTTGGCAATCATTATTATATCTCCTTATTATCATAATTATCTTAGGTTATTTTAACTAGTTCTATTTTTCGCTGCTTAAAGTATACTGGTTGTAAACCACATTCAGCTGCTAATTCCCCTGCCACTTCCGCATTAATAGCTAAAGCTTGAGGAATATGAGCATCGGAACCTATAGTGACATATTTACCACCTAGCTCATTGTAAAACTGATAGATGGGCTTTAATGCTATTTGTGCCCTTTTAAGACCTAGGCGCCTACTATTTAGCTCTAGTACTTGACCTCTACCAATTAGCGTCTTAAACACAGGCTCTAAATATTCTTTCCATCTTGTCAAGTGAATTTCCGGATCTGCTGTGGGTGCATAACGAGCCACATAATCCACATGCCCTAGCACATCAAAAAAATCACATGCTATCACATTGTCTAACATGGTTTGGAAATAGCGTTCATATGCCCGCTCTTCTCCTCGTTCCATATAGTAATCTGGCAAATAAATATCCTCTCCATCTACCACATGGATTGAACCAATAATCTGGTCAAAGCGCTGATCTTTGCTGAGTGCTTTAGACTCTGCAAAAATTTCCTGACCCAACCCCAGCTCAATGCCTAAGAGCAGTCTTTCACTTCTAAACTTACTATAGGCTGCAAAGAATTCTTCTACTTCAAAATTAAAATCCGGAATATTAAAATCATAATGCTCCGTAATACAAAAGCTGTGCTTTGTCTCTTCAATTTCTTGCAGCACATCTATAAGCGGCATTTCGCTATCATAAGAAACAGCGGTATGCACATGACAATCAAACATACAAGCTTAAACCTCCTAGTTTATATACACAAGCTTACGGTCCAGAAAATAGACTGGGCGTAGCTGGCATTTTTCTAATATCATCGTAGCTTGCTGAAAATAATGAGCAATTCCACTAGCATGATGGGCATCAGATCCTAGTGTCACATAGCGCCCACCAAGATCATAATAAAGCTGATAAAGCTTTTCAGCTGCTGCAACAGCATCTGGCTTAAAAAAGAGCTTTGTATTAAGCTCAAGTATCTTATCCCTCGCTAGTAATTGCTTAAATACTTCTTCCACTAGTTCGCCGTGTTCCCCTAAGCGAATATAGGGATCAGGCAAAGCAATATAGCGGCTAATATAGTCAAGGTGTGCTAGCACATCAAAATACTCTGCTTGCTCAATCAATTCTAACATACAATGGAAATAAAAATCAAAATAGGTTTTTTTGTTCATTCCTTCGGGCAAACTACCACTAATAAAATTAATATACTCTGCCGTATGCACTGAGCCTAGAACTATATCATAAGGAAATGCATTGGCTATCGTCCTTGTTTTGGCTATTGTACCCTGCCAAATCCCAAATTCTATCCCAAACAATAAACGGTTACTACGCCAATCAGTAGCAGCTTTTGCATACTCCTGCAAATCAAAAACAAAACTCTCTTTGGTTGGCATATCAAAATCCCAATGTTCAGTTAGAATCATGCTTAAAGTCGTATCCTTACTTAGTCTTGCTTGTATCTTTGCCATTGTCTCCTTTGAATCACTAGAAAAGGGACCGTGAACGTGACAATCAAACATATTTATTCTTCCTCTCGCTTCATAAATCACTATTTAATTATACTAAAAATTGCTAAAGAAAGAAAGATGCAAAATAGTGCTATGTTTAACAGCTACTTTGTGACCAAGTCACTTGACGCTCTAAGAACAGGGAGCTATACTTTGCCTTGTGAACAAGTATACAAAATAATCCCCATAGGGAAAAAAGCGTAAGGAGAATATAATATGGCACTTATTAATGTAACATTTCCAGGAGGCGCTCGCGTTGATGCAAACATCAATGGCCGTGACATTTTCACAGATCAACCTGTTTCTGCAGGTGGCAGTGACAGTGCGCCCTCCCCTTTTGAACTTTTTTTAGCTTCACTGGCAACATGCTCAGGCATTTTTGCCCTTTCTTTTTGTCAAAACAAAAACATTAGCACTGAGGGTTTAGGTCTTACCATGGATGCAAGTAAAAATCCAGAAACTCACCTCTTTGAAAAGGTTACTTTTAAGCTTACACTACCAGCTAACTTTCCCGATAAATATAAAGGTGCAATCATTAGAACTATGAATCTCTGCTCGGTTAAAAAATTCATGTTAAATATGCCAGAATTTGAAATTACTACTGAATAGTGGTTGCAGTACGACAGTTTGGCGAAAAAAATAGAGCAAAGGTCAACCCTCTATTAATTGCAATCCCCACAATAACAGTTTAGGATGTTGAGCCTTGCTCTATCTAGATTACAGCAATAAAACTCTAGAAAAATATTGGATTCCAATTTCACTAATTTCTTAATATTTTACAATTACACTTTTTGCTTGAATAATACCATTTGACTATTTCAAGTTTTCTTGCTTGTTTTTAATGACAAATGACGCAATAAATGCAACAGGGAAAAATAGCAAACTAAATAAATACCACCTCAAAAAGTTCCGCCCCTTTTCATATGCTTTGACGGCAGAATAAGTTGAAAAAAGTCCTAAGAGCATTAGACCGCATGTACCAAATAAACCTGTTGCAACATATGTATTACTTTCCATTATCATTTAATTCTCCCCCTCCCTAAAGCAGCTCGCCATAGCGCTTTCTATACATTGTCTTCAAGAATGTTGCAAGAACCATATAGCATAAAATCATTCCTGCAAGCCATGGAAAATAGCTGAGTGGCATTGCCGACATGCCAATAGATGCTCCAAATGCAGTATAAGGAATAATAGTTCCTACCATTATTGAAAGAGTAGTTAGCAATAATACAGGCAACGATGCTCTACTTTGAATAAATGGAATTTTCGGAGTGCGAATCATATGAATAACCAGTGTTTGTGACCAAAGACTCTCTACAAACCAGCCAGCGTTAAAGAGTGATGCAAATAAAACTTTATCAACACCAGCTGCACCATAAGCACCACCCGTGACAGCAGGACAGATGATAAAAAACATAATAATATAGGTAATAACATCAAATACAGAACTTGTAGGTCCTATCCACAGCATAAATTTTCCAATCGAAGAAGCATCCCATTTGCGAGGTTTTTTTAAGTATTCAGCATCCACATTATCCCACGGTATTGAAATACAGGATATATCATAGATTAGATTTAATAAAATTATTTGCACTGGCAGCATTGGCAAGAAAGGTATAAAAGCGCTTGCCGCCACAACCGAGAACATATTGCCAAAATTTGAACTTGCTGTCATCTTTACATATTTAATAATGTTGCCGAAGGTTCTACGCCCCTCAACAATTCCCTCTTCAAGTACCATTAAATCTTTTTCAAGAAGAATTATATCAGCAGATTCTTTCGCAATATCAACGGCAGTGTCAACTGATATTCCAACATCCGCCTCACGCATAGCGGCTGCATCGTTTATTCCATCACCCATGAAACCTACTACATGCCCATTTTTACGCAAAATTCTAACAATTCTTGCCTTTTGTTGCGGTGACAGCTTTGCAAATATGCTTGTAGTTTCCACTTCTTTGGCAAGCAACTCATCATCCATCCGATCAATATCATCACCAAGCAGGAGATGATCAACCTTCATGCCTACTTGCCTACAAATGCTTCTCGTCACAGCATCGTTGTCACCAGTCAGCACTTTTACCGCAACTCCATATTCATCAAGCGCTTTTATTGCTGCTCTCGTAGTTTCTTTGGGCGGATCGAGAAAAGCAAGATACCCCATAAGCACCATATTAGTCTCATCTTTTACCGAAAATATATTTTCAACTGATGGATTATTCTTCTGAGCAACAGCTATAGCACGCATTCCATCTCGATTTAATTTTTCTACCGTTGCCAAAATTTCACAACGAATTGCATCTGTTAAAACTTCTACATTCCCGTTATACTCTGCATGCGAGGAAATTGAAAGCATTTCTTCAACTGCACCTTTGGTAATAAGTTGCGTCTTCCCATCTGAATCTTCAATCACAACACTCATCCTACGACGGTTAAAGTCAAAAGGTATCTCATCAACCTTAATATATTTTTGTTCAAGGGAATGGTATTGTTGTCTATTTGCATTGGCTAAAATTGCTACATCCATAAGATTTTTAAGTCCAGTTTGAAAAAAACTATTTAAGAAAGCATGACGTAATACCCGCTCATTCTCGTTACCGTGAATATCTAGATGATATTCCAAAACAACTTTATCTTGAGTTAGCGTTCCCGTTTTATCCGTACATAAAATATCCATAGCCCCAAAGTTTTGCATTGAATGAAGATGTTTAACAACCGTTTTTTTCTTAGCCATAGCAACGGCACCTTTGGCTAGGTTTGTGGTAACAATCATCGGCAACATCTCTGGCGTAAGTCCAACAGCCACAGAGAGAGCAAATAAAAAGGCCTCTAGCCAATCTCCCTTGGTAAAGCCGTTCACAAATAGTACAATTGGCACCATAAACATCATAAAACGAATCAAAACCCAAGACACAGAATTAATACCCTTATCAAAACTTGTTACTATTCTTTTGCGGGTAATCGCCTTCGCCATAGAACCAAAACAAGTATAATCACCAGTTGCAAGCACAATACATCTAGCCGAACCGCTTATAACATTGCTACCCATGAATGCAAGATTTGTTAATTCAAGAGGGTTATCTGTAAAAATATTTGTAACAGTATCACACTTTTCCACAGGTTCACTTTCACCGGTTAGTGCAGATTGGCTTATAAACAAATCCTTGCAAGCAATTATTCGCACGTCTGCAGGTATCATATCTCCTGCAGCTAAATAAACAATATCTCCAGGTACGATTTCCGAGAGATTGATTTCCTTTTTGCCCTCATACTCACGTTCAACCGCAACAGTCGTATAAACCAATGCCTTGAGCTTTTCCGCCGCATTATTGGAACGCGTTTCCTGAATAAAACGCAAAAGACCACTGATAGATACCATTAATACAATAACTACAACGGTTTTAAAACTCCTGTCCTTAGGTGCAACCAAGATTATGTCCGTAAATATCGAGATAATCACAAGCACAAGAAGCACGATTGTAAATGGATTTATAAAAGCACTAATTAATCTCGCTAAAACTGATTCTGGCTTTTCTTGTGAAATTTCATTTCTCCCATATTTTTCTCTTAACGTCTCAGCATATTCTTCACTATATCCATTATTTGATATATTCAACTCTTTAAAAAGTGCTTCTTTTTCTATTTTACTTGCTTTAATTAATTTTTCTGTTATTGGCGAAAAAGAATTACTTAAAGTTTGATTTTGTTTTTTTTTCATATCTTAACCTCCTAATATATAAGCTTTCTATTAAATTTAAGAAGTAAAGACACAAAACATCGGGCTAGGTACGTATTTTCAGCAAGCAGAATAGATAAAGGTAGTTGCCTTTACTTTGTTCAAATCAATACTTAGACCCTCAGGTTCCATGCCTAAACTACTGCCTGTATCCACTCTTCTCACCTCACTCTTTTAATATAGCTCTCTGCAATACCCATAAGCTTATTCTAAAATTCAAAGAACCCTTACCAAAATTACTGGGTAAGGGTTCTCAATCCGCACAAAAGTATACATATATAAAAAGCATATATACGTTCAAGCTTTAGCATCGCAGGGCAATGAAATTGCGTTAAATTATGCCTTGTATCGACATAATCTGCTAACCTTCTCATAGTGTCTCCACTACTCCGCGGTAGCAATCCGTATCCCTGCGGTAGCCTCACCTACCGCATTAATCAAAGTACTCGCCAAGCATATCATGCTAAAAAAAATATGTCAACCCATGTTTTTCAGCATGCAATAACTATGTTTTTCAGCACAAAATAGTGCTATGTTTAACAGCTACTTTGTGACCAAGTCACTTGACGCTCCAAGAGTCGCGAGCTATACTTTGCCTTGTGAACAAGTATACAAAATAATCCCCATAGGGAAAAAAGCGTAAGGAGAATATAATATGGCACTTATTAATGTAACATTTCCAGGAGGCGCTCGCGTTGATGCAAACATCAATGGCCGTGACATTTTCACAGATCAACCTGTTTCTGCAGGTGGCAGTGACAGTGCGCCCTCCCCTTTTGAACTTTTTTTAGCTTCACTGGCAACATGCTCAGGCATTTTTGCCCTTTCTTTTTGTCAAAACAAAAACATTAGCACTGAGGGTTTAGGTCTTACCATGGATGCAAGTAAAAATCCAGAAACTCACCTCTTTGAAAAGGTTACTTTTAAGCTTACACTACCAACAGATTTTCCTGATAAATACAAAAGGGCAATCATTAGAACTATGAATCTCTGCTCTGTTAAAAAGTTTATGCTTAACATGCCTGAATTCGAAATTATTACTGAAGAGTAGTAATGTATGCAACAAAAATTAAGCTATATCAATATTTTATTGAACCAACGAAAGTGAACATGAAAAGTACACCCATTTTAAGGAATATTTTAAAAAGCGAATAAAAAAAATTGCCCTCATATCATACAGTGATGTTGGGCAATTTTTATGCAATAACGGGATATTCACCGGCTTTTTATTTAAATGATATGTCGATTTGTAATAGTTTAGCTAAATTAAGCGTTATAATCTTTAAGCTCAGCTCATTTATGTTTCGATAGCTAGACACAACTTCATTTTAAGCTTATAATTAACATATTAGAACATTGCAATTAATAGGGATTAAATTCATACGAATATTTCTAATAGTTTTATCAATTGAATATTTTTTATTTTTATATAAATACAGTAGCATCGAAAAATTCAAGAACAACTTTTTTCTAAGCACATGGAATTCCGGAGGAGAAGTAACCTCATCACTATCTTTCCAACGAATTGCTGGAGGTACAATATATATAATGACTTTACCAAGAATCACACTTTAGGGGTGTTTTATGAAAATCATTAAACCAAGTTTGCTAAAAATCATTTTAGTGATAGCATTTTTAACAATTTTTTCATATGTGGATAAGTTATTATTAACCCACGCCAAAAATACTTTTGATTTTATACCGAGAATGGTTTTTACTTATTTTAATCTACTGGCATTGAATGTTTATGTATTGCATGTTCATATCGGGAATTGGTTTAAGAATAAAGGCAAATTAGAAATTAATTTAACTTATTTTGTAATAGCGTTATTGTTAATTGCAATAACTGGTCAGTTAATTATTTATCCACCACTCTTTTATCCATACATTTCATTAGATTATGATTATGGTATGCTAGCATTCTTTATGGTTTTTTATTGCTTAATAAAATCATTCGAAAGAAAAGAATAGTTATTAATTAAGCACTCTATAAGACAATCCATATATGAAAAGACCCTACAAGTAGAGTCGGCTAATTTTTGGGTAATACACCCTTGATCTTAACCTTCTACCTTATGGGGTCTTTTTTAGTTTAGTTGTCACTTTCTCTTTATTAATTTTTACTCCCTAAAGGTGAAAATGTTTTCTGCCAATAATAATTTCCTTGGTTACTAAGCCTCGCTCTGCCGCAGGATCCATAGGATGTCCCTCTTCCTTTGGCAGATAGTAGTGCTCTTTTTTAGCACAACAATAAAGCTTTAAGAGCTCTGCTGGCTTTTGAATATCTGTTTCGGTATCAACTAGGAATACTATCCGCAAATTGCGGTGTGCCTTAAGTACCGTTTTACCCAGCTCCAATAGCTCCCATTTTTCCATAGTAGCAACACGCACAATTGCTACAAAACCACTGCCCCAAGTAGGAACAGCTACGTCTTGTACCAATTCTTCCCAAGCAATTAATGCCTGACAAATTAATGGTTCCCTGGTAACACTATGAGCCAAGAGCAGATGTTCCTCTGAGCCTGGAATAATTGTTTGAAAAATCGGATTTTTTCTTCCGCTAATTTTGGTAATTTTTAGGCGCGGCACCGCTCCGCTAGAGCTAGATTTACCTAGAAAATCAGTAATACTCGCCTCTTCTACTAGACTATCAAAGAGAATTTCTCCTTCAATTACAATTTCTGCATCAGCTGGTACCATTAAACTACCACTCTCGGTTTTAGTTACTTTTACTGCTGCTTTAAGTAGCTCTCCCGCTAATTGGAGCTCATCTCCTGAGTATTTCATGGCTGCTGCTAGATAAACCACGGGAGCCGCTCCGATACAAATTGCCACAGGCAAATTACATCCAAGCTGACGCGCCTCTGCTAAAAAATTAGCAACTGTTCCCCCAGGAGTTGGCATAATTGAGAGATGCTGGTCATCTAGTACCTGCATCCGCTGGAAAGAAAGGTTTTGCGAACCTCCCTGCAGGCTTTTAGAGATGACAATTCCCCCTGTAATAAAAGCTCCAGTATCAAGAGGATGATTAAGTTGCACTGGCAGTTTTGTCAGTTTCAGTGGTAATTCCGCTTCCTGACAAGGAGCACCTGCGCTTTGCTCGGGAGTTATTCCTCCAGCTATACCTTGCAAGAGTCTTTTGCCTATGCTTTTTTCTTCGCAGTTTAAGGCAAGTGCAATTTGCTTGCGCGTGCTTAAAACACCGCCAATTAAGCTCATATTATCTTCTTCATCAGCAGCAAAAAGCACAGCTTTTCCCAATTTGCCTGCGCTTACTAGCAAATTAGCCGCCATATATGGTTCTGTTGGAGTATTCTTCACTTCTAGTAGTAATTCATTTTTTCTTAAGCTCTTCATAAATTGACGCAGTTCTTGCATAACTCACCTACATCTTATCAATTTCCATCACTACATAATATTTTTTATTGAGTTTGGTAATTTTTTCCTGAACTGTAGTTTTAATTTTTTCATCGGATAGAGCACTTCCCCAAGGCACCGCCACATCAAAAATCAAATTTGTATGGGTTTCTCCTGAAATCATGCGAAAATCATGAATAGACATCTCTGGATCTATTTCCTGTACGAGTTCTAATACCTGACCCCTAAGTCTCATCGTCCGTTCATCATCTATATCTATCGGATCCATATGCAAGGTTAAAAGCACCTGCAATTCCTCCGCAATATCCTTTTCTGCGCGGTCTATTGTATCGTGCAGTGTTAGCATATTGCCAGCAGCTGATACTTCTGCATGAGCAGTAGCAATATAGCTTGCTGGCCCATAACTATGTACCATCACATCATGAATACCGATAATTCCATCATAGGAAACTACTCTGCGCTCTATCTCATTAATCAGTTCTCCATCAGGACTTTGACCTAAAAGTAAATCCAAGGTCTCCTTTGCCACATTAACACCTGAATAAAGAATAAAAAGTGCCACTAAAATACCTGCGTAACCATCAAGTTGCAGGGTAGAAAATTTGCTTAAAACTAGTGCTAATAATGTAACACTAGTTGCTCCCACATCACTTAAGCTATCTAAAGCTGTAGCTGCCATAGTGGTTGAACCAATCCGCTTGCCCAATTTTCTATTGAAAATTGCCAACCATATTTTTGTTAAAATAGAAATTACTAAAATTATGCAGGCTATCCAACTAAAAATTAGCGGAATAGGGGCAAGAATACGATCAATTGAAGTTTTAATGAATTCTAGTGCAACAACTAAAATCAAGACAGAAATTAAAAGCCCAGTTAAATACTCGTAACGCCCATGTCCATATGGATGTCTTTTATCTGGTGGTTTACTGGCTAGCTTAAAGCCTGCTACAGTAAGAACAGAGGATATCACATCAGTGATATTATTAAAGGCATCAGCCATGATAGCAATACTACCACTAATTGTCCCAATAAAAAGCTTGGCTATTACTAAAAGTATATTTGCAACTATACCTACTAACCCACTTAAGCGCCCATAAGCATTGCGCACATTCTTGTCTCCTAAATTATCTTGGTCCCTTACAAAAAGCTTAACTAAAAAATTTGTCATAGCTATATTAGGTCTCCTATACTGCAATATTAGCCTTGGTATGTACTTATTTTGCTTAAGCTACCCACCAATTCTGTATTAGCTCTTATTATATAGTTTTAAAATTTATATACAATAGCTAGGTAGAGCAAAAAAAAGAAAGAACAGCGCTATTCCCTTTTCAGGAAATCCCTACTGTTCTTGTTTTTTCCGTATTAGCTTGCGTTTTCCCTGCTCCTGCAAAATATGGCATTCATTTACAGTTAGCTGTTTAGCTTCAATTAAACTCTCTGCTAATTTTAAGTCCTCAACTGCTAAACGAGCTACAACACCACAGCTTGAGCTTATTTCTCTAGGGATTGGGATGAGATTGAAATGAAAACTTGCCTCTGAAAAAGCTACTTTTTCAAAGGTTAAGGCATCGCTAATCGAATTAAAGGTAATTACGGCATATTCCATCCTACTATTTTCATCCCCAATTCATGAATTGTCTTTTCCAAATTTAATTTGTTAATTAATTATAACGGAAAAAACAACAAGAAAAGGTAGTATAAAAAAATTTTAGAAAATCGGCTTAACTATAAATTTTTCTTATTGCGCTTCAATAATTTGCAAAATTATATCGTCGGTGTTTTCCATACCAATTTTGCTTAATCTCCCTAGGTTCGCAAAAGTTTCTTCAATTTCTAGGGCTACAACTCCAACCTTTTCCTCCACCATGATATTTTCAATTGCTAATAAGGCGTAAAGCAAAGCTTCTCCTGCCGCAGTTTCTAACTTTAAGGAGCAGGTGCTTTTTGCGCCATCACATAGCGTTCCCACCAAACTTGCAAGCAAAGTGTTTACAGCTCCTGCCGCCTGTGAGTTTGTTCCACCCAAAAGCTGCACAATACCAGCTGCCAGTCCTCCACCTGCAGAGGTTGAACAGCCACAAATCGGTGACAATTTTCCCATAAACTCCTTTATATAAGCATTAACTAAGTGAGCGGTTGCCAAAGCATAAAGCAGTTCGCTGTGTGTTTTAGCATTTTCCTTGGCTACGAGATAAAGTGGGATGGTAATCATAAAGCCTTGGTTACCACTTCCACAGCTAGTCATTACTGGCAAATTCACGCCACTCATTCTGGCATCACTTGCTGCTGCTACCCAGCTTTTAATCCTGTTTAAGAGATCATTACCTAGGATACCTTTTTTGATTAAAAGCTGAACACCAGCTCCAATACCAAGACCAGCTTGATTTTTTAGACCATATTCTGCAACTTCCAAATTCATCTCCACCCCAATAGCTAGAAATTCTAAACTCGCTAAGGGCATACTTGCTACTGCTGTTAAAATATCCTCTAAAGGATACTTACTTAGTTGTAAATTACTAGTTATAAACTCCTCTTGCTGTTGATTAATTTGCTCTATTCCATTTACAGATAGGGATACAACAGCATCATGCTTGCCTTTAATGATGACTTCAGCTTTGCCCTCCGTGGTAGTTAATAGGACCTTTACATAAACTGGATTATCCACTGCTAAGTATCCTTTTTTCAATTTTCCTGTTGCTAAAAAACTCTTGGCAAGAGCTAAGTCAGCAGCATTCATCATCTCGAAAATTCTTAGCCCGAGTGTTCTATCCCCTGCTACAAGGCCCAGTGCTGCCGCCACTTCAATACCTTTTTCTTTTGTGCCTGGAATCCCAACGCTACTAGCATTTTTAAATAATGCTTTGCTAGTAATCAAGCTTACCTCTGTGATTTCTCCTGTTAAAGCCGCCCTTCCATATGCACATGCTAAAGCAATTGCTACAGGCTCTGTACAGCCTGTAGCTGGTTGCACTTGCTCTCGTAAGACTGCTAATAATATATCCTTCATTTTTTCCTCACTATTCTTTAGGCAAATTCTACCGTATAGCTCATCTCTGCCGCGAAAGCTAAGGTTTGATAAACTGAGCAGTACTGCGAAGCTAGTTCAAAAGATCTTAATAGCGCTTTTTCATCTTGCCCACCGTAGACCTTAATTTTCAAGCTTGCTTGCTTTAAGGTTGCCGGAATTTCATCCCTTTTTTCTCCATCTAATTGAATTTCTACATGGCTGAATTCTGCTCTTTTTTTCTTAGCAATATCTAAAAAAGTAACATAATAGCAACTAGCAAGTGCACCTAATAGTAATGTATAAGGACCTAATCTATCGCTACCGGCACCAATTTTCACGCTACCTTCTTCCATAAATAGTTCCCCTGCAAATTCATTGCTAAAATTAACTTTTGCACTTATCTTATTACCCATTCTGCACCTCTAACTAATTTTTTTTGTTTTCCTTAACCATCACCAAGTATGAAGCAAAGAGTATTAAAGCAATCCCTAAAAAAAGCATTCCAGTTAGGCTTTCTCCTAAATAGAGCCCCACAAATATTGCCGTGATAGGCTCAAAGGCACTGAGAATTGCTGTATTACTTGCCCCAACAATTTGGATTCCAGTCACATACATCCACGTACCTATTACTCCAGCTACAAGGGCATTTAAGACTACTGCTCCCAAAGCAACTCTACTGGGTGGTAATATGCTACCCTCCCATAGAACTAGGACTAGCAGTGCCATGGTGTTACCCAGGGCCACATAGAATGCAACTAAAATACTAGGCACGCCTTGTAGCATCTTCGAGCTTACCCCAATTGCGTAATAAGCAAAGAACACAGCTGAGGCTAAAGCTACTATTATGCCTACAGATGATATTCTTCCTGTTCCTTTAATTGAGATAATAGCAACTCCAGCAAGCACAAAGCTTAATGCAAGTATTTTTGTCTTACTCAGTTTTTCTTTACGAAAAACCGTACTATATAACACAATTAATACTGGGTAAATAAAATGGACTGTTGTGGCTAGTCCTACATCCATATATCTATAGGAGAGAAAAAGTGTGATATTAGCAGTAACATGTGTTAATGCCCCAATCATGAACATAAATGCAATTTTCTTCTTTTCGATGTTTAGAGGGATTTTCTTTAGCAAAATATAACCAAGGAAGATAACAGTTGTAAGAAAAAATCGCCAAAAGACTACTGAAAATGTACTCATTCCCTCAGCGTAAGCACGGCTAGCAAATAAGGGCATAAAACCATAAGCAACGGATGAGCCTAATACGCATAAATACCCCAATGGCATTTTTTGTTCGTTGTTAAGCATCCTTTGCATATGTCTCCTTAGGCTTTCTTGATTTTCTGAATAAATTATAGCATGGCGAAATCTGTTCTACTAGCAGTAAAAAGCTTTCACCTAGCTTATACTAAGAAATCCGCTAATAATTTAAGATAAAAAGGATAATTCACCAAGCTTATTTCACCATGACCCATTTTTTCCGCCACATACAGTTGACTATTAGGAATAGTAGCTTGCAATTTTCTTGCCGACTTTTTCATCAGCTGCAATTCTTTACCCCCTACAATGATTAGCACTTTAGCTTTTGTGTTTTTAATTTCCTCTTTTAAGCAATAGCTACCATTACTGATGGTAAGATTTATTAAGCTCTGCTTGGATATTTTGAGGCTGTCCTCAAAATATTGCTGAAACATTGCCTCCGGTACAAAAAGGCTTTTCGCTTGCATTTTAGCGAACCACCTATGCTTGATTAATCCATAAATGAGTTTATAGATTGGAATAGTCAGTGCCGTTATAGCTTTTATTGGGTACAGTAGCACACTCTCGATAATTGCATACTGAGTTATATCCGTTCTCCTTGCTAATACTTCTGTGACAATTTGCGCTCCAATTGATAATCCAGCTAGAGCAAATATCTTGCCTTGGTAGTTCTCATCGATATAGCTTATCAGTTTAGTAGCCGAATCTTCAATGCTAATAAAGGTTGTAGCTCCATCTTCCCCATGCCCATCAATAATTGGAGTCACTACATGATAACTAGATTGTAGACCAGCGATGATTTTTTCTAATGACCACCATGATAATCCGCCACCGTGCAAAAAAATGATTGTGGGTAATGTTAAATTGCCAAATTCTTTAAATTTCATTATATCCTCCAATATACTCTTATTTTTCTAGATTCATTGTACTCTGTTAGCTTGTAGGCTAAAATAGAAAAGAGAGAATCCGCAAAAGAGAGGTGTACAATGCTTATAGATCAAAAAAACTATTGGAATGATTTTTTCTCCAATGAAGCTTTACTTTTTCCTATTTGTGATTGTTGGTTAGAAAAATATCTCTCTATACTACAAACAAGTAATTTAGTTCTTGATTTAGGCTGTGGCAATGGAGTTGATACACTCTATTTAGCTGAACACAACGTTCCTGTTGTGGCATGTGATTTTTCTGAAAATGCTCTTCTACAGCTTAAAAAGCTTTTACCTAAAGTGGAAACTAGTTGTTTTGATTTAACTGGTCCTTTTCCTTTCGCCTCTGCCAGTGTTGATGTAATCCTTGCGGATTTAGTTTTGCATTTTTTCGATCAATCAACTACAACTAAAATTATCCAAGAAATATTCCGAGTACTAAAACCAGGTGGGTCCTTGATCTGCCGAGTAAATTCTACTAAAGAATTCGACCCACTAGCAACTTATGAGCAGCTTGAACCAAATTTCTATTTGCTTGACGGCTGCTTTAAGCGCTTATTCGATCGTACTACTTTAGTAAACTTATTTAGCGACAGTGAGCTTCATACGCTAGTAGAAACCACTACAGATAAATATAGATTCAAGAAATATCTTTGGGAATTACATGTCAGCAAGCCATGCCACACTAGCTAGTTAAGCTTGAGTGTTGCATATCGTAATGGTGCTTAAATTCCATTTAGCTGAGTTGCTAATTGCTAGCTCTCCTAATTTAATCCCAGTCCAGTAAACGCTGTTCACCATCTAATTTTTTAATATCAGTGATATCCTGGCTAACTTCTAAAGTACCTCTGTAATTGCCCTGTTCATCTCGCAAGGCAAAATATTTTATTAAAACCTCTTTGCCTCGAACATTAAGCCAAAAAACCGCCGTATCCTTTCTTCCAGTTCTAAATGCCTCAATAATTCTCATAACCGCATCTACACTTTCTGGCGGATGGCAGTTCTTTACATCTCTCCCTATCACAGCAGGTGAGCGCGGAAAAATCCTATCTTGTGGTCTTGTAAAAAATTTTACAAGATTGTTTTCATCTATAAAAGATAAATCAACTGGCAAGGCATCGAAAATTAGCAAAATTTGTTTTATATCTAATATTCCAGTATTTGTTTGCAGAAGATACTTTTCGCTTATTTCCATTGCCTCTCCTTTATTCTCTATACCCATATCTGCAACAAAAAATTCTGGCTTTGATATAAAAGGAAAGTCGTACTCTCCACTCTGTACTTTCATTTCTTCCCATTCTTTTTCAGTAAGTAAATCCATAGCTATTGGAAAGAGAATCAGTTCTTCTTTTTGAACTAATCCACGTAGAGCAAAAAATAGTTCCCCAATAGCAATATTTATAGCCTTTTGGCTACTCTTGTTTTCTAGCAACTCAAGCAGTTTTTTATTTAGGCTTCTCGTTTTGTTATGCAACGACCACATAATGGCTAAACCATGAAATGCATCTGCCTTTTTTTCTAGATAAGGAAAAAGAATATTTTCTTTTTTAAGGTAATGATCATTAAATTGGAGTAGTTCCCTTATGCTACCAATTAGTTTCTTGTTCCTATTCTCCAGATCTTTATTTATCAATAATTCTTTAATCTGCTCCAACTTTTGTAGCAATGCCCTGTTTTCTTGCATTAAGCTACCCAGAAAGCTTTCCTGTTCAGGTTTTTCCCAACTATAAGCATTTAAGCTATGATAAAAAACACAAACTATTTTATCGAGTAACACTAGAATATTCTCAACTGAACTGCCTTGCTGAACTTGTTTGTAGAGGATTTCTAAAACCTCTTGTGGTGTAACATTGTTGATATCATCTTGATACAACGAATATAGTTCTTTCCCATTTTGCTGCGCCATTAACTTTTGTACATAATCTGTCAGGCGACTAACCCTTACTAAGTCTAACTCCATGTTTTAGAGCTCTCCTCCCATTAAGTTGTACCAGCCCGAAATAGTTCAGTATCCAGCATTCTATTCTCTGATGAAATCTAAAACCATTTTTTAATCTTAAACATCAGCATACTAAATACGAAGACTGCAGAACTAAGAATAATTACCATTGTATATCCGTAATCCCAATCGAATTCTGGCATTTTTAAATTCATTCCATACCAACCCACAATAAGTGTCAAAGGTAAAAAAATGGAGGTTATTACCGTAAATACCTTCATTAGTTTATTCTGTTCAATATCGACCTGCGCTTGATAAGCTTCTCGCACTTGTGAAACATAATCACGTAGATGCTTTACCGAACTGAATAATCGGTCTACACGATTGTCTAATACCTTAAAGTATCTCAAATGTTCCGCAGAAATTAGATTGTTTTCATTTTCTACAAATTCTTCAAAAATACTGTTTAACTGTTCATAATATTTCTTTAATCTAGTTAAAATCCGTCTGAAACCGATTAGATCACGAGCGCACTCTGTATGTGATTTTAGGATTAACTCATCCTCAAGTAAACCAATTTCATCCTCAAGTTTCTCCAAATAATCCATATCCGGCTTCATCAATTCTACAAAAAAGGCGGCAATGGTTTTTTCTGTGGTATCTAATTCATTAGTTTTCTCCTTCACCATTTTTAGACACTTAGCATTCTCACAAATAAAAAATAAATCCTGCTCTGAAAAATAAATCAAAACCTGGGCAGGTTCCGACGACTGGGCAAAAATATCGTACCAATCGAAAGCAATTAAGTCAAATCCATCTAAGCATTCCAATCTTTCAACCTGACCTGAAGTAATTCTCGCTAAGGTCACTTCATCAATATTCTCATGAAGCTCCTGCACTTGTGATAAGCTAATAATACGCAACATTTCTTACACCATCTTTCCTTCACAGCTATATTTTGCCTGCATCCTGTTAACGAAACAATAAATCATGCTCAGTTAAGCTTTTCTCGCATTATTTTCTTCATCTTATCATTTACATCCTAGCTATACTAGTATTTTACCAAATAATCTATAGTCTAATTCTAAAATTAAAAACAAAGAAGGCTTCTGCAATTGCTGCAGAAGCCTTCTTATAATCACTTATTAAAGCTATTCCATTGTAAATACTACGCGGTATGTATCAGGAGATACTGCGCGTTCAAAAGCTAAATCATATTTTGCAAAAGCAATTCTTTCGCTGATTAAATCACTCACATCAATTGTTCCATTAGCTAAAAGCTGAGTTGCTTCTTGGAAAGATTTTCTGGTGTGTTTTGCTGCCCCAGTGATTACTGTTTCGCTATAATGAATTTTATTAGCAGAAATAGTAATTGGTGCATCTGGATTTAAGGAACCATATAGTACAATTACTCCACCTAAGGTAACAATTTCTAATGCTTGCTCAATGGCTTTTGCACCACCAGCTGTAAAGAAAACTGCTTTTGCTCCTACATTGCCCGTTTTTTCCATTACTAATGCTTTGAGATTTACTTCAAAGGGGCTAACTGCAAAGTCTGCTCCAGCGGCAATTGCTTTTTCTCTTCTGCCAGCATCTGGCTCAGAAACGATAACTGTAGCTCCTTTGAGCTTTGCCAATTTCACATGAAGCATACCCATGATACCAGCGCCTTGTACTACACAAATATCACCAAAATCTAAATTGCCTTTTTCTACACTACGGAGTACACAAGCAATCGGCTCAGATACTGTACCTAATGCATAATCCATTTCATTGGTTAGTTTGTAAACTTGATAGCCCTTAGCTACCACATATTCTGCAAAACCTGCTGGACCCCAAGCTTTACCATCTACGGCATTTTCTTCACCATAAAGACAAAGATTATCTTGCCCTGTACGGCAGAAATAACATTCACCACAACGAGTAATACTTGCGATAGCTACTGTATCTCCAACCTTAACATCTGTTTTTACTGAACTACCAATTTTTTCTACGATACCACAAATTTCATGTCCGCCAAAGAAAGGATATTTTGTTTTTTGATAAGCCTTTTGCTCCCAAGTGCAAATACCGCAAGCTTTTACTTTTACTAAAATATCAGTTTCTTTCATTTCAGGTACTGCTATTTCCTCTAAACTCATAGTTAGAGGTGCAGTCATAATTAAACCCTTCATTGTTCACATCCCTTTCTCAATTTCGGCACATTGCCTTGTTTAAGCTCTGCAATTTTGCCACAAGTGCATATTTTATTTTAAGAATTTTGCTGCTGTTGCTGCATCAGCGCCGTCATGAATAATTGCATTTAAGGCTTTTACCATACCTGTTGGATTTGCTGCACCCCAGGCATTACGACCAATTGCACAGCCAACTGAACCAGCATCAATAGCATCTTTAATACTTGCTAAGAATTCTTCTTCAGAGTTTGTTTTAGCACCACCAAGTACAACGATTGGAATGAAAGTACCATTAACAACCTCTTCATAACCAGGACGATAAGGCATTTTCAAGAAGTCTGCGCCCCATTCACCAGCCATACGCGCTGCTAATTTCAGGTTTTCAATGTTAATCATTTCAGGTGCTGGATTAAATCCGCCTGGATACATTTCAGCAATGAAAGGCATACCATATTTATCACAATCACGACCTACTTTAGTAAAGTTAGCCATAGTTGTACGCTCAACACCTGCACCAGGTCCTGCAGTCATGATTACTGCATCTGCGCCTAAACGCACAGCCTCTTCAACTTCAATTAAAAGCATGCAATCAGATGGACCTGAAACTAAATCAGTCGCTGGAAAATCTATACGAATAATTAAACCTGTATTTGCTAAAATTTCTTTGTATTTTTCTGCAATTCCAATTGTGCAAAGAATAGCATCTGGTTTACCATCAACTAATTTTTGCAAAATAATTGCTGGATCTTCGATTCCTTTTAATGGTCCACTTGTAGCACCGTGGTCAAAGGCAATAATTGTTGCGCGGCCATCGGCCCTAGTAATGTTACTTAATCTTCTAAATTTTCCTGCTGTCATCATAATAATATTCCTCCTGAAATTTGGTTTTATTTCAACGTTAGCCCCATATTTATGAGTAGTCCGAAGATGATTTTTTCTTGTTTATTACTTTTATCTACTTAGCTCAATATTATACGGCCTGAGCGCTACGCACTCATCACCTTCTGCTATCTGTATAAGCTCTATTTTTTTCTCTCCGCAGTTATCTGGCTACTTATGGCTTCAACAAAATTCGGTGAATATCTAAGTCATTATCTGCTTTTTCCATTTCTGCTACGATATCATATAAATTACCATTTACAAGATTTAAGCCAGTTAGATCAAGCTTGCCACTTCCTAAAATTCTTACAGCCTCAAATACACTTTCTTTATCGTGTCTAATAGTCCCTATAATGTTAAGTTCGTTATAATGAATAATATCTGACTCGAGAACAGTTTTCGTACTGTGAATTGGGGCATAAATCACTACACTACCACCAATAGCAGTAACTTTCATGCAGTTATTAATCATTTCGCCTCCACCTGCAGTATAAAAAACAGTTTCAGCACCTTTACCTTTAGTGATTTTCATTATCTGTTCTTGCCAATCTACTTCAGCTGGATTAATTGTATATTCAGCTCCCATAGTAGATGCAAGATTACGTCTTTTAGCATCTATCTCCGCTACGATTACTTGTACACCCCTATATTGCAAAACCTTCATAAATAATAAGCCCATGATACCAGCACCAACTACTACAGCTGTATCACCTGTTTTAATATGACTGCGTTTAACTCCACGTGTAACACAGGACAATGGCTCCGCAAGCGTACCATAATGTAACGGCACTTTATTGCCTAAAGGAAATACCTCATAGTTTTTCACAACTATATATTCTGCAAAACCACCTGGCCCCCAAAGCGTTCCTTGTGGCAAATCACCGCTCATACTTTCACAATGATTATCAAATCCTTTACGGCAAGGGTCGCAAGCATTGCATCTTTTCCAGCTTACTACTGCTGCTGGAGCGCCAACTGTTAATCCCGTTACATTTTTTCCAAACTCCACTACAGTACCCGCAATTTCGTGTCCACCATGAAATGGAAAGCCTGCTGGCTCTTTCCCACTGTAAATATGTCGCTCCCAAGTACAGAGACCACATGAATCAATCTTTATAAGCACTTCATCTGCTGCGACTGATTTTGTCTCTACTTCTAAGATTTCACTTTTTTTTACATCACTAAATACCAAAATTCTGTTTTTCATCGCCCTACGCCTCTAATCCTATTAGAATTTTTAATGCAAGTTGTGAATCTAATAACTCAATTGCTTTTTCCCAATCCTCTAATCTAATAACATCACTTATGATTGGCTTAACATCAATAAGTCCTTTCGCCATAAAATCTATTGTTTTTTCCCAAGAAGGATAATTGTGACAATAAGTGCCATACATGGTTAGCTCTTTATAGAGTGGATGATCAAAATCAAGAGTTACAGGCTTACCTGCAATTCCAATTTGCAGATATTTGCCGCCTCTTTCAATTGAGCGGAGCGCTAAGTTCATGCCACCCGCACTACCAGAACATTCGGCTACGATAGTATAGCCATCTTCTTCAGCCTTTTCTATAACATTAATCCCCATTTCTTTGGCCTTTGTTAAACGTAAGGCATCACTTGGTGTGCCGATGATGTCTACCTGAGAGTTATGTGCCTTAAAAGTTAGTGCTGTTAAAAGTCCAATTGGCCCTGGACCTATTACCAGCACTTTATCGCTTGGCTCTGGCTTCACCATTTCTACTGCATGTACTGCACATGCTAACGGTTCAGAAAGCGCAGCTTCTTGTAAGCTAACATTCGCTGGCAAACGATGAATATAGGCTGGTCTCACTAATACATATTCTGCAAACGCTCCATTTTTATCAAAGCCAATGGACTTGCGTTCTTTGCATAGCTGATAAGAACCTCTTCTGCATGCCTTACAAACTCCACAGGTGGAATAGGTGTGCTCTACAGTTACCCTTTCTCCTATTTCAAAGCCCTTTACATCTTTTCCTAGTTCAGCAATTGTTCCACTAAACTCATGTCCGGAAACGAACTTACCTGGTACAATAAAAACACCGTGATACATATGTAAATCACTACCACAAATTCCTGCATAAGCTACCTTGATTTTCACTTCGTCTGAACCGCAGTTTGGTTCTGGAATATCTTCCACCCGCCAAGCTTTTGCTTCATCTGCATATCTTACTAAAGCCTTCATCCGTTAACCTCCTAAGAAATCTCGTTTATTATTGCTGGGTGCTCACCGTGTTCTACTTGACCAACCAAATCTTTGCCAATCTGATATGCCACATCCCACAGATGATGATTTGGTCCCATCTTCTCCCAAGTTGTGTGTGTTATTAATAACTCTTTCCAAATATAGGCGTTAATATCATTAAAATGATAGCCGACTACCTTCCTATGACTGGTAAAAACTTCTTCACCCATGCCACCACTAACAGCTACCATCACACCCGGCTTAACTTTTTTTAAGCTACTGCCAAAAACCAATTCTTTCGTATTGTTATCTTTTGCCACTACTTCAATGAAAGGATAATTTCTATCTACATAGTTTTTAAATAGTCCCGTTATATCACCATAATAAGTGGGAGTTCCCACCACAATGGCGTCGCAGCTGGCAATGGCAGCATGTATTGGAGCAATATCATCATCCTTAATTACGCACTGATGAGTTTTCTCACAGGCTTGGCAACCTGTACAGGGCTTAATAGTATAATCGCCAAGATAAAATAGCTCTGTTTCTGCCCCTGCAGCTTCAGCTCCAGCCAAAATTCTTTTTATGGCTGTAGCCGTATTACCATTTTTTTTGCAACTACCAGAAAAAGCAACAATTTTCATTTTATCCCTCCAAATTTAAGATTTGATAGCAATCCTGCATTTTTTTATCTAGCTTGAGGTATTTTCTAAAGCTCGTTTTATAAGTAGCAACCAATTCTGATGTTGGTTTTACTGTAGCACTTTCACCTAACCACCCATATCTGAGAGGTGCAAAATCTGTAAATTCTCCTAAAGAATAGGCTGTAAAATAGGCTACACCTAAAGCTCCATCACTCTTAGCATAATACTCTACAGGTAAATTAAAAACATTGGCAATGATTTCCCGCCACAAAGTGCATTTTGCACCGCCGCCAGTAATTACTAAACGCTGGGCTTTTTTACCAGAAGCTTGGTAGCTATCATAAAGGCTATAGGCTACCCCTTCCATTAAAGCACGATAGATATGCAGTGCAGTATGCGTTGGTGAAATCCCTAAAATGGAACCACTTGCCAAAGGATTAGCAATTGGCGTTCTCATACCCATTAGATGTGGTAAAAAAAACAAGCCCTCACTCCCAGCCGCTACTATTTTTGCTCCAGCTTCTAGTTCTGCCAAGGTAAAGCTTTCACCACTGAGCTGCATGGAAGTACGAAACCAACGAGCAAGTTCCCCTCCTGTTAGCGCATTGCCTACAAAATGCAACTTGCCACTTGCAAATATCAAATCATGGGCAAGCTTAGCTAAATCCTCTTCCATATACCATAGAGTAGCAGCTGTCCCAAGATAAATCATCGCATCATCTGCATTTACTACCCCTGTGCCCAGCATTGCTGCTAAAGAGTCACCGTTGCCTGCTAGCACTGGAATATTTTTCGTAAATCCGAATTCTTGCTGCAAAGCTAGTGTAATATTTCCGACGATTTCCCCCGGGTAAAAGCAGGGTGGCAAAACCGATACTGGTAGCCCAATTTGTTCTAACAGTTGCTTATTCCAGCCTGTAGTTTGATCATATACTCCTTCGCCCAAAAGACTGGCAGTATCTGCATCGGCATTAGCAATCCCTGTTAATTTATAAGCAATAAAAGAATGAGTATTTAAGATTAGCGCAATTTTTGCAAAATTTTCAGGCTCATGATTCTTTAACCAAGTCCACTTTGGTGTTACATCCTGCATATTAAAATTAGTGCCATATTGCCCATTTAAGTATCGACATTCTTCCAAGGCACGGTTATCTCGATAAAGTATAGCTGGTCTGATTAGCTTACCCTTACAATCAATTGGTACAAGATTCGGTACCATTCCACAAATCATAATACCTTGTAGTTCATCTTTAACTATGGGGTTTGCATTCACGCAAGTCTGTAGAATTTTTTTCGCACCCTGCCACCAAAGCTCCGCGTCCTGCTCTGCCCAACCAACATGCTCATGAGCAATTGTATAGCTTACCTGCTCTTCAGCAATCACATTGCCATGTTCATCTGCTAAAACCCCTTTAATACCACTGCCACCAACATCTATACCTAAATAATATCCCAATTAGCTTCACTCCTTTCCAATTTTGTGTAATCGATTTCACTATCTATGTTGTATTATGAAATAATTTATATTGTAATTCCTTTATATATATAGCTTCTGTGTCTGTAACCGATTTCATATTTGCATTGTAGCACAAATTATTGTTTTTGTAAATACTTCTTGACCTTTTTAGTTTTTTTTTTCATAATAGAAAGAGAGAGAAGAGGTGTTCAATATTTCACATACAATAAGTGATATTGCTCGTTTAGCAGGGGTTTCAACTGCCACTGTTTCAAGGGCCTTAAATACACCAGAGATAGTGCAAGCGGAAACTAGAGAGAGAATTATGGATGTCATCAAGAAGACAAATTATGTACCAAACCCTTTAGCAAAGGCACTTTCCACTGGACAGTCTAATCTTGTAGGTATGCTACTTCCCACTTTAACAAATTCTGTTTTTGCTCAAATGGCTGAGGGTTGCCAACATTATTTTCTGCAACACAACTTGAATCTAGTAGTAATTTCTGGTCAAAGTTATCATGAAAAGGAACTAGATGTCTTGAAAAGTATCGATCAAAGACAAGTTAAAGGCTTTATTATTTCTGGTTCTGCCTTTGTTGATGGTAGTTTCGAAATAATAATGGATAATATCGATGTACCAGCTGTAATTTTAGAACGCATGCCTACAAACTGTGCATATAGCAGTGTATATATTGATGATGAACAAGGAGTTATTGATGTTTTAAAGTTTTATTTAGCAAATGGACATACACATATCGCTGTGGTGAGCGGTGAACTTAATTTTGTTGCCTCACAACGGCGGCTCTTGGCTATTCGTAACTACCTTGCTGATAATTGCTTGCATAATGTGCGCTTGTCAGTAGAGGCAGCTCGTTTTGCTGATATGGAAAGTGGACGCTTAGCACTACACCGCTTAATGGAAAGAGCAGACAAGCCTACTGCAATTATTTGTCTCAATGATATAATCGCCTTAGGTGCACTTAAGGGAGCGAACGAACTTGGTATACAAGTGCCAGCAGATATGGAAATAATTGGCTTTGATAATATTCCAATGACTAGCTATTCAACTCCAGCCCTAAGTACAATAAACTCGCCTAACGCCGAAGTTGGGCAAAGAGCAGCACGATTACTTTTAGAGCATATAAAAAATCCTCAAAAAAAACCAGAACAGATTATTTTACCCGTAGAACTTTTACATCGCGAAAGTAGTCGGGTATAGAAATAAAGTAGCAGGAACCATTAAAGGTTCCTGCTACTTTATTTCTATACCTCACATCAATGATATTAACATTAAATCTTTTATTTTTCGTATTTCTTACCATCACTCCAACATTTACCTACTTTTTTTCCAGTAGAGAGATATTGCATATTAGGCATTTCAAAAAGTACAGGTTGCACCTTTTCAAAGTCAATCTTGCCGGTATCACTTAGCTTATCCTCACTTACATAGGTGTTTACAACCTTCAAAATAAAATTATTGTGTGTGCCTGAATCATAAATATCAGTCACCCTACATTCCATACATAATGGCGACTGTTTTATCATGGGTGCATTATCAAGTTCTCCGTAGAAAACCTCAAAAACCTCAGATTTATCAGTGTTTTTACCTGTTTTCATACCAACATAATCAGCAGCAACAATCATTTCTTCAGTAACTAAATTTACTGATACAGTGCCATTATCGATAATGCCTTGATTACTATAATGAATTTTATTGATGCTAAGCATGATGGAATCCATACCAATTACACCTACATGGGCTACATTAATCCAATTGATTCTTTCGTTGATCACCGTGCCTACAACTGTCACTGGAGTAGGATATAGTCCTACCACAGCACCTAATTTTTTCTTCATCACACTTACCTCCTTTATAGTTTTTAACTACTATTTACTTAAATAGAGCTTACACCTTTTTATGGAGAAAAAGCAAGTGCTTAAACAAGAATTACAACTCATGCTACCTATATTTTACTTGAAAACATCGCACTTAGCTCTTAAATCTCTAGTGCATACCTCTTCGCCTTTGGCTGCCAAGCTTCGCTCGTCCACTCCTGTCAGTTGGCCATTTTGCCAAACAACTTTGCCATTAACCATCGTCAACCAAACAGGACCAGTAACTCCAGTACGCGCCAGCACATTTTTTGGATCATGCAGGGTGCCAGTCATTTCTAATACACCAGTATCAATCATAAATAAATCTGCAGCTTTTCCAACTTCCAAGCTACCTAAATCACTTCTCCCTAAGGTTTTCGCCCCATTAATTGTAGCAATTTTCAGCATTTCATAGGGAGTTACGCAGCCTCCTCTAGGCTTTGCAAAATAAGTTTGCATTAAGTATGCTACCCTTAAAGAATCCAAAAGGCTAGAACTGTCATTCGTTGCCGATCCGTCGCAACCTAAGCTAATTAACATGCCTGCTTTTTGCATCGCTTGTATATCTAGAATCGGATAACCACCCAATACTGCAGGTCCAGGGCAATGTGATACTCCAGTGCCAGTCTTACCCATTACAAGGTATTCTTCAGGTGTCAACTCCCAACCGTGGGCAATCCAAACATCCTCGCCTACAAAGCCAATTTCTTCGCACCAAGCTAGGGTTCTTTTACCATAGCGCGCTAACATAAGTTCGTTTTCACCTTCACCTAGGTGGGTATGTAATTTTACTCCATATTTTCTAGCCAGCAGTATAGACTCTGTAAATAAATCCGAATATGCATTAACCGGTTGACAAGGAGCTACCACAATTTGTGACATAGAAAACGGTTTAGCATCGTGATATTTTAAGATTAACCTCTCACAGTCTGCAATAAATTCCGCTGTTGTTTCTAGCATCTCGTCTGGAATTGGACTACCTGCACTCATGGGTAAATTATTTGCCCCACGTCCTCCGTGATAGCGAATACCTAAAAGCGCTGCAGCTTCCATTTGGCGGTCTATTAATTCTTTTCCCGCTTTCCTAGGATAGCAGTATTGATGATCAAAAGCACAGGTACAACCATGTTTTATGAGATCCGCCATAGCAGTTAGGGAAGAATAATACATCACATCTTCCGTCACATTCTGAAAAATGCCATAAACCACATCTAACCAATCTATCACAGAAATATTTGGATAATCAACCTTCATTAAATTGCGTACAAAGGTTTGAAAAAAGTGATGATGGGTATTGACAAGCCCTGGATAAATGAATTTATCTCGACCATCAATTATCTCTGCACCAAGCGCAGCAAGATTTTTCCCGATAGCCACAATCTCCCTATCCTCAATCAGTAAATCTGTATCATAAAACACTTGATCAAGTTGATTGCAAGTCACAATAGCTTTTGCATTTTTAATCAGAATTTTTTTTGTCATCCTTACACCTCCAAATACATTCTACCATTTTATGGCTTTTTTGTAAGGTAATTTAACACTAATTTCCATTCATCTGTTCAGCAATTTTAATAATGTTTGCAATAATCTCCGGCCTAGTTGGAAGCTTTGCATTATCCGCATCATCCATTAATACGCCACCTATAAAATTTGCATTAATGTCGTGGAGTGCCGCTTTGAGAACTAGTTCTCCTCCAGTAAATTGGTTTTCAAAACTAGGACCGCCTCCGCTTAAGAGATATGCACCCTTTTTGATGAATTTTTCGGGTTTATCTTTTCTTACTATTGCAGCCCAGTAAACTTGTAATCTATCAATAAATGTTTTCATAGGCCCTGGGACTGAATAACAATACATTGGAGCTGCAAAAATAAAATTATCAGCAGCATCAATTTTTTGATAAATTTCCACCATCTCATCTTTTATAACACACTTGTTGACTTTTAAGCAATAGCGACAATCCCTACAGGGTTCAACCATTAATTTATAACAATTAATTTCTTCAACCTCACCTTTTAATTTACTTAAAAATACATCCACCATTGCTCTTGTGGTACCATTACTGCGTGCAGACCCAAAAAATACTAATGTTTTCATCTCTTCACCCTATTCTTCTTCATTTGCAAAATATGGAACGCCCCAGCTTTGTGGTGAAAAATTTTTACCCGATAAAAACAGCATCACAAAAGCTAATAAATATGGTAGCATCAATGGTAATTGATAAGGGATAGGAAGTCCGGTAGATTGAATTCTAATTTGCAATCCATCTGCCAAGCCAAACATAAGTGCTGCTATTGCAGTTCCAATAGGATTGAATTTACCAAATATAATACAAGCAAAAGCAATAAACCCTCTACCTGCACTAATATTTTCGATAAAAGTATTAATACCCGCAATCGATAATGCAGCACCTGCAATACCAGCAATAGCTGAGCTATAGATAACTGATAAAATTCTCACCTTTTGTACTTTTACACCCATGGTATTTGCAGCTTTAGGATATTCTCCTGATGCTCTAATCTTCAAGCCAATTTTTGTTTTATAAAACACAATGTAGGTTAACGGGACTAAAATAATAGCTATGTAAGTAAAAATATTTTGACTGAAAACTGCATTTCCTAAAACAGGAATATCTTTCAAAATAGGAATCTGTATTTTTTCAAACCCCGGTGAGAAAAGTTGACCTGTTTCATTCTGAAAAAAGCTTTTAAAAAGTGCACTTGTTAGTCCTACGGCAAAAATGTTTATCGCCACAGCTGAGATTACTTGATTCGCACCAAATTCTACACAAGCAATTGCATGTGCAACACCTAAAACCATACTAGCCCCTACAGCAAAAAGCACTCCTATCACTGGGCTTCCCGTAAAATATGATCCAACAAAAGCAAATAACGCCCCAGTTAGCATCATTCCTTCTAAGCCTAAATTCAGGACTCCGCTTCGCTCTGAAACAATACCACCCATAGCAGCCAAAATAAAAGGTGTAGAATAAGTTATACTTGCTGTTAAAAATGCAGTGCTAAATACTAGGTTTAAAAATTCTTTTAACATTTTATTTTACTCCTTTATATTTTCTAATAAATCTAGGTACGCCTGGAATTAAGACAACGAAAAATACCGCCAATGCTTGGATAATATAAACAAATGCTGAAGATATTCCGATAGAAATTTGCATACTGTTTGCTCCGTTTCTCAGTGCCCCAAAGAAAAAGGCAGATAATATTGCCCCCAAAGGATTAAGACTAGCTAAGAGAGCGACGGCAATTCCATCATAACCGATTCCCACCACAAAATTTTCTACTAGCGCACCATTCACACCCATAATTTCCACAGCACCTGCAATACCTGCTATCGCTCCGCTCACACACATGGCTAATAGCATGAGTCTCTTAGTATTTTCGCCTGCATAAAAAGCTGCCCTTTTATTCATACCTACATTTTCCAGTCTAAACCCTAATGTAGATTTCTTAAAAACAAAGTAAATGATGATTGCTAAAACTAAAAAAATAATTAAGCCAAAGTGTAATCTTGTTCCTGTAATAATCGGTGAAAGTAAAGCTGTAGGCTGCAACGAGGATGATCTATTGTAATAAGTTCCTGGTTCCCTCAAAGGCCCCTGCAGTAAATAGCTAGTAAAAAGAATAGCAATATAATTTAAGAGCATCGTTGTAATAATTTCATTAAAGCCTCGGTATGCTTTCAAGTATCCCGGAATTGCTGCAAAAAAACCACCAAAAATAATTGCTGCCAACAAACATAATATCACATGTGCCACCTGGCTGATTGGCAATGGTATAGTCCCAACAATAGTTGCTCCAATAGAGCCTAAATAAAATTGACCTTCTCCGCCAATATTAAAAATACCAGCTTTATATGCAAATATAACTGCTAAACCAACAATGCCCAAGGGTATTGTTTTTAAAATACTAGAAATAATTGCTTGTGAGCTTCCTACAGCACCATTAATCAAATAGTAATAGGCATAGAGAGGATTTACTCCCTGTAAAAAAATAATCACTCCACCAAAAAACAATCCTAATAGAATTCCCAAGATTGAAAGCATCAGCTTTCTGGAATAATCTTTGCCAAATAACCCCATTATATTTGCTTTAATCATTGTAGTTCTCCTTCATAGTGAGCATTTTTAACTCCTGCCATTAGCATCCCAATTTCTCCGATGTCAGTGCATTTTTTATCTAGAATGCCCATAAAACTACCCTTGAATAGTACTGCTATTCTATCTGCTATTTGCAGTATTTCCTCTAATTCTGTCGAAATTAGTAAAACCCCAACTCCACGATTTCGTTCATCTAGCAGTTTTTGCCTCACAAACTCTGTCGCCCCAATATCCAAACCCCTGGTTGGTTGCACTGCAATCAAGATATCTGGCTTGCGATCAATTTCTCTCGCTAAAATTACTTTTTGTTTGTTGCCTCCAGAAAGTTCCTTTACTGCTATTTCTTCACCTGCAGCTTTAATTCTATATTCGTTAATCATTTTTTGCCCGTGTTCTTTCACAGCAGTTTCTTGCATCAATCCATTTTTGGAAAAAGGCAGCTTTCGATAATCTGCCAGTACCAAATTTTTTGCGATGCTTCTCTCCATAATAAGTCCTGTTGCTTGTCTGTCTTGTGGTATATGTGAAACATTATTGCTATATGATTCCATAGTAGAAAATTTCCTTTTTTCTTTACCATTGATAATGATTTTTCCCTCTTGATAATCCATCATACCTGTTAATGCTTCTGATAATTCTATTTGACCATTTCCGTCTACACCCGCTACTCCAAAAATTTCACCAGCATGTAAATTAAATGAGATATTATCTAGCTTCTTTACTGCAAATTCATTATATAATGTCAATCCTTCCACTTGCAATCTAATGTCCCCAATAGAATTAGTTCTTTCCTTAAAATTAAATAGAACTTCTCTTCCCACCATCATAGTTGCTAGTTCTTTGACATTAGTATCTTTTTTCAAGGTGCTCCCAATATATTTGCCATCTCTTAAAACTACAATTCTATCTGCCATTTCCATGACCTCTTCAAGTTTATGAGTAATGATTACAATTGATTTTCCTTCTTTTGTGAGTTTTTTTACGATGCCGTATAATTCTCGCGCCTCGGATGGTGTTAGTACTGCCGTAGCTTCATCCAAAATAATAATATCCGCTTTTCTATAAAGTGTTTTGATAATCTCTACACGCTGTTGCATTCCAATTGGCAAATTTTTAACCAAAGCTTTGGGGTCGATACCAAAATTATATAACTCTGAGAGTTTTTGAACTTCACTTTCTACTTCACCAATCTTTAGAAAAAAATCTTTTGGACGATTAATTCCCAAAATCACATTTTCCGCTACAGAAAGTTCTGGCACTAACATAAAATGTTGATGAATCATGCCTATACCTAGTTTTGTAGCATTTTCGCATCCATGTATTTCAACCTCTGTACCATTTACATAGATTTTGCCACTTGTAGGCTTATAAAGTCCGCAAACACAGTTCATGAGGGTTGTTTTACCCGCGCCGTTCTCTCCTAAAAGGGCTAACACCTCGCCTTTTTGTAGATTCATGCTTATATCTTTGTTTGCCGTCACTTTGGCAAATTTTTTAGTAATCTTCTCCAATACTAATACATCAGACAATTTTATACCTCCGTCCCACCTGACTCTATTTTCTAATCTAAATATCTAGTTTTAAATAACGCTACACTATACCATTATAGTATAATGTAGCGTTATTTGCGTACAGGATTCTTCTTTTATTTTGTGAATCCAATCATTTTATTTACTGTTTCCATGGTGTATTCACCGGTTTTGAATTTTTCAAAATCAGCCATAACTTCATTTTTAACATTTTCAGGAACCTTGCTTGACCAAGTTCCTAAAGATGATGCGCCTTCTTTGATGCCATAAGACTTCATTTTTCCCTCAAAAGTTCCTTTTTGCACTGATTCTCCTACTAGTTTTAGAATAACTCCAAAGGATTGTACTCCACTAGTTGCAACCACATCTGGTCCTGCATCATGCCAGTCTCCTGACCAACCAAGGAAAAATACATCTTTACCAGATTCCTGTAATGCTTGAATTGTTCCAGCATCGCAAGCATTGTTAATACCGAAAATAACATCAACACCTTTATCAATCATAACCTTTGCAGTTTCCTTTGTTTTAGCAACATCTGTCCAAGACCCAGTGTAAATTGCTTCTGCTTTTGCCTTTGGATTTAAAAATGGTACCGTGTACCTCATCATATCGTACTCGCCTACTATAGTAGGTAATTCAAAGCCTGCGATAAAACCTGTTGAATTAGTCTTGGTTAATTTTGCAGCTACTTCACTTAAAAGGAAACCAAGTTCACCAGTAGTGAATACACCTGATGCTAAGTTAGGCGCTTTTCCACCTGCATCGCCACCTGTTTGTAAAAAGTGTAAATCAGGATATTCTTTAGCTACTTTTTCTAAAGCTGGACCATATTCCCACCCGTGTCCAATAATTAAATCATAACCCTGTTCTGCATATTGCCTGATAATAGATTCATCATCAGACTGTTTAATATTATCTGTATAGTGGGTTTCATATCCTAATTCATCTTGCATGATTTTTAGACCTTTGAAACAACCTTCATTCCAGCCGCCATCTAATGCAGGGCCAGTGAAAACAGCTCCAACCTTATAAACTTTTGCTGGTGCTTCTGGCGTAACAGCAGCCTCTGTTGTTGCTGCAGGTTCTGCATTTTTAACTTCTGGTGGTGCACAAGCAACAAGCGAGAAGAGCATACTCATTAACAGTAACACAGCGATAATTTTTTTCATTTTCATTCCACCTTTGTTTTTTTTATTTTTGAAACGGTTCAACATCAACTTTTTGGTTCCAGAGATAATTATCGATTCCTGATTTTTTTCTTAAATCATAAGCAGCTTTTTGTAATCTCATAAGCATTTCCTCTTCATCAATTCCTAGAATCTTGCCATCTTCCAAGATTATTTTCCCATTAACCACAGTTGTTTCAATGTTATTTTCTCCGGCACCATAAACAATACTTACAACCGGATCAAGTACTGGCACTGTGTTACAGAATTTTGGATTATATATAAAGAAATCTGCTTTTTTACCAACTTCTAAAGAACCTATAACATCTTTCTTAAAAACAGCATCTGCTCCATCAATGGTTGCCATTTCTAAAATTTTAGTCGCTGGCAACACAGCAGGGTCTCTATATGCTGCTTTCTGCCACAAGGCTGAAATTTTCATTACCTCCAGCATATTTTGATTGTCATTAGAAGCAGCACCGTCTGTCGCAATACCAACTACAATTCCTGCGTCAAGTAAATCCTGAACTGGTAGTGCTTTATAGCCAATCATCATGTTGGAGATAGCGTTGTAAGAAACCTTAACTCCATATTGCTTTAGCTTTTGTATTTCTTCTTTATTAATTTGTGCACAATGAACAGCTAGGAGAGAGGCGGAGAGTATACCGCATCTTTCATAAAATTCCATGGTAGAAATTCCATATTTCTCTAAGCTGTATGCATTATCTTCTTCGGTTTCAAGAGTGTGAATGGTGTTAAAGGTCCCTAATTCCTTTGCTAACCTAGCACACTCCTTAAACCCGTCTTCACTTAATGTCCAAATAATTGCTGGTGCAATTGCAATATCCACAGTAGGACTATCTCTATATTTTTCTGATAATCTTCTAATGTCTTCAAAATATTCCTTTTCTGATTCATTGTAGTCGCATTTGCAATATTCTGGGAAGCTTAATGTATCTGTATGCCCTCTTCCAAGAATTGCCCTTATGCCTAAATCTTCAAAAGCCTTTATCACAGCATCGCTTAAATACCTTTTGCCATGAGCATACTGATAGTCTAAAACTGTAGTTACACCTGATTTTATTTGCTCTATACAACCTACCATTGTAGCTAAGTAGATATCGTCTTCACTGATATTATTGTATGAACGCATAATCGTACATTCTAACCAATCAATAAGTTTCTTATCTTTACCTACACCTTTCAAGAGCACTTGGAATAAGTGATTATGGGTATTTACCATCCCAGGAAACACAAACTTATCAGTTGCATCAATTACTTTATCTGCTGAATACTTTTTCAGTAAATTTTCAGTGCTTGCTACTTCTACAATTAGATCAGCTTTGATAGCTAATCCTCCGTTAGTCAAAATTCTTCTTGTGTCATCCATTGTGATCACCATAGCATTTATGACTAGCATATCAACCTTTTCCAAAAAACCACCTCCATCAAGAAATTTGATCTTCATAGTTTTTCTGTACAGTCTTTATCTTCTTATTCTCACCCCCGTTATTCTATAATAGTATAATTTATAATAACTAACAATTACACTATTATGTAATTTATTAGACATTAAAAGCTTTTACGCTGAATATACGCGCTTTTTTTCTTTGATTATAGAATTTTAGTCTTATATTGTCAATATATATTTTATATTTATGTAAAATATATATTATTATCTTGACTTGTTTTTTTTTGAATGCTACTATTAATTTAATAAATTTATTAGTTAGGTAGTGTTTGAATGGAGATAGGCAAAAAGCTCAAGGAAATAAGAAAAGCAAAAAAAATAACCCTCCAAGAACTGTCTGTTCGTACAGATCTTTCAGTGAGTTTTTTAAGCAATATTGAAAGGGACGTGAATAGTCCTACTTTGGTGAATTTTAATCGTATCACCGAAGCATTAGGTACTACCATTGTTGATTTCTTAAGCGACCACTTAAAGTCTACCAAAATCTTAACCAAGAGAGATGAATTTGAAGAAGTATTGAACATAAAATCTGGGATAAAATTTGAATTAACACTTTGTGGCGAAAAAGGCTATAAATGTTTTTGTATGACCATTGCTGCAAATTACCATACCGAGGAGGATTCTTTAGGCTTACCAGAGGATAACTTCGCTTTGGTTGTGCAGGGAGCACTCAAGTTAGAAATTTACGGTCAAACATACGAAGCTGCTGTTAATGACGTGCTGTTTATTCCAGGTAGCACACCCCACTCCTATAGCAATATTTCTGACCAAGACAGCATTATTTATTGGTTTGCTGTAACACCTTCCGTTAATGAAAGTCTTTAGCTTGCCTCCTTTTTTATAGTTTAATAGGAAAAGCAGGTGTTGCGCTTTAATTCGCAACACCTGCTTTTTCATTTCTACTCTGAATTCTTATTTCCCAAATATGTTCCAATATATTTTTGTAAAAACTAAATTCTAATTGTTGCTTTTAATAAAATTAAACTCTTTTCCAAATGCTCATCCGCAATGAGATTTAAGCTTGGGATATCCTTACCTTCTAAAGCTGCAATTAGCTTTTCATGTCCTTGGCATAAGGCAAGCAGTCCGTGCTTATTTTCCTGTATTTTAACTGCATACCAGCCTTCATAATCCCAATATTTTTCATAATAATCCAAGCATCTTTTAGCTCCCGCTTTACGCGCAATAGAAAAGTAGAACTCTTTTGTAGCCATAAAATAAGCTTTCTCATTTGCCTTTTCAATGGATTTTTTTATTTTTTCCAAATATTTCTTGAATTCTGCAATATCCTCTTTTGTAATTACTTGCATTAGCCATCCCAAGGCTAGCTTATGCATGGCATTTTTGATATACATTAACTCTTCGATTTCCCGCCACGCTAACTCCTTCACCTCAAAGCCTACATTAGGAAGCATCGTAATTAATCCCTGTTCGGCCAAAAGTAAAATTGCATAATTCACTGGGGTTTTGCTAATTTGCAACTGTTCAGCAATTTCTGTTGCACTATAGCGAGTTCCAGGTATCAGCTTGCCTTCAAGAATTTCTTCTCTTAATAGTTGAAAAACAATTTCATTCTTAGATGTATATGTCATACGTTTTGCATTCACACTTAATCATCCTTAGTCAGAATTTTTCGCTTTGGTTTAATACGCTTTTAAGCTTGCTTCACCTTTCAACACACTAAGTCCACCCATCGCCAAAGCAGACATTTCATCCTCACCAGGATAAACGATGATCTTAGCAATAAAAGATACTCGTTCATCTATCCAGCCGACAAAGCTAGCATCATGAGCTAACCCACCTGTGATAATTATTGCATCTACTTTTCCCTTTAATACCGTAGCACACATTCCAATTTCCTTAGCAACTTGATATGCCATAGCTTGATATATGAGTTTAGCTTCCTGATTGTCCTCTTTAATCAGCTTTTCTACTACTCTGCCATCATTTGTTTGCAAGTAAGCCGCCAAGCCACCTTGACCATTAATTTTTCTTTTAAGCTCTTCATTAGTCACTTTACCACTAAAGCAAAGCTCTACCAAATCCCCGATAGGTAAGCCACCTGTGCGTTCTGGGGAGAATGGTCCTTCCCCGTCTAGGGCATTATTCACATCTACTACTCTTCCCTGTAAATGAGCACCTACGGAAATTCCACCACCTAGATGTGCTACTATAAAGTTACAGTTATCATAGTTTCTGTTTAGTTCTGCTGCAGCTTTACGTGCCACGGCTTTTTGGTTTAGCGCATGAAAGATACTTTTTCTTTGTATTTCTGGCATGCCGGAAATACGGGCTAAGGGCTCCATTTCATCTACGACGACTGGGTCTACGATATATGCTGGAATTTTTAGTTTATTGGCCAGTTCACTAGCAATAATAGCCCCTAAATTACTAGCGTGTTCTCCATATCTCCCAAGATGCAATTCTTCGACCATTGTTTTCGATATGAGATATGTTCCACTTTGCAAAGGTTTTAGCAAGCCTCCTCTACCTACTATAGCACTTAGACTACTTAATTCAATTTTGTTCTTTTGCAGTTCATTTATGATTTCCTGCATCCTAAATTCATACTGCTGGATGATATGCGAGTATTGACTGATTTTTTCTGTGCTATGATATAATACTTTCTCCATCATTTGTTGGTCATTTTCGAAAATTGCTATCTTTGTAGAAGTGGAGCCTGGATTGATTATTAAAATACGAAATATTTCCATTTCTTGGTGTAATGTTTCGCTATTTGCGTTTGAAAGCGAAATCTTTCTTGCCATCTATCTTCCCTCTACTTCAAAATCTGCATATACATGCAATAAGGCACTTTCTTTAGTTGGCATCGGGCTATTTAAGGCAAATTCTACAGCATCAGCTACAATTTTTTCAACTTCTTGCGCAATTTCAGCTAATTCTTCTGCTGTTACGTGTTCCCTTTCCACGAGTCGCTTGCTTGCAATAATAAGAGGATCTTTTTTCTTCCATTCTTCAAGCTCACCTTCTGGACGATATGCTGCTGGATCACCTGAAAAGTGCCCTTGCCAGCGGTAGGTCATTAATTCTAATAAAGTTGGTCCTTCACCCTTACGAGCACGCTCTACTGCTGCTTCTGTATATTCAATTACTTCTTCAATATCGTTTCCATCAATTCTAAAGGATGGCACTTCATATCCTTCTCCCCAAGTTTTCAACTCTTTTTGTGGATGTGATGTAGTATAGTGGGTAGAAATAGCATATTGATTATTCAGCAGGCAGTAGACGATTGGTAATTTCCATGTTGCTGCCATATTCATTGATTCGTGGCAGGTTCCTTCACCTAAGGTTCCATCGCCCATAAATACAGCTGATACATCATTCTGCTTTTTATATCTAGCTGCAAAAGCTGTCCCTAAGGCATAAACTGGCAAACAACCTTGAATACCATTACAGCCCATATTGCGAACAGTTAGATCATTTACATGCATCGATCCACCACGCCCATTATTTATTCCATCAGCTCTCCCAAATAATTCAGCCATTACATATTTGGGTTCTGTCCCACTAAGGATACACACGCCGTGACCACGATGATCCGGAAATTTGTAATCTGTAGCTTTCAAGCAATCAACAATACCTGCTTGTGAGGCTTCTTGTCCAATGCCTAAATGCACAAATCCTGGAATGGTTCCATTTTGGGCATACTTCCCCACCTCTTCTTCAAAGCGACGAATTAAAAGCATATCCTTGTAGACCTTTAAGTAACGCTCTCTTGCTAATTTCATCTTTATCTCTCCTTTTTACCTACTTGTAAATTAGCTTAGGGTTTAGTACCCAATTATTTAAGAGCCAGACAAGTTATAATTTCTTGCTGAAAATCTAGCTTGCTTTTCTCCAAAATAAAGCTCTGCAACTCCCACGCAGAGCAAATGGAACGTGATATTCCACCTACTCTGTATATTCGACATCTTTCTAAGATTTCCTGCATCAAAATGCCCCATTACTTTTTTTCTTTCATATGCCGTATGGCTTCTTATTGTTGCTTATACTTAATTGACTTTTACAGCAATAAATACAAAAAAAGAGGACGCCTTTGCATCCCCTAATTACATATTTGCTATGCAAAAAGCTTTTCAACTCGCTCCCTTACCTCCGCCACTTTCACTTGGTCTGCTAGGAAGTCTCCTCTAGAATCCACTTTCCCTAAACAAATAGCAGCTTGCTTCTGACAATTAAGATCAATTCCCCACACGCGCATAGTATTTTCAGCGCAAGGGAAGGTGTCTTCAAGCATTGTTCCACCTACAAAAATTGGTAATAGCTTGCGTTTACTGCGTAAAGTATCATCCTTGACAAAATTTTCTTTCATCAAGTAATGAATAGAATAAAGACATTGGCACCGATCTAGAAAATTCTTTAATAGTCCGCCAACTGTTTGAAAATAAATAGGCGCTGCCACTACAATAATTTCTGCATCATGAAGCTTTTGATAAGCTCCTTGCATTTCATCCTGCAAAACACATTTGCCCGTAGTAGCACAAGCTTCACAGGCAATGCAATAATGAAATTTCAGCTTGCGCAAATTGATCGTTTCTACGCTTCTGCCTGCCTCTACAGCAAGACTAGCGACTAAATCAGCTATGTCCTGAGAATTACCCTTCGCGCGGTGACTTGCCTCGATAATCAATACATTGCTCATGATTAACACTCCCTCAAAAAATTCTTAATTTTCACTTTTAATTAATCATAACACTTACAGTTTCTCATGTATATTCCTATATACAATTTTTCAAATTTATATTAAGCAATTAAATATTTTTTTCTTCTAGAATAATTAATTACAAATAGTATTCATAAATAAATTAAAAATGGCAGCCGCATGTTAGCGCCTGCCACTCTAGGGGTTTCTCAGTCTAAAACAAGTAGGTGCAATTGCTCCTATTTGGTTTATTGAGATTAAGGATTAATTATCTTTGGTAGTGACAAAGGTGTACAAAGAAGCAAGCTTTTCTGTACACCCTTGCCTGATATAAAAACAAAAACTAGTAGCCTATTATTTCATACCAAGTAAAGCACGAAGAGAATCTCTAGTATATTCGCCAGACTTGATTTTTTCATAATCTGCCATTACTGCTTCTTTAATGGCTGGATCTACAAATGAGCCCCATGTGCCAATTTGATTTGCTCCCTCAGCAATTCCATAATAGCTATTACCAGCTACATAATTTGGGCTACTTGCTTGTTTGTAAAGAAGCTCAATTAATGAAGATGTTTTTTGAATTGCACTGATGATAACTAATTCAGGAGCTACTTTATTGTAGTCTGCAACCCAACCAATGTATTGCGAACCGTTGTTTTTTTCTTGAATAGCTTGGATAATACCTAAATCGCAACGGTCTGCAATTCCAAGGATTACATCACAGCCTCTATCTAACAAAATTTTTGCTGCTTCTTTAGCTTTTGCTACATCTGTCCAAGAGCCAGTGTACACAACTTCAGTTTTAATAGCAGGATCGATTTTCAATGCTGATGCTTTAAAAGCATCTACTTCTTCAACTGTTGTTGGTTGTTCAAAGGTTGTCACAAAACCAAGTTTTTTAGTTTTTGTGCTCATGCCTGCAGCTTTACCCATTAAGTAGCCTAACTCTGTACCACGGTTACCAGCTGAGGATAAATTAGGAAGTCCTGCAGTACCACTATCTCCACCTGTTTGACCAAATTTAACATTTGGAAAATCTTTAGCTACTCTGGCTAATGGCTCGCCAAATTCATAACCATGACCAAGTACTAAATCAAAACCTTTTTGTGCATAAACACGGATAGCATTTTCTGTATCAGCAGATGTCAAATTGTCAGTATAGGCAATTTCACAACCATATTGGGATTCTAATAGCTTTAGTCCCTCATAAGCTCCTTGATTCCAGCCTCCATCCATTGCAATACCAACTAAACATAAACCAACCTTAAATTTCTTTTCTGGTTCTGGTGCTGGTGTTACCGCTGCTTCTGTTGTTGCTGGAGTTTCTGCAGGTGTTTCTACTGCTTTTGCTGCGCATCCTACAAACATGCTTGCTAACATTACAACCACTAAACACAATGCTACTAATTTCGTTTTTTTCATTTTTTTATTCCTCCAATTTTAGTTTTCGAATTCTCCTAAGGACAACCATTGTCCCCACTGTTCATTGCCTAGCCCAGCTTTTGCTCTAATACTACTTCCTGCTTTTTGCAAGGCATAAAGTATTTCTTCTTTAACAATTCCTGGGCATTCGCCTTGTTCATAAACTACCTTGCCTTCAACTACAGTCATTTCAATATTATGCTCACAGCCTGTGTAAATAAGTGCAGAAATTGGATCAGCAATCGGTACACTGTTGAGATGAATTGGATTGAAAAGGAAGAAATCTGCTTTCTTACCTACCTCTAAAGAACCAATTTCATCTGCAAGACCTATTGCTCTAGCCCCCCCTAAGGTCGCCATTTCTAACACTTCTGCTGCCGTCATCACTGCAGGATTACGGTGGTGACATTTTTGTAATAATGCTGTTGCTTTCAACACCTCCAACATATTTTGATTATCATTACTGGCTGCTCCATCGAGAGCAAGGGAAACATTAATCCCTTTTTTACGCATCTCCACAATCGGTGTAACATCATAGCCCATAATCATATTTGATAACGGGTTATAAGACACTTGGATATCGTATTTGGCAAATAACCTTAAATCCTCTTCATCCACATCTACGCAATGTACTGCTAAAAAATCTCCTCCAAGCACTCCTATGCTTTCAAAAAAAGGAAATTCTCGCATGCCATATTTTTCTAAAGCATAAATGTTATCATCTTTTGTTTCTACTGTATGCATGGTAATTCGCATTCCAGTTTCATCTGCAAGCTCTCTCATTTTTATAAAAGCATCTTTAGAGAAATCATAAATAATGCCCGGCGCCATGGCTATAGCTAGCCTTGGATGATCCTTGTATCTTTCATGTAATTCTCTTGCACTTGCAAAAAAATTATCTTCAGTTTCATTAAACTCACAACTACAAGTAGCTGGGAAATTTGCGGTGTTCGCATATCCTTTTGCTAAGACTCCGCGAATACCAATATCATCCATGGCTTGGAGTACAGCCTCATCTAATCCTAATTTTCCATGAGCGTATTGATAGTCTACACAAGTAGTAGTTCCAGAAGCCAATTGCTCCATTAATCCAACTTTAGCTGCTAGATAGATTTCTTCAGGTCCAATATGAGCAATTGCTGGTCTTACAGAAGCGTCTAGCCACTCAACTAGCGGAATATCTTTAGCTAAGCCTTTTAAGAGCATTTGGAATAAATGATCATGGGTATTGATGAGCCCAGGAAAAATAATTTTATTTTTTGCATCAACGGTATGAGTTCCTGCATATTTTTTTTCCAACTCTAAACTGTCACCAAGAGCTATGATGCTACCTTGGTCCACAGCTAAAGCAGCATGCTGTAAAATTCTTCTGCCGCTGTCCATCGTTACTATTACAGCATTTTTTACTAGTAATTCAACTTTTTTCAAGCTTTTTCCTCCTCCTTAACTATTGATAACGTTTCCTGTTTTCTGCATATAATTCGCATTATATGAAGCTATGCAGGCTTTATGCTATCGGTATCGTTTCCGATATGAGTATATATTCGACAAAAATACCCTAATTCCTGCTTTTAAATGAAAATATTTAAAAAATAAATACACACCTTGAATATTTCTTCAAGGTGTGCTGGTTTTTTAGATTTTTAAGTCTTTTTCTCTACGTGGTCTGGCAACTGACCTACGCTCTAATAAATAGAGTGGTAATATACGCCGTTGCCGTACCCCTTTGGGATTTTTAATCCGCTCAAGTAAATATTTTGCTGCTAATTCTCCTGAGCGCTCCGCTGGATATGACAAGGTAGTAAGCTGTGGCGCAGAGACCTCACCCTCTTCAAAATTATCGTAGCCCACAATAGAAAGCTGTTCTGGTATTTTAATTCCCATCTGATAAGCAGCACCTAAAGCCCCAATCGCTATTTGATCAGTTGCTCCTATCACAGCAGTTACATCGGGTTTTTTTCTAAGCAGCTCTTGTAAGGCATTGAAGCCTCCTAAGAGAGACCAAGGACAATCGATTATATATTCCTCATACGGGTATTTTACCTCTAACACCTGCATAATACTCTTGAAGTGACTACTACGCACATCAGCAGAATATGTACCTAATTCTCCTGTCAACATGCCAATTCTTTCATGACCCTTGCCTCGTAAATATTCAATTAATATTTTCATGCCAAAGGCATCGTCTAGTTCGATTTGATCAATTTCGAGACCGGTCACCTTGCACTCCATCAGAACTAATGGCATTTTTTTTGCCAACTCTAGCAATTTATGTTCTGGAGCAACACTTGTAATAACAATTGCCCCATCTAGCATCTTGTCACTCAATAGCTCTAGTTGTCTTATCTCCAAGTGCACATCGTTGTCATAATCAAAAATTAGCACATCAATATTCTTTTTTTGAGCTTCTACCATAATTCCTCGCACCTGACGAGAAATTACCGAGTGATTAAGATTTGGTATCAAAACTGCGATATAGCGATTGTTCTGATTCACAAGTGCTTTTGCGGCTGGATTAGGTTTATAATTAAACTCGGCAATAGTTTGCAGAATTTTAGTGCGAGTTTTTTCATTGACATCCTTAGCATTATTCAATACCCGCGATACTGTGGAAACTGAAACTCCAGTTTTAGCCGCTACATCTTTAATAGTCATATGTTTCATCTTTTTTCACTTCCGCCTTCTTTAATAATTGCAGTATAGCACGAAGCATCCCTAGCAACAAGGCAAAAAAAAGAGAGCTCTGTTTTAGCCCTCTTCTACTATTTTTTAGGCATTTTTTACAGCTAATGCTGATACAACTTTTTCTTTGGTGATTGGGAAATGTGTTAGACGAACTCCCAAGGCATTGAATAAGGCATTAGAAATAGCCGGTGCTGGTGGATTGATCGGTAATTCACCCATTCCTTTAGCGCCATATGGTCCTTCTGGTGCTGTTCTTTCCACGTTAATTACATCTATTTTAGGAGTATCCGCAATCTTAGGAATACGGCATTTGCCTAGGTCAGTGGTTATTGGTACTCCTTGATTTAAGGCGTACTCTTCACTTACGCCATAACCAATACCCATCACAACGCCACCCTCTACTTGGCCCTTAAACGCCATTGGATTGATGACTTTTCCTGCGTCATGAGATGCTACAACATGCAAGACTTTGTATTCACCTGTTTGTTCATCTGCCTCGATAATTACCCCATGGGTAGCATAGCAATAGGCAATATGAATATCATAGTCTTTAGGATTATGCCCCTCTGGCGGTGTGTTGTTTTCAGGTAAGCGCACTGTTGCTGGTGGTGTGTAATCATAAGCTGCATTCAAGCTTAATCCCTTATCAAAAGCTTTTTTAGCAATTTCTTGCCAGCTAAAAAGCTTGCCAGACAAATCATCTCTTACACCTAGTAGTTCAAAATTCATATGAGCTTTTTCTAAACCATAAATTTCTTTCAATGCTTTTTTGAGTTTAATTGCGAAATCAGCGGCAGCAAATTTTACTGCATTACCAGTCACGAAGGTTTGGCGAGAAGCTGTTGTTTCTCCACCTTCTGGACAAATCTCACTATCATTCATCAACACTAACCAAGCTGCATAAGGAATTTTTGTGGTTTCTGCGGCAATCTGTGCCATTATAGTATTACATCCTTGCCCGATTTCAAAAGCACCATGTAATATTCGTAGTTGCCCATTTGCTGTAAGTTCTACAATTGCTCCCGCATTGTCCTGCAAACCTGTTCCCAAGCCTACATTTTTATAGCTACTGGCAATACCAAAACCAATGCGTTTATTTGCTCCACTAGGTTTGTAGGTGTCTGCTAGTTCACTCATGCGTTTCTTAACTACTGCTATTGTTTCTGGATAACCGCAATCATCACCAATGGTCTGCCCAGTAATACTTTGTTTGCCAGGGGCAAGGGCATTTTTTTCTCTAATAGTATATGGGTCCATCTTGAGCGCTTCTGCTAAGCGATCAATATGAATTTCAGCGGCTACTGTAGCTTGAGAGCTACCAAAACCGCGGAAAGCTCCACCTGGTGGATTATTAGTATAATAACCAATAGAATCTGTATGGGCATTCTCCACTTGGTAAGGTCCTGCTGCTACTACGCCTGAGCGAAATACTACTGGTAAGCCTAAAGAATCATATGCACCTGTATCTACAATAGCAGTTGATTCTATTGCCGTAATTGTGCCATCTTTTTTAGCAGCCATTTTATAATGCAAATTTTCCGCATGACGCTTGGTAGAAACCTTTAAGGATTCTTCTCTGGTCATGACAATTTTTACTGGACGTTGTAAGATTTTTGTGGCTAATGCTGCATGAATGTGCACTGTACATTCTTCTTTGCCGCCAAAACCGCCACCTGCTTCTCGTCCAATTACATGCATTTCTGCTCTAGGAATAGCTAAACAATCTGCAATATTTACAACAAACTCACCTACACCTTGGCAACCAGTGTAGACCGTTAACTTCCCATCTAGATAGCAGCTAACTGCTGCTTCTGGTTCCATATAGGCATGTTCAATAAAAGGTACATAATAGTCACCTTCTACTATCACATCGGCTTCTGCAAAAGCTTTATTTACATCACCGCGCCTTACTTTAGTATGGCTGATGATTTTTCCTTTTTCCAAAAATGCCTTGCTTTCAGGTAGAGCCATTGTAGGGGCATCAAACACTCCAACTTTTACTTCATATTCCACTTTTACAAGCTTAGCTGCCACAATTGCTTGTGCTTTAGTATCGGCAATCACGCAGGCAACCGAGTCACCAATATAGCAAGCATGCTCTCCTTCAGCAATCATTACAGGCTGATTACAAGAAAGTAATCCAAAGGTTTTTTTGCCAGGAATATCTGCAGCTGTAATAACTAACTGCACTCCCTCAGCTTTTTTGGCTGCACTTGTATCAATTTTCAAAACTTTAGCATAAGGATACTCTGTATAAACTACTTGTCCGTAAAGTTGACCCTCTAAATCAAAGTCGTCTGTGTAGACTGGTTCGCCTAAAGCTTTCTTCAAAACATCATTACGCACTACCGATGTTCCCACCATACCGCTTGCCACTGCCGGAAATTCAGCAGCTCCACGCATTACTGCAGCTGCTAATTGCACTGCCTCAATAATGGCAATATAACCTGTGCAACGGCATAAATTAAATTTCAAGGCTTCCTTTATTTCTTCTTCACTTGGATCAAGCTGGACATCAAGTAGCGCTTTTGCTGCCATAATCATCCCAGGAGAACAGAAACCACACTGCACTGCTCCAGTTTTGATAAATGCTTCTTGCAATGGATGTAGTTTTCCGTCTTTTGCTAAGCCTTCGATGGTTTCAATCTTCGCGCCTGCACATTTGTCTATTTTTAGTACACAAGAGCGTTTAGCTTTGCCATCCACAATTACAGTACACGCTCCACACTGAGCCTTGTTACAGCCATTTTTGGTACCCTTTAGGCAAGCAACACCTCTTAAATATTCCAGCAAGGTTATGTCGCTGTTTTCTACTGCTTTGTTTTCCCCATTCAGGATAAAGCTAATCATCATATCACCTCACGAATAATTATTTTATAAACGCTTCCATAATCTAGCTGCTACTTCTCTGCCTTTACCCATAACTTCCTGCACATCAACAGTTTGCATTTCCCGATCTTTGTAAACTACTTTGCCATTGATAATCGTAGTATTAACATGGCTACCGCTACAGCCAAAAAGCAAATGGCTATTGATATTGTTTTCGTTCAGTGGTGTCCATGGTTCATAATCCACTAAAATAATATCTGCTAAAAAGCCTGCTGCTAAACGGCCAATGGGCTTTTCGATATATTCATTACAAATTTTTATATTATTTTCAAAGAGCATAGTAGCAGACTCACCCCAAGCAACACTTGGATTTTTCTGTACATGCTTATGAATGATGTTTTCTACCTTGAAAGATTCTAACATATCACAAGTATAGCCATCTGTCCCTAAGCCGACATTAATGCCAGCCTTAAAAAAATCTAGCACTCGAGAACAACCTACCGCATTACCCATATTGGACTCAGGATTATGTACTACCTGTGTTTTAGTTTCCGCTAAAATCTCAATCTCCCTATCATCCACATGGACACAATGAACAGCGATTGTCTTTGGTCCTAAAATTCCAAAATCGCGGAACCGCTCAACAATGCGTTTGCCATGTTCTTTTTCACATAGTACCTCATCATCAGGGCCTTCTGCAGTATGCACATGAAAACCAGCATCGCTGGTTGGATTGGCTTTAATCGCCTTTTCTAAGGTTTTATCAGAAACAGTAAAGGAAGCATGTAAGCCAAACATAGCCTTCAGCATATCATCCTTACGGGATGCACAATGAGCAATGAATTCTGCGTTTTCACGAATCCCTTGGTCAGCAATTTTTTCTCCATCACGGTCAGATAACTCATAGCAAAGGTTAGAACGCACCCCTACCTTTTCTGCTGCTTCGGCAATCATACCTAACGAACCAAGAATAGCATGTGGGCTAGCATGATGATCAAAGACAGTAGTAACACCAGCTCTGACAGAATCAATGAGTGGTGCCATTGCACTGTAATATACATCCTCTAGCGTTAACTCTTTATCCAATTTCCACCATGTACCTTTTAAGATATCCATAAAATCACTTGGTGTAGGAGAACTATTTGCCCAGCCTCTAGCGAAGGTGCTGTAGTAATGCATATGGGTGTCAATCATTCCCGGCATAATCAAGCGTCCTTTAGCATCCATAAATTGCGCCTTAGGATACTTTGCTTTTAGCTCAGCAGTGGTACCAACCTCTTTAATCAAGTTTCCATCTACCACAAGACAACCATCTGCAATTAAAGGTTTTACTGCATCTCTCGTAATCATTATTCCATTACCGATTAAGTACATAAATTTCGCCTCCATCATTATATTTTTATGTTGTTAAACATCTATACCTTTCCTCAGCTTCTATTATAGCGAAAATTATCGAAGGTGCACATTATTTAAAAAATAAAAATATTTAGAAATATGTCATACAAAAAAACAGAGCAGCATAGCCTATTAGCTTTTTATTCTACAAGTAGGCTTTTATTGTGCAAAAGTACTTTACCCCTAATACTCAAGATAATTTAAAATAAAAAAGGCAACTGATTACGCATATGCTCTAACCAAACAGTTGCCTTTTTTAATCCGCTTTAATCTCATAAACCCCTTTATTACTCTTGATAGTTATTTTTGTACTGGCTAAAACTTCGCTATTTGCTTTATTTATTACTTCTAAGTCTATCTCAAAGTCATCCTTAATATCTACCGACATATCATGCTCCACTGCGCTCCATAAGACTGTTTCCCCTTGATTATTGATTTCTTTGCCAAAATCTGTGAAACCGATAAATTCTCCTGCTTCTGTGGTCCAATGACATTCAAGCTCCGCATATTTTTGGGTAGACTTAAACTCTGGCGTTAGCTTAATGCCACGAGCAGAGGACATAAACGAAGCATAAAAAGTTCTATCTGGAACGATTGTTACCGTAGCTGGTGTTTTGCTACACCCCACCAGTATCGAGAATAAGAAAAAAGACAATACCACGAAGAGGGATAAACACTTTACAACAAGCTCGTTTTTCTTGCTCCGCTTTATCTGCAAGCTATTATTCAAAGATTTTCACCCTTTGCTCGATAGGCAAAAATGTTTTTTCCTCTGGTGGAGCAAAGGGCTTACCAAAAGGCATCTGTGCAATTAGTCGCCAAGTTGCTGGCAGCTTAAACTCTGCTAATACTGCTTGATCAATAATTGGATTATAATGCTGTAGTGAGGCACCTAACCCTTCATTTTCCAGCATATTCCAGATAGCAAATTGCAACATAGCACTTGCTTGTTCTGCCCAAGTAGCAAACTTTTCAGTATAAGTCGGATATTTTTCCTGCAGTGCTTGGGTAATGCTATCATCATTAAAATAGAGCACCGTACCAAAGCCCGCCTTAAAAGTATTTATCTTATCTTCAGTCTTCTGAAATTTCTCTGGTTTGACAATTTTCCTTAAACTTTCCATGACAATATCCCAGAGCTGCAGATGATTTTTACCCAGTAGTAAAACTGTCATTTGACTCTGGCAGTTCATTGGTGAAGGTGCATGCTTGGTGGCAGTAGAGACTATCTCTACAATTTTAGCATTAGGGATCGTGGTTTCATTGGTTAAACTATAGACACTTCTTCTGTTTTTAATTGAGTTTGTAAATTCCATTGTTTATAGCCTCTTTTCTGTTTTTACAAGCTTGATTAAATTTCCATAGCCTGCGCTTGCCATTTCTTCTAAAGGGATAAACTTTAAGGATGCACCATTAATACAATAGCGCAAGCCCCCCTTTTCCTTGGGTCCATCGGTAAAGACGTGTCCTAAATGGGCATTGCCAGTTTTGCTCCTTACCTCTGTACGCAGCATCCCATGAGTTCTATCTTTTATTTCCTCGATTAGCTCACTTGTGATTGGCTTGGAAAAGCTCGGCCAGCCACAACCAGCATCGAATTTATCACTAGAGACAAAGAGCGGTTCGCCCGTGGTAATATCTACATAGATTCCAGCCTTAAACAGATTATAATATTCATTGCTAAAGGGCGCCTCAGTTGCATTATGTTGCGTCACATTATACTGAATATCCGTAAGGTTCTGCTTTAGTTCCTGCTGAGATTTCTTTTGATAAGTTGCCACCTTATCCTCCGCCAATTTAGCTTGTTCGAATTTATCCTTGCCAATGTGGCAGTAACCATGGGGATTTTTATCCAAATATTTTTGATGATACTCTTCTGCTTTGTAGTAATTTAATAGTGGTTTGTTTTCTATTGCTATTTTCTTTTCATATTTCTTTTGTAGCTCTTGCAAGGACTTTTCGATTATCTCTTGATCATCTTCAGCTACATAGTAAATGCCTGAACGGTATTGGCTACCTACATCATTGCCTTGACGATTTAAGCTAGTCGGATTAATCACCTCATAATAAAGCTTGAGAATAAAGCCCAAGCTGATGATACTATCCTCATAAATCACTTTAACCGCTTCTGCATGACCTGTGTTCCTTTTACAAACATCCTCATAGCTAGGATTAGCTGTTTTGCCATTAGCATAACCAACCTCAGTTGTGATAATTCCTTGAATATTTGCAAGGTATTTTTCCGTTCCCCAAAAACAGCCACCTGCTAGATAGATTTCTTTTTCCATTTCAGTGCTCCCTTCGCATCATATACCTACTATTTGTTTGGCCTGCACGATTAAAATATTTCTGCTTACCCTTCTATTATAGCAAGCCTGCTCTTTATTACAAATAAATTTATCTTACCCAAGTACAAAAAAGACATCACCCATTGGCGATGTCTTTTGCTTGCTGGATTTATTTATTTATTACCTCTATTGAAAATGAAATCAAAAATAAATACTGCGGCGGCCACCACTAATAAAATATGAATTAGCCCTCCACCAACTTTAAGTAAAAATCCTAATAGCCAAATAAATACTACAATGCCACCTAACCAACGTAAAAATGCCATAATCACATGCTCCTTCCATTTTTGTTTTACAACTAAAAATTTCTAAAATTTTAATATGAATGCGTTACTTCTAAACTTTGCAGTCTCTTATCATGAAGTTCTGTTATTCCCAAGCTTTTCCTAGTACTTTTTGCACAAATATCTTAGCAATCCAAGGATCAAATTGTGTACCTGCATGCTTTATAATTTCTTCAACTGCTGTTGTTTCACTTAGAGCTTTGCGATAGAGCTTATCGCTTGTCATGGAGGCATATGCATCTGCAACAGCAATTACTCTAGCCCCAATAGAAATTGCAGTCCCCTGTATCCCTCTTGGGTAGCCCTTTCCATCCCATCTCTCTTGATGTTCAAGTACAAAATCAGCAATTTCGGAGAATTCATTCACTGAGCTTAAAATACGGTATCCTTTTTCAGCGTGGCGCTCCATTTCTTCTCGTTCTTCCTCTGTCAATTCACCTGTTTTGCTTAAAATATTTTGCTCAATACCAATTTTTCCAATATCATGCATAAGACCTGCCATCTTCAATTTTCTTGCTTTTTCAGTATCAAAACTTAATTCATTGGCTATAGCATGACAATAATCACCAACTCTTTGTGAATGCAACAGCTCACTATTATTATTTTCATAGAGCATATTCATAATTAATTCAATGGTTTTGTTCTTAACTAGAGGACTTTCTGAAAGCTTATTTCTATACATTTGATTTTCAGCACTCTTGAATATTGCCTCGATATCTTCATCAATATTTCTTTTAATAGCATATCCAAATGATATTGAAAGATTTAATGATGCCTCTTGCTCATTTTCTGCTAAGGCATTAATCCTCTGAATAATTTTTTCAGCTTCTACTTCATCAGTCTTTGGTAAAAGCAAAATAAATTCATCACCGCCTAGTCTTGCAATAATATCATCAGTTCTGCAGCCTTTTTTTATTATTTCTGCACCAAGACTTAACAACTTATCACCTAGACTATGCCCAAAGCTATCGTTGATTAATTTCAAACCATTCACATCCGCCATTACTAAAGTAATTGGCAGATTTCTAGCAGTATCAAGTCTTTTTAATTCTTCTTCATAAAATCTACGATTATAGAGTCCGGTAAGTTTGTCATGATAGCTGACAGCAATAATTTCTGCTTGCTTGGCTTTTTTTTCTGTATAATCTCTAATAACTATTACAACGCCTAGAATTTCCCCATCCTCTTGCAGAATTGGTGCAAGGCTGTACTCCACCGGCAAGACCGTTCCATCTTTTTTATGTAAGCTCTTATCACTATGTACTTCATTTAAGATTTGCTTATCCAAGATTTTTTTAATAATATGCTTACTCTTTATGCCTGTTTTTTCCCAAAAAATACTGAGTACCTCATCTAAATCTTTTCCACAAGCATCCTTCTGACTCCAACCTGTTATCTTTTCAGCTACTCTGTTGAGAAAAACTATTTTTCCGCTTTTATCAGTAGAAATAACCCCGTCACCAACGGATGCAAGTGTTGTCTCCAAAAGCTTTTTTTCATTAGATAGTGCTTTTTCTAAATTTTTTCTTTCAGATATATCTTCTGTCAAGCAGATATAACACAAATTTTCATCAAACTTATATTCTAAAGCTGTAACTGTAATATTTGTCCAGACATATGAACCATCTTCACGCAAATACCTTTTATCCATTTTATAAGTATCAATAGTTCCCGCTCGCAAAAGCTCCATATTTGCCAAATCTGCTTGCAAATCATCGGAATGGGTAATGCTAGTCCAATCAGTATTATTACTTTTTTCGATTGAACATCCGAAAATATCTGCCTGCCTTTGATTTGAAACGTAAATTTTTCTAGTTTTAGCATCTGTTATGGTTATTCCAATTTTTGCTTGCTCAAAAATAGCGCGATACCTTTCTTCGCTTGCTCTTAAATCAGCTTCAGACTGTTTGCGATCTGTAATATCAATTAGCAAATAACTTGTAAATCCCCTCTTCGTATCAAAAACATCTTGTTTTACCTTGTACCAACTAATTTTATTATTATTTTTAGTAAAACTAACATCGCTTCCATTTAAAGAGCATTCTACTAAATTTTCAACTAAATCTTCGATATTCTTTTGCAACTCACTAAAAAAACTCTTACCATTGATATTCTCACATATTATATCTCCAGTTCTATCTAGCAAAAATGCTGGTTCCCCAATATTTCCATAGGTATTATTCCATCTATATAGCTGCAAATCAAAGAGGTTGTTCTTAAACTCATTTATCCCTATCAAAATGGTAACGATAATGATTGTCGCTGGAACTGGATCAACAAATGCATCAAATCTAAATACGATAAAGAGCATTGTTAGCCATGGTACCTGTAAAGATAAGAATAAAAAATTTAGGCTATTTTTCTTATTTCCTTTTTTATATGATTTAGCTGCTTTTAATAAAACCACGCTAGCAAAGAGTAAAAAGCAGGCATAATAAATCATCATAGAATAAAATGCAATTCCTTTAACCGTCACTACTACCCCAAAACCCTTGATAACAAGCAATTTTATCTGCTGATAAATCAAGTGATGCAGAGGATTAGTTATAAAAAGGGCCCATAAGAATAGTGAAATTGTTACTAAAAATACCACAAAGCCCTTCTTAATGCGTTTTTTGGTTAACTGCGCAATGAAAAGAATTCCAAAAGTTGGCACAAAAACAGCACCCAGAAATTCAAAATTACGAATAGGCATCAAAGCTTCTATAGTGACACAGTTAAGTTCTAGAAAGTATCCAAAGGAATATATTGCAGCTGCAAACATCAGATATGAGAAATAACTAGCTTGATTCTCCGACCTTTGCTTAAACAAATATATCCCAACTACTATATATATTAAAGAAATTACTGGAATACTAAAAATCAGTAATTTCAAAAGCAAATCCTGTATATTCAATGAATTTTCACATCCCTAAGAATATCTTTTTTTCATTATCCACTTATTAACTGTTTATTAGACAAAATTTCATTACCAGCTTATTTTTGAAAAATTCAAGTAAACTTTTTATTGTTTAGTTTTTTTTATAATCATTAAAAATATTTCTAGCAATATACCTATTAATATCCCTATAGTTGCAAAGAATAAAAAGCCAATAACACTTGTTAAATCTCCCCAGCCAGGAGATGCATTAAACACAGCAATATAGAGCATATAACATATTCCTACTACCAGTCCAAAACTCGAGCTGAAAAAATAGTTTTTTGCTCCTAAGTAACCACCTAAGCAAGAAAATAATGCTGTTGCTACCGCAATCAAGCTAAAAGCTAAAATTGATTTCACTTCCAGCTTGCTCTGCAAGATGCTTTGTGTTAAAACAAGAGCAGTAAAGACAATAGCAGCATAAGCAACGAAAAACCAGCTCCATTGTTTTGACTTCCTTGTAGGTATCTTCATCTATCTCCACACTCCAAAACTATAATTTTCTTAGTCTCTGCCTAAGTATACCATCGTTATCTTACTTTTCTCTCATAAGAACATAAATATATTAAATATTTCCCAAGACCTTAGCAATAAATAACTTAGCAAGTTTTGGGTCAAACTGTGTACCAGCACACCTAGTTATTTCCTCTACTGCTGCCTTTTCAC
>JBAXCZ010000013.1:0-60511 GCA_037141195.1 Clostridia bacterium
GCTACCATCGAAAAAATAAAAAAATCTGGGGTACGGGCAATTTTTGCAGAGCCCCAATATGCAGACAAAGCAGCAAGAGCCATTGCAGCACAAACTGGGACAAAGGTCTATAACCTTGATCCAGTGGTTACTGGAGAAAATACCCCTAACTTAGATGGATATCTTTTAGCGATGGATGCAAATCTCAAATCCCTGCTGGAGGCGCTTAAAAATGAATAATGCAAATAACTTTCATAAGCTACAAGGTAGTGGAGATGCCTGTTCTGGACTTTGTTGCACCAGACTAGCAGATTTTGGGGTAACAATTGGCAAGACGAAAATTTTAGAACAGGTAAATCTTCATGTGCATTGTGGGGAATTAACTGCCATTATCGGTCCAAATGGAGCTGGCAAAAGCACACTGCTCAAGGCAATGCTGGGGGAAGTAAGAGCAACTGGAGAACTGAAATATATGGATGCTTTAGGTGGACAGAGTGAGAAGCCTTTAATTGGTTACGTGCCACAACACTTAAATTTTGATACAAGCGCACCAACAAGCGTCTTGGATTTGTTTATGGCGTGCCGGTTTAAGTTTCCAACCTGGGTCTATACGCCTAAGAAGATTGTAGAGCAGATAAGAGCAAGCCTAGCACGGGTTAAGGTGGAGCAGCTTTTATACAGAAGATTAGGGGCATTGTCAGGTGGAGAAATTCAAAGAGTGCTTTTGGCACTAGCTCTTGATCCTGTTCCTGATTTATTATTACTTGATGAGCCGGTTTCAGGCATTGACCATAATGGCTTACAGCTTTTTTATGAAACAGTATCAGACTTGAGAAAAAACTTTGATCTATCGGTAATACTTGTCTCCCACGATTTGGATTTAGTATATCAATATGCAGATAGAGTAATCCTCTTAAATAAGATGGTGCTGGAAGATGGTAAGCCCAAGGATGTCTTTCAGAGTGACAACTTCATGGAAGTTTTTTCACTGCGCTGGCAAAAGAGTTCAGCAGGCGAAAGGAAGAATAACCAATGAATATAATTTATAGCTGGTTAAGATTATTACCCTTTGCTTGGGTTGAGTATGATTTTATGCTTAATGCACTACTGGCAATTATTCTACTAGCTCCAGTTTTTGCTATTCTAGGCACGATGATTGTCAATAATCGCATGGCTTTTTTTTCTGATGCTTTAGGACACGGAGCATTTACTGGGGTAGCAATTGGCGGTGTGATGGGGCTAATAGAGCCACTCTGGTCCGCGGTTATTTTCTCTTTGCTATTTTCAGTAGGAATTGCAGCTATCAAGCATAAAAGCAGCATGGCTAGTGATACTGTAATTGGGGTTTTTTCCTCAACAGCCATTGCCTTAGGAGTATTTATTCAAACTTCTGGCGGCAGGAGCTTTGCCAAAGCTATGACCTATCTGGTAGGTGATATCTTGAGTATTCTGCCAAGAGAAATAATACTTTTAGCTTTTCTGCTGATTTTTGTTTTACTGCTCTGGGTCTTCATTTTTAATAAGCTCTTAGTAACAAGTATCAACTCATCTCTAGCTGGTAGTAGGGGAATCCATACTTTTTGGAATGAAATGCTTTTTAGTATGGTGATTGCAGTTGTGGTTACGGTAGCTATGTCATGGATTGGACTTTTAGTCATCAACGCATTTTTAGTCTTACCAGCAGCAGCAGCCAGAAATATTAGTAAAAATCAGAGGCAGTATCACTTCATTACTATTGCCATATCAAGCTTTGCAGGAATTGCAGGGCTATTACTCTCCTATTATCTAGAAACAGCAACAGGAGCTACCATAGTGTTAGTAGCAGCTGTTATTTTCTTCTTAACCTATCTCTTACGAAAAAAATTCGCTTAAAGTAGAAACAAAGTAGAAAGAAGTGAGAATTTTGCCAGAGAAGAAGACTTTCCAAGACTTATTAAATAGCAGAGGGTTAAAAAACACCAAGCATCGGAATTTTATCCTTAATTTAATAGAACAGTACCAACAACCTCTGACAGTAGAAGCGGTTTATTTGCAGCTTAAGGCGCAAAGGATAACTATCAGTCTATCCACAGTATACAGAGTTATTGAGGTTCTGCTAAGCAAGGGAATCCTCTTGAAAACTAATGTACAGGGTGATCAAAGAGCTTTTTTTGAAATAAATAAGAGGCAACATAAGCACCATCTTTTATGTTTGAAATGCCGAAAAATGCTAGCAGTAGATGGTTGTCCACTTTCTGCCTATGAAAAGACCCTAGAAGCTAGTCTAGGCTTTGCTATCCAAGGACATAATTTAGAAATATATGGACTATGTGCAAGTTGTAAAGATCAGGAATAGAGGTAAATGCTTAGAGAAAATTGGAAATTGGAGGTAAAAAATGGCGAAAATTCTGTTGGTGATTGCACCAGAAAAATTTCGAGATGAAGAGTTGTTTGAAACAAGAGCTGAGTTAGTAAAAGCTGGGCATGAAACAATTATTGCTAGTACGAAAATTGGCTTATGCCATGGTTCACAAGGCGGCAGTGCTTTTGCTGAGCTTTTGCTCAGCGAGGCACAAACAATTGATTATGCTGCCCTAGTTTTTGTGGGTGGCGGTGGTAGTGCAATATATTTTGCTGACAAAAATGCTTTTGCTCTAATCAAAGCATTTGCTGCAGCAAAGAAAATAGTGGCGGCTATTTGTTTAGCCCCAGTAATCTTGGCAAAAGCAGGTCTACTGCAGGGTAAAAAAGCTACAGTTTGGTGGGAAGATGCAGATGAAATTATCCAACAAGGAGCAGTATATTCCCCGGAGGCTGTTGTTGTTGATGGGAATATTATTACTGGAAATGGACCTGCAAGCGCCCAGCTTTTTGGAATAAAAATATGTGAATTATTGAAAAAATAAGTACTGTCTAGAGAATATTTTGAGTAGGAGCAAAGTCGAAAAAAATATATATAATCTAATTTGCGGTTCTGCTATAATTAAGCATACGAATTAAGGTACACAAATATCTCTACAGAGGAGCATTTCCATGAGCCTATTATTCAGCAGTACTAATGAAAAAACTACTACCATTGCCCGTAAAGTATTTGAAAGACACTTTATGCTAGATCCAAAACTTGAAACAGAATATGATCAGCGCAGAAAGATGCTGATGTATGATGATATTTTGTATAACTTGGGCTATTTAGATACAGCTACTAGTCTTAATGATGAGAAGATTTTTACCGATTATGCAGTATGGATTTATCAACTGATGTGTCACTTAATGAAGGGGTTAGGCAGAGAGCGCATCAAAGAGCAAATGGTTTTGCATTATCAAATCTTAGCCGATGTTTTAGCTGAGAGCATGCCAACTGAAGAAGCGGCTAAGTCTAAAGAGTATATCCATCAGGCAATTAAGGCTACAGAAAAAGAAATGCTTAATTTTAGCATTTCTGATAGATTTAATTCAGGTAAATATCAGCAGATTAAACAAGAGTATCTCGATTTCTTATTCAAAAATGATACTAAAGGCGCTCTAGGAGTTATAGAGCAGGCAGCAAAAAGCGGTGTGGAAATAGAAGCTATTTATTTAGAAATTTTACGAGAGGTTATGTACGAGGTAGGTAACCTCTGGCAACAAAATATTATCACAGTTGATAAGGAGCATTATTGTACCTCCACCACACAAGTTGCTTTAGCACAATTTTATCCCTTGATTTTTAGCAAACCACGGATAGGCTACAAAATACTTACCTGTTGTGTAGGAAGTGAACTCCATGAAATGGGCATTCGGATGGTTTCAGATTTATTTGAATATAATGGTTGGGATAGCATCTATTTAGGAGCAGCAGTTCCTAAGCAAGGCATACTTAATGCCATCCGTGAAAATAATCCTGATTTAATTGGTCTTTCTGTTACTATGCCTCAACATCTACCACTATGCTTAGAAATTGTACAAGCCATTAATGCAATGGATACAAGTGTGAAAATTGCAGTAGGTGGTAGAGCTTTTCTGGCAACAGATAAACTATGGGAAAAATGGCATGTGGATGTCTATGAAGAAAATCCCATGCAATTAGTTAGCTGGGCAACAGAAAATATTGTGCATACAAGGAAGGAATAATAAATGATTAGCTTTCTCATTTCCATTGAAAGATCAGGCTTGATTAATGAGATAATCTGGAGTGATCCGGCATATCTTGTTTCGGTGCATCATCATTCTTTTTTAACGCTTTTCCCTGAAGCTGAGCATGAGCTCTTAATGGCAACTATAGAGAAAAGTATGCTTCAGGAAAATTCCTTCGAATGTGAAAAAACACTGTGCTTACTGGGGGAAACATCGAAAATCAAGCTGTGTATGCTGCCCATGGATAAGCTGATTTTAGTTTTTGCTGTGGATGAAAAGCTCTTGGAAAATGTGGAGCTGAAAGAAACCTATCAAGTAATCTTGCATAAATTCTTAGAGACAATTAAAAAATATGCCAATAGCATGCTTTTTCATAGCAATAAAGCCACAAGTCTCCAGTTTGAAAAAATTCAAACCTTGAACAATGAACTGATTAATACTAGAAGATTATTAGAAAAGGCTAATGCTCAGCTCAATACCTTAAACGAGGACTTAAACAATAGATTAGTAAAAGATGCTCTGACAGGTTTGGTAAGCAGATATCAATACCGTACGGAAATGGAGTTTTTTATCGCGAAAAATCCAGGAAAGCTAGGGATTTTTACTTTTATAGATATCGATAATTTTAAGGGTGTCAATGATAATTATGGTCATGGAGCAGGGGACGATTTTTTGGTGGAATTTGCAGCTAGATTAAGAAGTTTACCTTTGGAAAACACCATTAAGATGCGGATAGCTGGAGATGAATTTGGGCTCTTTACCTTTGGGCTGGCGGAAGCAGAAGCCGCCCAGCAAAAAATTATTTGGCAGTTGATTCAGCAGCATGTGCTGGCTAAACCAATTGCTATAGATGGCAAGCAACTTCCTCTTTCTATTAGCGCCGGTATGGCAGTTTATGGTAGAGATACTAGAGAAATTTACGAGCTTTTGGAATATGCAGATTTTGCCATGTATGGGGCGAAAAACCAAGGGAAAAACCGTTTTAACAGCTTTGACCAAACAGAATATCTCAGGCTTAAAGGAACAAGTTATAGAGATTAAAGGAGAGCGGACTATGAAAACCAAGACAATTACCCAAGGTGCGCTAGTCGTAGCATTAATTATGGTTTTCTTCCTCATTTTTAAGGGAGTCACTAATATCTTTAATGCTTTATTGGTACCTTTAAGTCTCTATCTGGTGGCAATAGGTAAAGCGAAACGAGATATTTTTTCAATTTATCTATTCTTTTTAGTCATGTGTGCTATATTTTTCTCCATCCAAATCATTTTTGCTATTTTCTATTGTGGGATAGCTTTTTTGCTGGCACAATTGCTTGCGAAAAAAACTTATCCTCTATTGGCTGTAATTAGCCTAGCTATAACCACTACAATTAGTTTTGGGCTAGCAATAAGCTTAACTGATTTCTTTTTCCTAACTGAGATGAGTAAAATTATTCTGAGGGTGATTAACAATAATATGATCACCTATAGCTTGCTATTATTGGCGGAGGGAAGTTTAGTTGCTAGCTTATTATATCTAACGGCTAAGATAGCCCGAAAGAGACTTTATCGAGTCTAGAATACTGTTTATAACCAATATTAATAGTGTAAGTAGAATTATAGCTACAAGAGGTACAGGGAGCTGGGGGTGAAGCGGATGGAAAGCACGCAAGAAATAATTCAAGTTTTAGCAGAGAGCTATGGTGCGGATATTTCCATTTATGATGAAGCTTTTCTGCAAAAGACCATGCAAAATAGATGCAGCTTGCTAGGAATACCACTAGCTTCAGACTATCTTACATATTTATTACTTAATCCGGCTGAGGCTAAGCAATTGCTGGAGTCACTATGTATTAACTATAGTGAATTTTTCCGAAGTCCATTAACTTTCACCTATTTAGAACAAATTCTCCTACCTAAAATAGCGCTGGAAAGAACACCAAAGGAAGAGTTGCGCATTTGGTCTGCAGGTTGCGCAGCAGGGCAAGAGCCTTATTCCTTGGCGATGCTTTTAGAGGAAATCAAGCTGCAAAATGCAACACACCTACCATATAGGATTATTGCCACAGATATGTCTGAAAATGAGCTGGTAATAGCCAAAAAGGGAGAATACCCAGAAAATGCTTTGCAAAATATTAGGCTGAAGCAATTAAGAGCATTCTTTCAGGAAAATTCAGGAAAATATACGATTAACAAAGATATCAAAGCTAAAGTTAGCTTTACAAGTTATAATCTCTTAGATACCTCATCAGCAGTACCTCAAGAGAGTATTTTTGGAGATTTTGATGTAGTTTTTTGTAGCAATCTGCTTTTTTATTATAGACCAGATCAGCAACAAGCAATATTGCAAAAAATAGTTAAAGCCACAAGGCAGGGTGGGTACATTGTTACCGGTGAATCGGAAAGCTACTTATTAACTAAATATATTGGGTTAAGACGAGTAAATTCTTTAGTGCCAATTTTCCATAAACAACAGTACGGAGGTGCAAGATGAAGCTAAGAAACATAAAAATTTCCCAACAGTTGAATATATCACTAGCAGGTATTTTATTACTACTAGTATTTTTGGGTATTTTTAATCTACTGAGCTCGTCAGGGCTTTGGAACAATACCAAGGACCTTTATGAACATCCATTCCAAGTGAGTAAAGCTATCGCAGCCTTGCAGCTGGATGTGCTAAATATTAGAATTGATATGAAAGAACTAGCTTTAGACGACAATAAAAATATGATACAAGATCACCTTAGTGCTATAGATAGCGCTGAAGCAGATGCCTTACAGCAAATTGCCATACTAGAAAGCTTGTATCTTGGTCCCAAGGAAGATATTCAGAGGCTCTCTAGCTCTATTGCCACATGGAAGCCTCTCAGAGCAGTAATTTTAGAACAGATTAAGCAAGGAGAGTTTATTGAAGCAAGAAATATGGTGAAATTTGAGGGCGAATTTGGAGTACAATCCCTAAAAATCATGGATGATTTGCGAATAATTGAACAATTTGCCAAAAACAAGGCAGAGGAATTTTATCTAGCAGCCCAGAATCAGAAAAATCAAAATACCACGCAAACTATTATCATTATTATCAGCTTGCTGATTTTGGCAGTTGTTTTGATTTATTTACTTAGAAAGGGCATTTTAGAGCCATTAAGAGACTTAACCGCAGCTACCACAGATTTTGAATTAGGTAAATTGGACACCAGAAGCAGGTATAAATCTAAAAATGAATTTGGTCAGCTAGCTATCGCATTTAATTCCATGACTTCAACAGTACAAAGAGAGCTAGAACATAAAGAGAAGCTAGCAGAGGTATCTGCAGCGATGTTTCAACAAGGGGATATGCAGCTCTTTTGCCAAACTTTATTACAGCTATTGCTAAAGCATACAGATTCTCAGTTAGGTGCAGTTTATCTCTTGCAGGAGGAAAAGGAACTTTTTGAACACTTCACTTCTATTGGCTTAAAACAAGAGTCTCATCAGTCTTTTTCTAGCTTAACGAAAGAAGGAGAGTTTGGGCTAAGCTTAGCAACTGGTAAAATCCAGCACCTTAAAAATATTCCACTGGATACTAAGCTGACATATTCCATGGTTAGTGGGAATTATCAAGCAAGAGAGATTCTAACTATTCCTATTGCCAGCAATAACAAAATTGTTGCGGTTATTTCGCTTGCAAGCATTAAAGCTTATCAAGAACAAGCCATAATTCTTGTGCAAAGTATCCTAAATGAAATGGCTACTGCTTTTACCAGTGTGCTAAAATCACAAGAGCTAATGCGGTTCTCTCGAGCAATGCAAAAGGCAAATCTGGAGCTGGAACAACAGGCAAAAGAGTTGTCAATGCAAGGAGCTGAGCTTACAGAGCAAAATATGGAACTAGAAATGCAAAGTAAACAATTAAGTGAAATGGGCAAGTTGAAAAGCTCTTTCCTTTCGAACATGAGTCATGAGCTGAGAACTCCCTTAAATTCCATTATAGCCTTATCATCAGTTTTAAGCCGTAGATTACAGAAGACAGTAACGGCAGATGAAAGCAGCTACTTAGAAGTAATCGAACGCAATGGAAAGCATCTCTTGACGCTAGTTAATGATATTTTGGAATTATCTCGCATCGAAGCTGGCAAGGAAGAGCTAAACTTAAGTCAGTTTAAGCCAGGTAATCTTGTTGAGGAAATTATGGAAATGCTGGCTCCGCAGGCGGAACAAAAAGGGATAGTCTTAAAAAATCTTATTTCAAGTGAGCTCGTAGAAATAGTTTCTGATAAGAAAAAGTTGCGACATATCTTGCAAAATATCCTTGGAAATGCAGTGAAGTTTACGGATGTTGGTGAGGTAACAGTTTCAGCTCTAGTAAGAGAAAAAGATTTACTAATCACCATCAAGGATACAGGTATAGGCATTGCTGATAAGCATCTTGATATGATTTTTGATGAATTTCGTCAGGCGGACGAGAGCTTAGCTAAAAGGAATGGTGGTACGGGCTTAGGCTTAGCTATTGCCAAAAAATATGCGGAGCTACTAGAAGGCAGTATTAGTGTTGCAAGCAGTTTGGGTCAAGGGACATGCTTTACCCTTAAGCTTCCTTTAGAAATTAGTCAGCAAAATCTTTTAAGAGAAAAATATGTTTGGGATAATGAGGATAAGTATAAGCAAACTGGCTCGCAAGGAGCAGCACTTGGTTATGGTAAACAAATACTCTTAGTTGATGATAGCGAGCCAGCAATTATCCAGACACAGGATATTCTGCTAGCGCAGGGTTATCAAGTTGTGATAGCTAGAAATGGAAAAGAAGCATTGGCAGAGTTAGCTAGACTTAAACCTGCTGGAATTATGCTAGATCTGATGATGCCAGAAATGGACGGCTTTCAAGTATTGCAAGCTATTAGAGATGAGCGTAACTATGCAGATATACCAGTGTTAATCCTTTCGGCTAAACATATAACTAAAGAGGAACTCAGCGTCCTAAAGAGCAATCATGTGATGCAATTAATCCAAAAGGGTGCAATCGATAAGCAAGAGCTTTTACTAGCAGTAGCTAGATTAGTAGACTTAACATAAAAATAATTCTGCATACAATCAGAGCAAAGCAATACAGGAGGAATTCCAGATGGAAAGTCATAAAATTAAAATTCTAGCAATCGATGATCATCTTGATAATCTGATAACTCTAAAAGCTGTGATTCAAGAAATGCTACCTGAATCAGAGGTTTTCGTTGCTCTGAGTGGGCGCTTAGGTCTGGAAATAGCTAAAGCAGAAGATCCTGATGTAATACTCTTGGATATACTCATGCCTGAAATGGATGGGTTTGAAGTTTGCCAGCGCTTGAAAAAAGATGGAATGACTAAGCTTATTCCGGTAATCTTCTTGACTGCACTTAAAACTAGCTTGGAAATTAGGATTAGAGCAATTAAGGTTGGTGCAGAAGCATTTTTAGCCAAACCCTTAGATGAATTAGAGCTAATGCTACAAATCCAGGCCATGGCAAAAGTAAAGGCAAGTCAAGTGCAACAAATAGAAGAAAATAAGCGTTTGGAAATCTTAGTAAAGAAGCGTACCGAAGAAATTCAAAATGAACTATTTAGAAGGGTGAAAATCGAAAGGGATTTACGTACGGCTAATCAAAAACTTGTAAGTAGCCAAGCAGAAAAGCAGTTTATTATTCAGTGTCAAAAAGAGTTATTAGAAATATCTGAGGTTGAGCAAGTATATAGCTTCATCGGAAAAAAAATCAAGGAATTAATTGGCGAAGGATATACCATTGTAGGTATGCTTAATGAAAAAGAGCAAGCTATGGAGATTGTAGCCTACGAGGGATTTACAGATAAAATACAAAAAGCTATCAGCCTAGTTGGCTTTAACCCTCTGAAACTTAATTTTTATTTAAGTGAAATGGTGGCAGAGGATTTATTAATGTATCAAAGCGGAAGTTTGGAAATAGTACAAGGCGGTTTGTATCAACTTCTTTGTAAGAAGGTACCTAAAGCTGTTTGTAAGATGCTGGAACACTTACTCCAGTTAAGCTATGTTTATGCTATAGGTTTTGTTTGGTATGGTGAAGATTTAGGTGGGCTTACCATCCTTGCTCCTAGGGATATTGAGCAATATAAGCAAGCCATTGAAATTATCGTTAATCAAGCTGCTTTGACAATTAATAGGATTAGTACTGCAATAAATCTGCAAACTAGCGAAGAACGCTACCGTGCAATTTTTGAACAATCCCCTATGGGTATCAGTATTACTGATTCTTTTAATAGGCATTACTATAGTGCCAATAAAAAATTTACGGAGATAACAGGCTACTCAGAGCAAGAATTGCTAGAGCTTGATTGGATGAGTATCACCCATCCAGATGACGTGGACAAAAATCTTGCGGAATTGGCTTTATTGAAAGAGGGCAAGATTAGTAGTTTCAACATGAATAAACGCTACTTCCGTCATGATGGTTCTGAAGTTTGGATAAATATGACTATAGCACAAATAAAATTATCTGGTCAAGAAAATAGACAGCTATGTATGATTGAAGATATCACAGAGAAAAAAGCCAAAGAAGAACTTATTTCCTATTTGAGCTATCATGATACACTTACAGGTCTTTTTAACCGCACATACTATGAAGAAGCATGTTTGCAACTTGATATTTCAAGTCAACTACCACTTTCCATCATCACAGGAGATATCAATGGACTAAAATTGATTAATGATACCTTAGGACATGCCGAAGGTGACAAGCTAATAGTAGAAATGGCCAAGATTATTACAAGCTGCACACGAGAAAAGGATATTGTAGCAAGGATTGGAGGAGATGAATTCTCTATCCTTCTTCCTCGCACAAATAGACAAGAAACTGAAACTATGCTTAATAGCATCTATACGGCTTGTAATGAGTATAAAGACCAGAATGATAAAGGTAAAATATTTCTCAGTATGTCGTTAGGAGCTGCTACCAAATATAGTAAAGACGAGCTTTTTGATAATATTGAAAAAATTGCCGAGGATAACATGTATCGGCGCAAGCTTTTAGAGCATAAAAGCTTTCATAGTTCTCTGATTGCTTCAATTAGGGCTACTTTATTCGAAAAAAGCCATGAAACAGAAGAACACGCAATGCGTTTAGTAGCCTTCTCAAAAAAACTAGGTATTGCTCTTAAATTAAAAGCTGAACAAATGAACGAGCTGGAACTCCTGGCTACACTTCATGATATTGGTAAAATAAGTATAGGTAATCACATTCTCAATAAGCCTGATAAGCTAACCGAAGAGGAGTGGCAGGAGATGAAAATGCATCCAGCCATCGGTTATCGGATAGCTATGGCATCACCTGAGCTTGAACCTATTGCTGAGTATATTCTTTGTCATCATGAACGCTGGGATGGCAAAGGTTATCCTCAAGGGCTAGCTGGAATAAAAATTCCCTTGCTTGCTCGCATTATTTCCGTAGTTGATGCCTATGATGCCATGACCGAGGATAGACCTTATCGTGTTGCTATGTCTTGCAAAGAGGCACTATTGGAAATTGCCGAACATGCTGGAACACAGTTTGATCCAACGATTGCTAGCTTATTTTTAGCAATACAGAGAAAAGAAGCTATGGAAGAGTCGCCAAATAGGGTATAATATGCTTAAACAAAGCTAATGATTTGTTATAAATGCTGAAATGAGGAGTTAAATAATTGGGTGGATATTTAGATATACTCTTATTTTTTGCTATCTATTCCTTTTTAGGGTGGCTAGTAGAATCAATTTACAAAAGCATCATGGAGAAAAGACTAATTAATAGTGGCTTTTTAGCTGGTTTCTTTTGTCCAATTTATGGATTTGGAGCTTTGATAGTTTTAGTTTCTACCAACTGGATAAATCGTTTTTTTACAAACAATATTGTGGCATTAATAGTCAGCATGTTTTTTGCTATTTTTTTAGTAACAGTGCTAGAATATTTCACAGGCTATATATTAGAAAAGAGCTTTAACTGCAAATGGTGGGATTATAGCAATAATTTTGCTAATCTCCACGGTTATATTTGCTTGAAAAATTCCCTTTTTTGGGGTGGGTTAGCCTTCTTTATGTTGCAAATTGTACATCCTTTAGTGGCAGGACTGGTTTTACCTCTTACACTAAAAGTCAAAGAATATGCAGTAATTGTATTGGCAATTTATTTTGTAATTGATACTGCAAAAACTCTCTTTGATACCTTGGATTTACGAAGAGTGATCTTCAGATACTCGAATATTTCTTTAAACGATTATAAACAAAAAATCATTAAATATAAGAGATTTTTTATGGCATTTCCGCGTTTGTTACTCTTAAATGCAGGAACTCTTAATCGTGATGTCAGGAGCATTCTCAATGATAAATATAATCAAATCAAAACTGAGATTAAAAGCAAATTCCGCTAATGTAGAAGCATATAATAAATGCATTAGTGATTTAGCAGAAACTGGTATATTGCACTCTATGGAAAAATTTGTACAGCATAGCAATATTTCTTGTTTAGAGCATAGCATTTATGTATCTTATGTGAGTTTTCGCATTTGCAGGAGATTAGGGCTAGATTATCGATCTGCAGCTAGGGGAGCTTTACTTCATGATTTCTTCCTTTATGATTGGCATATTAAAGGTACCCGTAGGGGTTTGCACGGGTTTACTCACCCTCATGCAGCCTTAACTAATGCCAATAAACACTTTCAACTAAATAAGCTGGAAAAAGATATTATAGCCAAGCACATGTGGCCATTAACTATAAGCTTACCTAAATATAAAGAGTCATTTATTGTGGTCTTGGCTGATAAATATTGTGCAACCATGGAAATTATTAAATTTGGTGGTATCAGTAGGTATCTCTTAAAAAGATTTTCACAATTCACAATTCACAATTCATAGTTCACAATTTTTAGTGGATAAGGGGTTAGTTGGACATAAAATCAGCTGAGGGTGACGTTGTCACAGCTAAGCGCGGCATCGCCACTCTCAGCAAAGATGAAATCTTGCTCAGCATGTTCTTCAGCTAGTAACTACTCTCAGAGGAGGGGAAAGACTTGGAAAAAGGTGCATTCTATAAAAATATCTTAGTCAACATGTATGAGGGAATTTATTTTGTAGATGAAAATCGACAAATTACCTTTTGGAATGCTGGTGCAGAGAGAATTACAGGTTTTTCCGCTGCAGAAGTAGTAGGCAAAAATTGTTTTGATAATATCTTAAATCATGTTGATTCATCAGGCAAACATCTGTGTTTTGATGGATGCCCCTTATATGGGACAATGCAAGATGGAGAAACGAGAGAAGCTGTAGTATTTCTTCATCATAAAGCTGGAAACAGAGTTCCAGTAACTGTCAGGTCAATTCCTATTAAAGAAAGCAATAGAATAGTAGGAGCGGTAGAAATTTTTATTGATGACTCTGAAAAAAATGAAGTACTACGAAATATGGAGGAATATAAGAATCAAGCTATGAAAGACCAACTTACAGGTCTTCCAAACCGTAGGTATATAGATAGCTTTCTTTCTTCAAAGTATAAAGAGTACCATGAATTGGGTATAGAGTTTGGGGTATTATTTATGGATATTGATAATTTTAAGCTTTGCAATGACACATATGGACATGACATAGGCGATGATGTACTGAAGATGCTGGCCAAAACATTTTTAGCTAGCACACGCTCAATTGATTTGATAGGACGCTTTGGCGGCGAAGAGTTTATTGCTATACTAACCGGTTTGGATCAAGCAGGCTTAATAAAAAAGGCTGAAAACATGAGAATTCAAGTAGCAAAATCCGAGTTAAGAAGTGGCAATCAGAAAATTAATGTAACAATATCTATTGGCGCAGCTTTAATAAAGCAAGATGATACAGTAGATACAATAGTTAAAAGAGCAGATGCTATGCTCTACCAAAGTAAAGAGCATGGACGAAACCGAGTAACATTTAGCTAAAATAATAGGAAGGATTAGAGAACTTCTCTAATCCTTCCTATTTTAACGTTTAGTATTGAAATCTGATTACAATTAACAATTGTAAAAACAACTGGTAAACGATTGTCCACTAATTGCTTCTCAATCTATTCCCAACCGCTCTCCAACTGATTTGCAATCTCCTCCAACCGCTTCCCAATCGCTTCTCTCTGCTTCCAAGTTTTTAGCCGTATCTTCCCCATAGCTAACTAGCCGTTAGTGCTAAGAAACTGAGTGGTCATTGCATTCCCTGCTGAGAATATCTTAATAAATGTTTCTAAGCCCTTCTCAGCGCGATGCACAAAGTGCAGAGCACTCAGCAGCGGCTACGCCGCGCTCAGCAGTGACATTGTCACGCTCAGCTATTCTTTTCCACTCTTCAGTAAATCTCTAATCTCTGTAAGCAGAATTTCTTCCTGAGTAGGTACAGGTGATGTAGCAGGAGCTTCAGCTGGTTTTTTCTTGAAGGAAGAGACTATTTTTACAAAAATGAAAATAACTAGTGCGATAATCAGAAAATCGATAATAGCTTGAATAAAAGCTCCATAACGAATGGCTACTTCTGTTAAATCACCTTTGGCAGGGGTAAGCACATATTTTATATCCGCAAAGCTCCGACCACCAAGGATTATACTGATTATTGGCATTACTAAGTCATTAACCAGCGAAGTAACAATCTTGCCGAAGGCAGCTCCAATAATAACAGCTACTGCTAAATCTAACACATTTCCTCTCATGGCAAATTCCTTAAATTCCTTAAACATCTCAATTCCTCCTTGTTTGTTTTTATGAAAAATACTAAAAAGAGCAGGCATCATAGTTATTTTAAGTGATACTTAGCTACAGCTTCCTGAAGACTAGATATAATAAAATCTCTTAACCACTGGGGTGAAATAACCTCACAGCTATTAAAATAGCGCCTAATCCAAACCCGCATACCTTCGGTTCTTGCTAGGATAATCGCTTCGAAATAATTGTCATCAAGGGGATTAATAGTTGTCTTTTCTCCAAATTGATCAAGCACAGCATTCAGCATACTCATCTCACATTTTAAGGTGAAGCTTTCTTTTGCTCCTCCAAACATATGAATGGTTTCCTGGGCATAGAGATAAGGATCAAATCCTATTTCAGCAGGACGCAGAGGAAGCTCTGTAATTTTGATATTTTTGATGCGGTCTACACGGTAGTGAGCAATATCTCCAGCATAGGGTTCATAATTGCAGATTAAATAATATTGCTCGTTGCTCCAAACCGTAGCATACGGATTAACTATATATTTGCGTTTGCGTCTTGACCTTTGCACTTTATCTAAACCATAGGTTATATAATCAAATTCTACTTTTTTATTTTGCCGAATAGCTTCGTTTAAGAGTTCTACATTATAAAAAAACTCTTTATTGGTTTTATTCTTATTATTAGCTAGATAAATCAAGTGTTCAATATTTTCTAATTGATGCTTGCTACAAAGCTTTCTAATTTTTGCTAGAATAGCTTGTGTAGCATCCTTAGAGATAAAATCAGCCGAGAAGATGGCGCTGCTGAGTAAATTTAGCTCAGAAAGCTCAAATATTCGCTCTCTAAAATAATATCCTTTGCGGTTTTCTTCAAAAGTGGCAATATCATAACCAAAATCAATTAAGTTTTCAATATTTCGGTAAATAGTGCGGCGATCTAAGGCTAACTCATATTCATTCAGTAAGAGTTTTTGCAGTTCAGGCATAGATAAAATGTGATAATCATCAGAATACTTGAATAAAATAGCTAAAATACAGAGAATATTGTTCTTTTCAATAATCATTTTTCCATTCTCCATTCATTGTACTAATATTAGTAACTACCTTATGGTATAATAAATTAATCAATAATACAAGATGTATGACTAAATAAAGTTATTTACTTAATGCATTGACAAGCTCATAGGGATAACTTAAGATAATGTTAAACATAAATACGAAATATAACACATTATTTATCTGAAGCAAGAATAAAGGAGGGTGACAGTCTGAATAAGTTCACTAATAATCTCGAATCTATCGTAAAAAACGAAATAACCCAATTGCATAAAACCCATTTTGGCAAAGGTCCAATCAAGACAACGGTGAAAATTTTTGATAATATTGTTTTTGTCAGATTTGATGATGGACTTACGCAAGTGGAGCAGAGTTTAATGGACTCAGCTGATGGTGAAGAGCTAGTAAGGAAAATCCGAACAGAAATGATTATGAACAGAACTCCACTTTATATACCAAAAGTAGAAGAGCTAGTAAAGGAGAAATTAGATGAAGCTTGTTACATGCTAGATAAGAAAAACAAGGCTATTCTGATGTTCTTAGCTTTTGAAAAAGAGATTGTGTTGTATTAAAGCTCAGCAGTTGAAAACAAAAATTTAATAGGTAGGCAAGTGGCTTTAGTACGTCAGATTGTCCCAATAGTTGCAACTAAGAAATATTATCTGAGTGCCTTAGCATGAAGTAGTATTTGTAACGGCAAGAGAAGAGTGAAAGCTCTTCTCTTGCCGTTATTTTTTTAATGAAAATTGGCAGGCTAATTGACTATTTAGAAAATGGAAAAACATTAAAGCTTGAAAAACATGATAATAAGCGTACTTTCGCACAAAAAATAAACTATTTCAAGATATCACCAATTTAGGTTTCATTAAGGGTTTGGGTGATAATATAAGTAAAAAACCATAATAGTTTTGATTGAAGGAAAAGAAGACTAAAGTAAGGGTATTATTGCAATGTTGTAAACCTAAAAAGGAGGTTTTAATAATGAAAAAAACATTAATTAGCTTGAAAAAAAGCTTAGCCCAGCTGATGATTATTTGTATGATGATTACTATGTTACCGGCAGGTACGCATGCAGTAACAACATCAGATATCAGCGATCATTGGGCAAAAAACACCATCCAAAGTTGGTTAGATCAAAGTTTAATCACAGGCTATGAGGATGGTAGCTTCAAGCCAGACAAAAGTATCACTAGAGCGGAGTTTATGGCATTAGTCAATAAGGTATACAATTATACAACTGAAGCGGGAATAGAGTTTTCCGATGTCAAAGCTAGCGATTGGTATTACTCAGCTGTAGCTAAGGCTAAAGCAGCAGGATATATTTTGGGATATACTGATAATACCATTAGGCCTGAAAGCTCAATAACAAGATCAGAAGCAGCGGCTATAATAATGAGAATAAATAAACTGGAAGGCAATTTAGTAGCAGCTGCAAAATTCACAGATGCACTAAAACTTGCTTGGGGAGCCGATGCCATAGGAGCAGTCTTTAACAATGCGATTATGAACGGCTATCCAGATGGAAGCTTCATGGCACAAAGCTTAATCAAACGCGGTGAAGCTGTGGTGGCACTTGATAAAGCAAGTGCCTATGCCAAAGCTAATACAACATACGATGTCGCTGGAACATATGGACCAGCAGCGGGGACATTGACAGTGGAAGGCAATGTAATAATAACGAAGCAGGATACAACGCTGCAAAACATAGTAATTAACGGAGACTTAACTATTAGAAAAAGTGTAGGAGAAGGAGATGTAGCCTTAAATAATGTGACGGTTAAAGGTGAAACTCTTGTCTGTGGCGGTGGCCCAAATAGCGTTTGGGCATACAACTCTAAATTCGGCACTGTAACAATTGCCAAAGAGGTTGGAGACATTCGTTTCCTAATCACTGGAACAACAACAGTAGAAATGGTTATCGTAGGTTCAAATGTAAAGCTTGAAGAAGAAAACATGGTCGGTGCAAATGTAGGATTTATTGAAGTACACTTCGAAGGCCAACCACAGGACACACTTATATTAATTGGATGCTTTGGCGATGTGGATGTAAATAATCCCAATACACATGTGGAAATGCCAAGTGGGACAACTGTTAACAGCATGTGCCTCAACCAAAGAACTGATGTAACTGGGGAAGGCGTGGTTGCCTTAGCGAATATTTTTGTTGATGGTAGCACCTTCGAATTTTCACCAGTAACCTTTGATATCGCAGAAGGCGTACAGCCTCCAACCAGCGAAAACCCGATAGTTTCCACACCAATGGTTGAACCTAGTATATCAGTTAGCCCAATAACCAATGCAAATGTAACCGTAACAGCTGGAAGTATTATATTCGGATATAGTTTCACTGGAACTGAGACTGCTATTACTTATGCGCAAGCAAAAGAAGCACCTTACTATTTGAATGAAGATGAATCAACTGTAACTATTTCAAATAGTACAATTAGCTCATCGGCAGTGCTATTGAAAGACCTCGGTATTAGCGAAGCTGATGGAACAATATCTTATGCAAACTTGGCGGCTCTTCAAGCGATATTTAACGGTTTGAATTTTAGCCCAAATAAGATAGTTGTTAAATTGGTTGGTGGATCTTCTGTTAACTCTGGCGTAAATGAATGGACAAAAGAGGTTACAATATCTCTAAACTCAACCCAAATTGCATTGTTGAAGCCTCCAACAATATACCAATTTAATTTTACAACGGCGAACAATGCACAATTTGAAACTCCAGCAGCAGGAGTAATTGATGAAGCAAATAAAACAATAAAAGTGAATGTGCCTTTTGGTACGAATGTCACAGCTTTGAAACCAACATTATACAAGAGCCCTGCTAGTGCTACAGTGAGCCCGGCTAGTTTAGTAGCATGTGACTTTACTTCACCAGTAAATTACACTGTAACTGCTATTGATGGGACAACTCAGATTTATACAGTAACAGTAAATATTTCTTCAGAAACTGATAAAATAATAACTAATTTTTACATCAACTCTCCAAGAGCGATTGGCGTTATTGATGAAGCTAATAAGACCATCTCGGTTGTGGTGCCTTATGGAACACAATTTACTGATGAATACGGAGGCATTCTTCAAGCATATGTATCCTTCAGAGGCAAATCTATAATCCCAAGGTCACTTGAATTTGATATAGATTATTCTATTCCAGTAACCTATACCGTTACAGCAAGTGACAATACTACACAAATATATACTGTGACGGTAACAACAGCTGCAATTAATTAAATGTGTCATTTGCGAGCGGCAATATGTACTCAGCATCAATTACAATTTCTCCTAAAGCAGGACATTCTTTAACTGGTGTTCAGGCAAACTTCTTTACGGTATCTGGAGCAACTAGTGTAACTAATTCTACTAACTATGTGATTGTTACTGCTGTATTTCCAACTACATAAATATCAATCGGATCAATAGAAAAGAATATAATGCTACAATAAGCTTAAACTTAAAGGTTGATTTCAAGTAAGTTGAAGTCAGCTTTTCTTTCTTCCAAACCACTTGCAGCATAAGTTTTTTTATTCTAAATCTATTTAGTTATAGAATAAAACGGGTAGAGATGTAAGCCTAATCATGTTATAATATAAAAAAATTAAAAATGTTATTTAATGGTGCTTACTGCGTTTCAGAAAAATATAACAACTCCATTTAAGCTAATTATGGAAAAAACAATACAGAAAAAAGGAGATGACGGGATGAGGATCAAGAAAAAGCTTAATTTTTATCTATTACTGCCGTATTATTTAGTAATGGCCTTATGGATAGCTATTAAGCAAACTTGGCAAGAAAATGGCTACAATCAGCAAGTGAAAACTTACTTGCAAAAAATTTCTTGGCACAAGCAGAAAGTACTGAGGAGGACAATTCTTTATTTCAAGCTTCCTTACTATGTCAGCAGGGCTTTACTAATTGCAGTTAAGCTAACTTGGCAGGAAAATGGATACCAACAGAAGCTACAAAAACTGAGCAAAAAAGCTGATGAACTGATAGCTTTTGGCTCTGTTTGTGTACAGGTAGCGAGAGGTTTCAGCTTGCAAGCAGTGCGAGAGCAATTAGCTAATAGCTTAAGTAAAGCCGGCAAGCAGCGCTTAAGGAATAAACCGAGCCAACAGCTTGCTTTTCAGAGCAAGATTCAGCTAAGGAGTAAGATTATACCAACTCTTTTAATTATCTTGCTTGCTGTAAATATGGTTCCTATGAATGTCTTTGCAACTGATGCTATTATAACTGATCAGGCAAGCAAGGATATCTTCTTGAATGTGGATTCTGATGCAGGTTATGATACTACAGAGTTAGCAAATGCTGTAAGGACTGAAATCACGAGAATTGGTGGAACTACTGCACCTGCTATACGTTTGAAAACAAATAGTACCTCAATTGATACCACAAACCTTGCTAATTGGTATGTCTATGATCACTACGATACGGCATATTGGACACAGCGAGCATCGACTCTCTATAGTGCTGGCCAGATTGCCAGTAACGATGCTACCTCAGCATGGAAGAAAGATTTCGGGATGAATTCCCTTACTGATTATAAGCGGCCATATACAGGGCAGACTTATACTGAAAATAGTGGCTCCATTGGGAAAATTGCAGATATTTTTAACCCAAATACCGTACAGCAATATGATCAACATATTTGGTCAGGAGCAGTTCAAAGTGGAGCATTTATGACTTTTGTTGGTTACGGTGTTCCAGCCTATATGGATTATTTGTTCTATCCTGATAAGCTCAGTGGCACAAAGACGGTAACGTATACCATCAATTCTACTGATGTGGCATTACACACCCTAAAATCTGCCGGATTTTTATGCAATACGGGGATTGATGCATCAGGTTTTATTACCGGCTATATTTTAGTCTATACCTATACAAGTAATACTACCTATGCCTTAGATTTGTATCCTATCAAGAGTGGAATAACAGCTCAGCAATTAACCGGAACGAGTGACTTGACTGCTTATTGTGATACAGCTGTAGCGGCAACAGCTACGGGTACCTTAACTACGCTTACCTTAACAGATGTAAAATTAACTATAACCCCTAATAGTGTCAAGGTAGAACAAAAAGCTCCAGCTGATACTAATTTTTCAACTATGAAGGATTGGACAGGCTTAACAGCCACGGCATATAATGGTTTTGGTCCCTATGTAAAATATACTGGTCACGGATGCTCTAGTACATCTAGCTATAAGTTTAGCAATTTGAAGATGTCTTCTTCTACCGATGCCGGAAGTACGGTATCAGCCTTGGCTTCTTTACAGAATGCCAACTACTTAGATGATCCTACCACCGATAAGTATTTAGTGAATGTTTTGGGAGAAAATAGTGCCTACAACTTAACTAAAGACGAAAATTATCTTGCTCTTGTACAAAATCAAAGTTTAAAATTATTTACTAATAAGTCTGTGACACCAATTGCTAGTTATCTACCAGACTATTATGTAGATACTACTAACACAACTCTGTCTAACTTGGCAACTAGCATTGCAACTTATATCTTAGGTCTAAGCGCAAATACTACAACTACAACTCCTACTACCCCGTCTATGTCAAGTATTGTAGCAAACTTTACGCTGACTGCCGGAGGGGTGCAGGTAAGCCAAATTAAAAGAGAATTAATCACTACCTCAGGAGTAGTTATTGATGTTGATAATAAATCAGTCGCTCCTAGTGGCTCTGCTTTAGGTACTCCTACTTATAAGCTAACGAATCCTGCTGGAACAGAAAGCACTATCACGGTACCCTTTACAGTTACTAATAGTAGTGTTAATTGGCCAACAGGGGACTATCTGCTGAAAATGGATTATGGTGTGACTAATATTCCTGCTACCGTGCATTTCTCTATGCTAGAGGATGTTACTGCTCCCACGGCGGTTGCTAGCAAAAATGGTAATTTCGTGGACGTAGCCTTTACTAATCAAGCTAGTAGTGGTACTTATAGCTATACTGCAGATTTAGATAGTTATGTGGTGGAAAATACTAGCACTACTGCAAAACCTTCCAGCACTTGGGAAAATGAAGTTAAAATAATCAACAATTCTACAGCTGCTGCAATACAGATTACTCAAGCAGGATATATGCATATTCTCGTAAAAGATAAGGCGGGTAATATAGGGCACACATATTTGGAAATAACACAAGTGTTTCCTACAATTACAGCACCTACTGCTACTAGTATTAATTTTGGACAAGCGCTTAGCGCCTCTACCCTACAAGGTGGAGCAGCATCCTATAATAGTTCAACAGTTGCCGGTGCTTTTGCTTGGGCTAATCCAAGTACTAAGCCTGTAGCTGGAAACAGTCCTTATTCTGTACGATTTACGCCAAATGCTGCCATGTACGCAACAATGACTACTGATGTAGCAATTACTGTGCATAAAGTAAGCCCAAGCATTACCCTTGCTGATAAAGCGGCTACTTATTCCGGTAATCCTATTGCCATCACTGCTGCAACTGTTACTGGTGTTTCGGGTATGGCTGCTCCTACTGGTGTGGTTACTTATAGCTATTACACTAATCCCGCCTGTGATTTATTTACAACCCCAGGAGATAGTGGTGCAGCCTCAGAAGGTGGCGTGCCTGTATTCGCAGGAAAATACTATGTAGTAGCAAGCATTGCTAGTGATAGTAATTATCTAGCAGCTACAACTGTTGCACCAGGCACTTTAACTATTTTGCCAAACAGCGGAATAAGCTTGGCAATCACTGGAGTTCCTAACGCAATTACCTACGGGGATGCTAGCTTTACCCTTGCTACCTCTGGTGGTAGCGGGACTGGAACGGTAACCTATGCTAGTAGTAATCCACAAGTGGCAGAAGTTACACAAAATGGCTATGTTTCGATTAAGAAGATAGGTAGCGCTGTTATTACTGCAACCAAGGCAACTGATGGAAATTTTAGTGAACAAACTGCATCTACTACCTTAAATGTGGCTGCCAAAGCAGTTACTTATACGATTACTAATAACAGCAAGCCATATACAGGAGAAGCACAGTATGCTTCAGTTATACCTGATGTTGCATCACTAGTGGAAGGTGTGGACTATACTATTGCCTATGCTGGAACAAGCACACCAACTGCTGTAGGTGAATACGCTATTACAGTTACTACCATCAATGAGAATTATGTTGGCTCCTCCACAGCTGCAAAGCTAACAATTCAAGCAGTTGATCAAAGCTACACTATGCAAATTGGTGGCTTGCCAAATTATTTAACCTATGAGGATAGTTTTGCCCTCTATGCTAATGGTGGCAATGGAACGGGAGCTGTTAGCTGGGAAGTCACGACTGGTTCAGCCTTTGCCACAATTTCTAGTTCAGGTTTAGTGGAGATTACAGGTGTTGGGCAGGTAACCATTACGGTAACAAAGGCTTCAGATGGTAACTACAATCAGCAAAAACAAACTGTAAGTTTTACGACTAATAAAAAACATCTTAGCGTGTCGCTAAGTAATACTGCTAAAACCTATAATGGGGCAGTACAAGCTATCACTCTTAAAGGTACAGCAACTAAAAATAACACCTTGGCAAATATCATGGCGATTACCTACGAGTTGCAAGCTAATGGCGAGCAGACAGCTTTTAGAAATGTTGGTACATATAATGTCAGTGCTGCTGTTGCTGATACCTTTAGTGGACTGTATATCTTGGACGGAAGCGCTAATGCAACTGCTAGTATTGCTAAAGCTAATTTAGTAATTACTGCCGCTGATAAATCTAAGACATATGGAGATATAAATCCAGCACTCACCTTGAACTATACACTTTTAGGTACGGATACAGAGCTTAATTTGCCAACAGCTACTTGTACGGCAACTACCGCTTCTGCCATAGGTGATTATGATATTAACCTAGCATACGCCGGCGAACATGGTAATGGAAATTATAATATTGCCCTTGTAAAAGGGAAACTTACGGTTATCAAGCGCATAGTCACGGTAACCTGGCAGTCTACACTAAGCTTCTCATATGATAGTTCTGAAAAGACTGTTGTAGCTAACCTAGGTAATGCTGCTAATAATGATAGCCTGAATTTTAACTTCTCAGGTAATAATGGAACAAATGTTAATGGTTATTCTGCAGCAGTCACTGGTATTACTGGAGTGCTGAGCAGCAATTATGAATTGCCTTCATCAGGTCTAGCTACTAACTGGAGCATTACAAAGGCACCTTTAACTATCACCGCAGATAATCGTAATCTTAACTATGGAGCGGAGGTACCTACTTATACGGCAAGCTATGCAGGCTTTGTTGGTAGTGAGGGAATAGCAAATTTAGGTGGAGCATTACAACTTACTTGTATATATGCACAGGGGGATAATATTGGTGAATATACCATTACCCCTGCTGGTTTTTCTGCAAGTAATTATGAGCTTACTTTTATCTCTGGTAAGCTAACTTGTCAAGCATTACCGATAACTATTTATGTTAGTGGAACACCAAGCCTACTTACGGTACAAGTATCACCTGCTTTTACTGGACTCACATTAGCTGATTTTATGATAACAGCTGATGAAACAACAATAACTCCAACAAAACTTACGGAAATTTCTGGTGGAGCAAAATACTATCTAGCAGCAACCTTGCTTGAGGGTACTGAGTACACGCTTACAGTACAAAAGGGAACAAATTACAACTTTAATGTAGCAAAATTCATCGCTAGAACTCCTTTAATGAGCTTCACGCCACAAAAAACCATTACAGTTACTGAAAATACTAGCAGCGTTTTGGAAAATTCTCATTTAGTGGAAGTGCAAGCAGAAATGTATGGAGCATTCCCTAATTCGGTTGAGGTGAAAATTACCGATAATCAAGCTGCAAATGCAAGCATTTTCAAATTAATCGGAGTTGATGCTAAAGCTTATCCTTTTGATATCAGCATCTATGACTCGCTTACTAAAGAAAAAGTACAACCAAGCAGTGGTTACAAGGTTAAAATCTGCTTACCATTACCTAAAGAACTTTGGGCTACGAGAGAAAGTGTACAGGTAGTTTATATCAAAAATGGTGAGCTTATTACTTTAGCATCGAGCCTTGAAAGTAAGGATGGAGTTTGGTGCATTGTTTTTGCAGCAGAGCATTTTAGCCCATATGCACTTGTAGTGGGCAGTGCAGAGGAAAGTGGATTTAAGGATGTACATACAGAAGATTGGTTTAACGATGCAGTAACTTATGTAACCAACGCTGGAATTATGGCAGGAACTAGTGAACATTACTTCTCTCCAGCCTTGCCTACAACTCGCGGTATGATGGTTACAATGCTTTATCGTTTAGCTGGCTTGCCACAGGCAACTAAAGCAAATGGGTTTAAGGATGTAGCGAGCGGAAAATTGTACTCCGCTGCTGTGGATTGGGCTGCAGAAAACGGCATTGTGCTAGGTTATGATGCAGCAAGCTTTAAGCCAGAGCAGAATATCTCTAGACAACAGCTTGCGGCTATGGTCTATCGCTATGCTAAATACAAGAATTATGACTTAAGCGCCACTTCAAATCTAGACACCTATGTGGACACAGATAAAATTGGTCCTTGGGCACTAGCTAATATGAACTGGGTTGTTGCAGAGGGGCTGTTTAATGGAAATACAAAAAACATGCTTACCCCTAAAGCTGAGGTCACAAGAGCGCAAGTGGCGACTATTTTCATGAGATTTATGGAGAAAATTGTTAAATAGGGGAAGAAACAATTCATAATGCACAATGCATAATTAAAAGCTAATGCTACTAAATAACAAAGACCTGAAAGGATGAGAAGAATTACTCATGCTTTCAGGTCTTTGTTGTTTTAGAAAATATTTGCGAGCCACAAATGTCCTATCTATGGAAATTTAATTAATCTCTTATCTTATATAGGCAAAAAATAAAATCAAAATTTATTGTATAAAATATAAACAGGTATGACATAATATTAATTGAATTTTAACTGCGCTAGTGCTAGAATGAAAGCAAAAAACCACTAAATGAAGGAGGGAAAGAAATGAAAAAATTTCGAACTTTACTTATTTGTGCGCTGCTTCTTACTACTATTTTAGCCGGCTCTTTACAAACTGTTAACGCTGTGTTACCGGGGCTTATAATTCCTATTCAGCCAGTTTTCAACCTACCTGTTCTGACAATTGAGACAAATTCCGTTGCAGTTAACTCCATTCCCCTCTATCGATTTAAGACATCTAGCGGACTATTAAGACACAATTATACTACGGGAGAAGCCAATAGAAGTTACATTAAGAGCATTGGTTGGCTTGATGATGGCATTATCACTTATGTTTCACCTATTTATTTACCAGGGTACCAAGCACTTTACAAATGCGTTTTTGCTAATTGGATTTGCCTATTAACAACAGTTCCAAGTGATGCTGTTAGTAAGGGTTATGTGAATAGAGGTATTGTTGGTTTTGTACCATATTCTATGATTCCGACAAGTGAGCAAAGTGTTGTTTATCGCTCAACTAGATCAATTCCACCTGGTGGAGATTATCATAATGTAAATTTTTATTTCCATACTAACTATTCCCACTTCCCTGGTTACCAATTTCCAGAAAAGAAATTTGTTGGCTGGAAGGCAGAGCAAGCAGTACAAGAGGTCAAGCTGGGAACAATTGCTAGTGGCTTGACGGGTAATAATAATTTGAATTTAAGTTGGTCAACGACAGTTCTCGGCGGCGTGATAGAAATTCTCTACTCCACAGATAATGGCGTAAATTATGTTTCCATTGCTAAAAATTTAGCCAATACCCCAGGAAATCAGCAATATCTTTGGAAACTACCAAATATTACCAATTCTCAACTTAGGGTAATGGTAAAATGGTCTGCAGTTGCTTCTACTCCAGCAACGGCTTGGGCAAGATCAACTAAGCTTACTATAACCAAAAATGCTGATGTGATTGTGTTCCAACCTATTCTTCCTTTATTTGAGTTACTGAAGTTTTCTCCTGCTGATCCATCAAATTTAACTACGGAGCCAGGATCTACTGCTACTAAAGAAATTAAGCTTTTTTGGCAGGATAACTCACTTAATGAGACAGGCTTTAATTTAGAGCGCAGAACAGATTCTGGTAGTTATGCAAAAATTGCCACATTAGCTGCTAATGCTACAAGCTATACAGACACTAGCGTGGTAAATAAAACCAACTATTTTTATAGAATTGAGGCAACAGGCACACTTGGTGATTCTGGATATTCTAATGAGGCTGAAGGAAAATATATTGCACCAGGTTTCAGCTTAGGAGATATTATTCCAGATTTTCAATTTGATCTTCTATTTCCAAGCGCTCCTACAGGCTTAGCAGCGAGTATTGCAGCTGGTACTGAGAAACAAATACAGCTAGCTTGGGTAAAAGGCGCAGGATCTGTAACCGGCTACTTAGTAGAAAGGAAAACTACTGCCTCTTGGGAAATAATTGGGACCACGGTAAATCAGCTTAACTATTTGGATACTACCCTTGATGCAGCTGTGCAAACTGTTACTTATCGGGTGAAGGCTGTGAATGACTCCTTTGAATCCCTTGCTTCCAATGAAGCATTAGTAAATTTCACTAGCGGAACTGCACCAGTTTTTGATGGTTCTCAGTCTAGCTGGGCAGAAGCAGACATCACTCAAGCCTATAACTGGGGTTTAACTTATCCAGAAGTTATGCAGGATTTTAAGGAAAAAATTACTCGGGAACAATTTTGTGTAATTTCTGTAAAGCTCTATGAAAAGTTAACAGGGATTACGGTGATTCCAGAGGTAAGTCCCTTTAATGATACTAATAATACGGATATTCTTAAAGCGTTTAAGCTTGGTATTGTGCTGGGCGTAACGGCTGATAAATTTGCTCCAAACAATAACATTACACGGCAAGAGATGTGCGTAATGATTTATAGGGCATTGCAAGCAGCAGGGAAACCGACCACAGTCTTGACAGCACCTGCATTTTCCTTTGCAGATAAAAATAAGATTGCTGCTTGGGCGCTAGATGAAGTTAGGTTCTGTAACCAGAATGATATTATGAAGGGAACAAGCCCAACTACTATTTCACCTTTGGTAAATACACCAATAGAGCAAGCTATTATGTTAGTAAAAAGAACTTATGATAGCTTTAAGTAAAGAAAAAACAGTTGGTTAGTTGGCTAGTTGGTTAGGGAAGAGATTGATAATTTTAGTGAATTAGTAGCATAGGATTAGGAATATGCTTAAATAATAGCTACACAAAGAGCAATTTTTGTGTAGCTATTATTGTGTGTGTGTATCACTAAAATACCATTACGGTGTATAGTATTAATTGAATTATGAACATTCATATGCTATCATGTGCTTAAAAAGCTAGCGAATTAGTTAATGCGTTACTAAAAATAGATTACGGAGGGTGGAAAAAAAGATGAGTAAACAGATGTTGATTACTGATATCTTGGCTAAGTTTGGGCAGCTAGGCATTTCCGCTACACAGGGACAAGGCACAGATATTTTACTAAGCTGTGAGTTCCTAGATGCGGCTTGGGGTACAGGTAAGAAAAAAATTAATTATGATGCTGCAGCGTTTTTTGATGAGGCTAGCCAGACTGTTTTTATGTGGGAATTAACGAAAGAAGTTGGCTCTGGTATTTCTTTTGGCGGCAATAGCGAAACATCCATGCAATCTGGCATGACGCTTTTTCGTAAGGTGAAAAGCATCCAATACGGTCCAGATGGTAAAGCTTATGAGTATAGCTTAGATTTAGGGGTAATTCCTAAAACGGTGAAGGAAGTTGCTAAACAATACGGTTGGAAGTTTAAGACCGTGCTGAAACGGGAAAAAGCAAGCTATCCAGCAGGTTATCTTCCAGTGACTACAGCACCTAATGTAGCAGTAGCGGAAATGCCACCGGTGACTGCTGAACCACCAACGCCTAATATTCCAGAACAGCATGTTGCTCCAGCGCCACCGCCTGGTATTCCAGAACAGCATGTTGCTCCAGCGCCACCGCCTGGTATTCCAGAACAGCATGTTGCTCCAACGCCAGCAGCTAATATTCCAGAACAGCCTGTTACTCCAGCAGCTCCATTGGCAGGAATAAATCAGCAAGCTTATAATAACCCAGCTGGGCAGTTTTATGCTGAAGCTGGCAAATCAGTTGTTAAGAAAAAAACTGGCGTGTTATTTTGGGTATTATTTGCGCTTTTAGGAATTCTTGACGCTTTGCTGATTTTAGGGGATAGCGGTATCGTCTTTGCTATTGGTTCTATTCTTGTACTACTAGTATTACTAGTGACTAGAAAAAGCATTGCTAGTAGTTTACTGAAAACTTTTCTCTTCTTTGGGATAGGTACAATTCTCACTTTTATCTTATTTGCTTTTTCTGCAGGCAATAGTGATGTGGCAAATGCGGAATTAACTATTCAAGATGCCAATACTCCAAATATTGTGGTTGAAGGCTTTGCTCGCACTATTGAGGCAGATACGTTAAGGCCCATCGAAAAGACTACAGCTTTCACTCAGACAGATGAGTTTATTTATTATGCGCTTTTTATTAAGAACCTACCTGCTATGACAGAATTCCAAGTGAAATGGTATTTTAATGGAGAATTAGCACTAGAGAACCAGCCACAAGCAGTAGCGGAAGCATTAACAGATCAATACTATACCACTCAATTGCAAAAAGGAGATAATCCTTTTCCCATGGGAGAATACAAGGTAGAGTTAGTTATTCTGAAGGATGGGGCAGAAATTTACCAAGCTACTGATGTATGTCAGGTGGGTGAAGCTAGCGGAGATGTAGCTCCAGCTTCTGGGGATGCTGTATTATTTGCCGATAACTTTAGCAGACCTGATTCTGAGCTAGTTGGTGATCAGTGGCAAGAGGTAATGTTACGTAACGGAACTGGAAGTTCAGTACCAACAGCTGCGGCTGGAGACTCACCTTGGAGGGTCAAAAACAACTCCCTGAGCTATGAAGGGGTGGGAAACAATACTTATACTGAGGATTATATTCAGACAATTGCTGAATACCCCATAGATAATGTGTTAGTTGAATTTGAACTGCGGGCTACGGCAGCAACATCTCAAGGATATGTAGGGCCTGGGGTGTTTTGGGCGCCTGCAGTAGAGAAAAGGCTTGGCGGTTTTGCAACTAACGATGAAAAGCAGCAACTTATTGGCATAGATGCTTTTTACGGCTGGGAGAGTGGAGGAACCAAGGGGCTGGTGTTTAGATTGGCCGGTGCGGTTAAATCTACAGAGGATACGATGGCGGGGGTAAATCAACCAGAATTTGCCAAACAATCCATACTTGTCAAGGACGGAAAGCTTATCTATACAAATGAAGCTGCAACTCTTATTTATGAGCTCACTAACATTCCAGAAGCTGGAGCCAAAAGACATCTTTCTTTTGATGTAAGGTATTATGATAATGGAGTACCATTTAAGGTAGAAATTAGAAACTTGAAGATAACGCAGATGCAGTAAAAAAGTTGGCTAGTTGGCTAGTTGGTTAGTTGGTCAGGGAAAGATAATGCAAAGTGATGAATTGATGTGGCTAAACAGTTTTTGGAACATTGTTAGCCACAATGTTTAGAAGTTGTTTGACATTTTGTGGTTTTCCTATCCAACTAGCCAACAAACCAACTAGCCAACTAGACGCCAACTAGACGCCCAACAAAGGAGCTGATTTTTTGCAAAAATTGCTAGATGGAATTGTTAAATTCAGAAGAGGTGATTTTGAAAATCATAAAGAGCTTTTTAAGGATTTGCGGAAAGGACAACAACCACATACGCTTTTTATTTCCTGCTCAGATTCAAGAGTCGACCCTAATATGATTACGGGTACTTTGCCAGGGGAGCTCTTCATTATTCGGAATATTGCAAATATAGTTCCGCCATATCGTGAAACAGAGGAGTATGTTGCTACTACATCAGCAATTGAATATGCAGTTTTAGTTCTTAATGTAGAAAATATTATCATTTGTGGGCATTCGAATTGTGGTGGCTGTGCAGCTAGTTTTGTTGCTGAGGAAAGCTTAGCAAATCTACCCCATACGAGGAAATGGCTAGAATTAATCCATCCAGTGAGAGAAAAGGTGCTAGCTGAAATTCCTGAAAATGAGCCAGAAGCAAGAGAATGGATGATGGAACAACTTAATGTAGTTGAACAGCTCAAACACTTGCTGACTTATCCATACATCAAAGAAAAGGTAGCTACGGGAATGCTACATTTAAGTGGTTGGCATTATATTATTGAAACGGGAGAAATGTTTATTTATAATAAAGATGCAGGTGAATTCCTTTTGGCAAATGGCTAAAGTAGCTAGAGTATTCGAAGAAAATTATTCAATAATATATAATACGCTAAAAGCTATAAATCGATTAACTAAGAAGTATTATACTTAGATGATGTGGGAGGTCTTTATGGTGTTGAAATGGAAGAAAACTATTGCGGTTTTTCTTACTCTTGTTTTGCTCGTATTTTCTCTGCCAGTAAGTAGTTTTGCAGCAGTTGTTAGCCCAGATGATTTAGTGGGAAGGTGGCAAAGGTTTGGAGACGGAGCTGAAGGCACAATTGTGAAAGTAGCTAAGGTGGCGAACTCTTATCAAGCAACCCTAGAAAAAGCTACCGGAACTCTGGTGGACTTGGGTTTTGCTGCGGGAGATTTAAAATGGAAGGATGTTAAATCTACGGGTAGTGGCAACTACTCAGGCATGGATATGTTTAGGTACCAAGATGGAGGCTATGAATATAGAAATAGTAAATTGCAAATTGATTCTTCGGGTATTTTGAAAGTATATGTGGCGGCAAGTGCTGGAACGGAGGTAATTATCGGTGTAAACCAGACTTGGCAAAAGCTAGCAGATCCAGTGATAGTGCCAGTGCCTGTGGTTGATAAGCCAAGTGCTTGGGCTGTGGCTGAGATTAATAATGCGATAAACTACGGGTTGACTACTCCTAAGGTGCTAAAAAATTATCAAGGGAATATTACAAGGGAGGAATTTGCTGAAATTGCAGTACGTCTCTATGAAAAACTGACAGCAAGCACTGCCCAACCTATACAAACTAATCCCTTTAAGGATACTAGTAATGTAGAAGTGCTCAAGGCCTATAATTTAGGTATTATTACTGGTATTTCAACAACAGAATTTGCACCAAACAGTCCAGCAACAAGAGAGCAAATCTGCTCAATGTTACTTAGAACAATCAAAAAAGCTCGTACAAGCTTTGTGGTAGATATAAGCGGTGTCAAGGTATTTGCTGACTCTAAAAGTATTTCGCCTTATGCACTAGAAGCTGTGAAGCAGATGAATAAGTTGGAGATTGTGAAGGGCTCAGGAGAGAATATCCTGCCAAAAAACTTTGCTTCAAGAGAGCAAGTTATTTTGATGATTGTCAGAGTATATGTGGCTTTTAGATAAAAAATAGCATTAGTATTGCAGATAAAATAAGCCATTCACTAGGAAATGGCTTATTTTTATGTTAACATTAAGCTTAATGAAATTCTTAAAATAGAGGATTTGGGGTGCGAAATTGTTAATGCCAAAATTAGTAACCTGTTTACAAGGTTACACTAAGGAACAATTTATCAAGGATTTTATCTCTGGGATTATTGTGGCAATTATTGCTCTGCCCTTGGCAATTGCGCTAGCCATTGCCTCAGGAGTATCGCCAGAAAAAGGTCTATATACAGCAATTATTGGTGGACTAATTGTATCTTTGCTAGGTGGTAGCAGGGTGCAAATTGGCGGACCAACAGGTGCATTTGTAGTAATTGTTTTTGGGATAATTCAAAAATATGGTATTGACGGTTTAATAATAGCTACGATGATGGCAGGGGTTTTTCTAGTAATTATGGGGCTCTTGAAATTTGGTAGCTTAATAAAATTTATTCCTTCCTCTATAACTTCAGGCTTTACAAGTGGTATCGCGATTGTGATTTTATCTACACAGGTCAAAGACTTTTTTGGCTTACAGCTACAAGCGGTACCTGCGGAGTTTGTCCTAAAGCTGATAGCTTATGCAGAAAATTTTGGTACTTTTAAGCTGCAAAGTTTTTTGATTGCTTTACTAAGCTTGGCAATTATCATATTCTGGCCTAAAATCAGTAAAAAAATTCCAGGTACCTTGGTTGCCATTATCATAGCCACGGTACTAACTATGGTCCTGAAGTTAGAAATTACTACCATAGGCAGTCAATTTGGTCAGCTTTCTTCTGCATTACCAAAATTTCAGTTACCTCATCTTAGTTGGCAATTGCTTAATGATTTAATGCTACCAGCACTGACTATTGCTGTCTTAGGCTCGGTTGAGTCACTGTTATCTGCAGTTGTTGCAGACGGAATGATTGGGGGTAGTCACCGTTCTAATATGGAGCTCGTTGCCCAAGGCATTGCTAATATTTTCTCGGGAGCATTTGGCGGAATACCAGTTACTGGAGCAATTGCTAGAACTGCAGCTAATGTGAAAAATGGTGGTAGAACACCAGTTGCAGGTATTGTGCATTCACTAGCACTGTTGGTTATTATGCTGATTTTTATGCCTTATGTGAAACTGATCCCTATGGCTTCTTTAGCAGCAGTTTTGGTAATGGTTTCCTATAATATGGGAGAATGGGAAGCATTTAGACGCTTGTTAAAAGCACCAAAGAGTGATTCCTTTGTTTTTTTAGTTACCTTCACCTTAACCATCTTCTTAGATTTGGTAGTTGCAATTGGAGTTGGAATGGTTCTTGCTTCTTTCCTCTTTATGCGAAAAATGGCTGAGGTGACAGAAGTGAATGATTTAATTGAAGATGGAGAAAATAAAGATGTAAATGAATTTATGGAAAATATTAAAATGCCAGAGCATATTTCTATTTATGAGATTAGAGGCTCGTTCTTCTTTGGGGCAGCTAATAAATTTGTTAATGCTATTAAGGATATGGGTAAGCCTACACAAATTTTAATTATAAAAATGAGCAAAGTACCCTTAATGGATTCAACAGCATTTCATTCATTCGAGGACCTCTATGATATTTGTGAAGAACACCATACAAAATTAATCCTTTTAAAAATTCAAAATCAGCCACTGGAAATGTTAGCAAAATATGGATTTGTAGAAAAATTAGGAAAAAATAATTTCTGTAATACGGTTAAAGATGCAATTATTAGGGCAAATGAAATATTGAGCAGCATGGAAAATAAAGTTTAACCTAATTTTGGAGGGATAATAATGCTGAAGCAAGACTCTAAAAAAGCTTATAAGGATTTGTATGCACCAAAATCAACACCAGGTATCATTGTTGTTCCGCCCATGAATTTTATTCTCGTAGAGGGTGAAGGAGATCCTAATGGCGAAGATTTTTCCCTTGCCACAGCTGCGCTTTATAGCGTAAGCTATGCAGTGAAAATGTCCTATAAAAGTACAAATGTTCCAGCAGGCTACACTGAGTATAAAGTGTTTCCGCTGGAGGGAGTTTGGGATTTGATTGATAAAAATTTGCCAGCAACAGTTAAGAATAACTTTAAGTATCAGTTGATGATTAGACAGCCAGAGTTTCTCACGGCAGAATTATTTGCAGATTTTTTAGTAGCGACTAAAAAGAAAAAGCCAAATATTTATCTTGAACATGCAAAATTTATTACCTTAGAAGAAGGATTATGTTGTCAGCTGCTACACCTAGGTAGCTATGATAGCGAACCAGCAAGCTTTAGCAGGATGGAAGAGTTTTGTCAGCTTAATGGTTACAATAGGAAGGCATTAACCCACCGGGAAATATACTTATCAGACCCACGCAAGACAGTTGCTGAAAAATTGAAAACTGTTTTACGCTTTCAGGTTAGCAATTAGCTGAGAAAATAAAAATCTAGCACTTTATGAAGAATAAATGATATAATTCTTGGCAATAAGAAGAATAATGCACAAGTAACAGAGTAGGATATTAGAATATTTAAGGAGTGCAAAATTTTGGTTCTTGCGAAGAGCTTCCTTCCAATAGTCTTCAGTTCGGTGATGGTCTATTTATTTATCATAGTCGCTATTCGTTTGTTTGGGAAAAAAGAACTTTCTCAGCTTTCGGTAGTTGATTTAGTATTTATCCTCTTGATTAGCAACTCTGTACAAAATGCGATGGTAGGTACTAATACTACATTGCTAGGCGGTTTAGTGGCGGCTAGTGCTCTCTTTATTACAAACTATATTCTTAAACAGTTTCTTTATCGGTTTCCTAAATTTAGTAGCTTGGTGCAAGGAGAAACACTAATGCTCATCTATCAGGGCGAGCTAAAATCAGAAAATATTGCCAAAGCTAGATTGACAAGAGCAGAAATTATGGAAGCGATTAGAGAACATGGGGTAGCAGAAATAGCAGATGTTAATTTAGCAGTACTGGAAGTAGATGGAAATATAAGTGTACTCTCTGATGAATTCAAACATAGGACGGTTAAAAAACGCAAATCTAAACAAAGTCTTATGCAGAAATAAGTAGCAAGAGAAAAATTGTGCAAGAAAAGATATATAATAAAAATTCAGGAGATGTTGAGATGAATTATCAAGTAATATATTTTACAAGAACTGGAAATAGCAAGAGAGTTGCAGAAAAGCTAGCAAAAAGTCTCGCTTGCGCTGCAATTGAGATTAGAGATAATGTGAACTGGAACGGTTTTTTTGGGTTCATGAAGGGTGGCTATTATGCCAGCTTTAATAAAAATGTAGACATTAAGGTTACTGGTAATATAGACGATGTAGACGAGCTGGTTTTGGTTACGCCGATGTGGGCAGGAAAAATCACACCTGCAGCTAAAGCTTTCTTAAAGATGTCCCCTATAGCTAAGATAAATCTTGTGGTTACCTCCGGCGGAAGTAGCTTGAAGGAAAGAGCTGGTTTTAAGTCTGTGACAGATGTTTGTGAAAATCAAAAGAATGAGGACATTGTGCTTGCAGAATTAGTTAAAAGCTTACAAAGCTAAGCTTAAAGGTTTTTAAGTTAGTTATCCACAAAATTATCAACAGGGTTATGCACAGACTGTAAAAGTTATAAAGATAAAAAAATCATAAAATATTGACAGATATTAGGCTAGATGATAAAATCTAGCAGATGACTTTGCGCTGCATATCATTCTACAGTACAAACTGAGCAGGCGATGAACTTTTTTGAAGTTCGTGGGGCTGGGCCAATTTTTTGGCAGCAGGATAATTAACATACCTGTGGGACAGTAAAATGTTCTACGGGTATTTTTATACCTATTTATGAACATAAACAAAAGAATTGCAATGCCATAGTGCTATCAAACAAATTTATTATAATGCTAGATGGAGGGTTACTAACTATGACAGAAAATGAAGAAAAAAACACAATGCAAGTGAGCAGAAGTTCTAATTTAAGTGGGGAGATTAAAGGAATTACAAGTGCACAGGCACTAGAATTACAGGAGAAATTTGGCAAGAATGAACTAACCGCAGAAAAAAAAGAGAGCTTTTTCCACAAGATACTTGAGGTATTATCCGAACCAATGTTTTTGCTCTTAATAATCGCTGCTGTGGTTTATTTTATTTTAGGTGAACCAAGAGATGGCGCAATCATGCTTATTTTCGTGATAGGAATTATTAGTATTGAAGTAATCCAAGAATGGAAAACAGATAAGACCTTAAAAGCATTAAAAGACTTATCGGCACCACATATTACGGTAATGCGTGATGGAACTGAGAAAATGATTAATAGCGTGGATTTAGTGCCAGGGGATGTGATGTTAATCGCTGAAGGGGTAAAAATTCCTGCTGATGGCGTGGTGATTAAGTGTAGTGATCTTTGTGTGGATGAATCCTCTTTAACAGGAGAAGCACTAGGCGTTTGGAAGGTAACTGTGGATAACGCTGATGCAACAAGCACGGATTATTGGAGAAAAGATTATTGCTATGCAGGAACTTTAGTTACTCAAGGCAGTGCTGCAATTTTAGTTGATAAAATTGGCGCTACCACAGAATATGGTAAAATTGGTACAGATGTTGCTTTAGCTCCAGAAAATCCTACCCCGCTGCAAAGACAAACAGGTAAGCTTGTGAAGCTTTGCGCCGGAATAGCAGCGGTACTGTTTGCTCTTGTTGGTGGGATAACATATCTTAATATTCCTGAACATATTTTTAAGGATCGCATTATCGAGAGTATTTTGTCAGGTGTTACCTTGGCAATGGCGATGATTCCTGAGGAATTTCCAGTTATCTTAACCGTGTTCTTATCGATGGGTGCATGGAGGCTAGCTCAAAAACAATCTCTAGTGCGCAAGCTACCTTCGGTGGAAACACTAGGTGCTGTTTCGGTACTATGTGTGGATAAAACAGGTACAATTACAATGAATCAGATGACTGTACAAAATGCATGGTCAATTAATGATGATGCAAGCAAGCTTACGGAAACTATGGGTTTGGGTTGTGAAACAGATGCCTATGACCCCATGGAAAAAGCTATGTTGGCATATTGCGAAAAAAATGGGCTATCTAAGGAATATCTTTTCAGTGATGAGCTAATCACAGAGTATCCATTTACCAATGAAACAAAAATGATGGGACATGTCTGGCAAAGACAAGACAAGATTATCGTAGCTGCTAAAGGATCACCAGAACAAATCCTAACCTTATGTAAATTGTCTGCTGCAGAAAAACAGTTAGCAGAGGATAAAATATTAGAGATGTCCAAGTTAGGTTTGCGAGTTATTGCTGTTGCAGAGATGGTTGTTACGAATAAAGCCAGCATACCGGTTACGCTACTTGAATGTGACTTGCAATTACAAGGTCTGATTGGGCTTGCAGATCCACCACGAGAATCAGTTAAAGGCGATATAGAAAATTGTACTAAAGCTGGCGTGCGGGTTGTAATGATTACTGGGGATAACGGTATTACTGCTAGCTCAATCGCTAAACAAATTGGTATGCCAAATAGTGATAAAATCATTACTGGTGATGAACTAAATCAAATGTCTGATGATGAGCTGAGAGAAAAAATTCGTGATGTGAGTATTTTTTCCCGAGTTGTTCCTGAGCATAAAATGCGTATTGTAAAAGCTTTTAAAGAAAATGGCGAGGTTGTTGCCATGACAGGAGACGGCGTTAATGATGCTCCAGCCTTAAAATATGCAGATATTGGAGTGGCCATGGGTAAGCGAGGTTCTGAAGTATCTAGAGAAGCCGCAGATATTATCCTTTTAGACGACAACTTTTCCACTATTGTAGATACCATTAAGGATGGTAGAAGAATTTATGATAATATTAGAAAGGCTGTTGGTTATGTTTTTACTATTCATATTCCGATAGCATTTGCATCCTTACTTGCACCGCTATTAGGTATTAATCCAACAGGTTTAATGTTACTACCATTACATGTAGTGCTTTTGGAATTAGTCATTGATCCAACCTGTTCTATAGTGCTAGAACGCCAACCAGCAGAAAAAGATATTATGGAGCGTGCACCTAGAGATCCAAATGAGAAGCTCTTAACGATGAAGACACTCTCTAAAAGTATTGTGCAAGGTCTAGTAATTTTTGCAGCCTCCTTTGGTACATACTATACAGTTCTAGCTAACAATACGGAAAACGCTAGCGTTGCTCGTACCATGGGTTTAGCAGTTATCTTTTTATCCAATGTTTTGCTAGTGCAGGTAAATAGCTCAAATTACGATTTTGCTTTTGTCTCATTTTTTAGATTAATCAAAGATAAGGTGATGTGGGCTGTTAGTGTGGGAACATTCTTAGGACTACTCCTCATGATTTATTCCCCACTAAATACATATTTGAAATTAGCTCCATTAACACCACAACAGTTTTTATTTGTCAGCGGTATCTCAATATTAGCGGTAATGTGGTATGAAGCGGTGAAATTGGTTAAACATCTAAGAAAATCTAAACGCCAGGAAGGAGTAGTATAAATGAGCTCATTTTCCAGATCTTCCAAGAGAAGTCATTATAGGAATGGAAACAATGGTAGCAATTATTATCAGAAAAAAGGGATTTTCGGTAATTTATTGAATATGCTCGGTTCAAGGAGTGGTGTAAGGGGACAACAAAATCAGTATCCACTGCAAAATACTCAGCAACCGCTGCAAAATCAGCAGCCGCTGCAGCAGAATACCACTGTCTGCGGAAAATGTACGGCAAAAATACCCAATGGTTCTAAGTTTTGTTTAGAATGTGGGGAAAAGGTAAATAGCGCCTTGTTTTGCCTAAATTGTGGAGAATCATTGCCGCCAAATGCTAAATTCTGTCTAAAATGCGGCACTAAACTAAACGGGTAAAGGGATGCTTTTTCTAACTTCGCAAAAATACGCTGGCAAAAAATATGGAGAGTATACCATCGTGAAGTCTGTCGGCGAGGGTAGGTACGGCATGTGTTTTCTAGCACAAGCTATTGATGGGCAGAAGGTAATTCTTAAACGCTTTAAGCCAAGTATTTTTCGGAAAAATATTGATAAGAATGCTTTTGAAGCAGTTATGCTCTCACAAATTCAACACCCAGCAATACCAAAGTTTTTAGGAGTGATTAATCAAAAAGGTTTTTATGGTTTTGTTTTGGAGCATAAAAAAGGCGATACAGTAAAAGAGCTATTGTTTAAGCGGCAATGTAAATTTTCAAGAGTAGAATTTTATCAAATAGGTTGCCAATTAATAAGTATTGTAAAATATCTACATGAAAATGGTATTGTACATCGGGATATCAGAACACCCAATGTTTTACTAAATCAAGATCAGGTATACCTCCTGGACTTTGGTTTAGCTAGATGGGCAGATACAGAGCAGAATGCTTTTATGTTAGACTTTTCCTATTTAGGAGATTTTTTTCTCTACTTACTTTATTCCTCTTTTGAAACATCAGAAACACAGCAAAAATTGCCTTGGCATCAAGAATTAAGCATTAGCCAAGAGCAGAAATTGTTTTTGAAAAGGTTGCTAAGACTTGAGCCGATCTATACAAGTATTCATGAAGTTGAAAATGATTTTATAAAGGCTTTTGGACTTGAGGTTTAACTGAAAAAGTTTTATAGACTTAAAACTGATAAAGTAAAAGTATTGAGGAAAGTAGAGGCATTTAGCATGGGAAATGGAGATTTAATCGAATTATTAGGCTCAGTAACAGCTATTAGCTTTGGCTTAGCAATCTTGAATTTTTTTGTCAAACGAATTAATCGGATGTTTATCAGCAAGTTAGGGGCTGAACAAAAGCCATTAGCAGATTTGTATCGAAAGTTGATGCGCTTAGTTGTGAAATATCATAAGCTAGTAGGCACGATTGCAGTAGTTGCCGTTTTATTACATTTTTATATTGCCTATACAGCCAATAATATCAGAATTGATGGAATAATTGCCGGAGTTATGATGACGGTTATCTTCCTTTTAGGGTTTTACGGAGCATTTATTAATAAGAATTATAAAGGCATATGGCTAAAAATTCATCGTGTGATACCCTTTGCTTTAGCACTTGCTATCGGGATTCATGTTATCTAAGAAGTGGTTTTTGATTGCAGAATAAAAATGAAAAATATTTTTTTAATTGCTCTACCCACTGGGATAAATTTCCAGTGGGTATTTTCATATTTAGTAGTAAAAATATAGTCGAAAATTGTATAAAATAGTGTATGAAAATGATATAAATAAATACTTGACAAATTTTATTAAAGTACTATAATTGTTGCATGTGCAACTGTTGAATATGCAACAAAGTCGAAGGAGGTTGCTAGCAGTGTTAATGAAGAGTTTATCGCAAATCGTACGCTGTGGACATATTTTTACCAATAGAAGCTTAAAAGAACACAATCTTTGTGCTGCAGATCACCCTGTATTAATGTTTTTATCAGTTAATAATGATGTTAATCAAGATGCTATTGCCAATTATTTTATGCTTGACAAGGGCACGGTGGCTAAAACGCTACTAAGCTTGGAAACAAAGGGGTTAATAACTCGCACGGAAAATGAAAACAATCGCAGGGAAAAACTCATCACTTTAACTAAGCAAGGTAGAGACAACATTGAAATGATGAGAAGTTTATTACGAGAATGGAAAAGTGAATTTTATCAAGGTATAACTGAAGTAGAGCTTGCTGAATTTAATCTTATCGCTAATAAAATAGCTGAAAATGCTAAGCGAGCAATCAACTATTGCAATACAGATAATAAAACATGCAATGATTATGAAGGGGAGTAAAGTGATGAAAGAAAGCAAGCTGGTTAAGCAGCCTACAAAGGTTAAGAGTAATATGGTTTTAATTGTGATAATTTATTTAGCCGGAATTTTTATGGGTGCAATTGACACTGGAATTGTCACTCCAGCCAGAACAATTATCCAAAACAATCTAGGTATTGATCCTAAGACTGGTATCTGGATGATTACAATTTATACGCTAGCATATGCCGCAAGTATTCCTATTATGGGCAAGCTGGCAGATAGATTTGGGAGAAAATATATTTATCTTGCAAGTATCTTTTTATTTGGTTTTGGCTCGTTACTTTGTGGCTTATCCCAATCTTTTGCTAGCTTCCCGCTTTTAATTGCTGCAAGAGCAATTCAAGCAATAGGTGGCGGAGGAATTATGCCAGTAGCAACTGCGGAATTTGGTACAACCTTTCCGAAAGAAAAAAGAGGTATGGCTCTTGGACTTGTGGGTGGTGTTTATGGAATTGCCAATATCTTTGGTGCATCTGCAGGTAGTGCCATCTTAGATATTTTTGGCAAAAATAATTGGCAATATATCTTTTTTGTCAATTTGCCAATTACAGTATTTATTTTAATTGCTGGTCTTTTGTTCTTGCCAAATACTAAGGCAGAAAGCGTTAAAAAAATCGATTTCGCTGGTATTACTGTGCTGACTGCTATGGTATTATCGCTATTATACGGACTGAGGAATATTGACTTTTTTGCCTTTACTACAACAATAGGGAGTACTAATGTTTATCCGTTTTTGCTGGCTTTTCTAGTATTACTACCAGTTTTTCTTTTGGTAGAAAAAAAGGCACAAGACCCTGTAATCAATTTATCATATTTTAAAAATTCACGAATTGTGATTACCCTACTACTTTCCTTTGTCACTGGAATTGTCATGATGGGTATGATTTTTGTACCACAGTTTTCAGAAAATGCTTTAAGAATCGCCTCTGGTAGTGGAGGCTATTTCGTAATCCTCCTAGGACTTTTTGCTGGGGTGGGAGCACCTATTTCAGGCAAGTTAATTGATAAATTTGGAGTAAAAATAGTTTTAGCATTTGGTTTTATTGTGACAATTTTGGCATCGCTATTTTTGATTTTTGTTACCATAAATAGTCCAACTTTGCTTACTGTATCTATTTGTTTGATTTTAATGGGTTTAGGCATGGGCTTTACTATGGGCACACCACTTAATTATATGATGCTAGAAAACACCGACCCGAAGGAAGCAAATTCTGCATTAGCTACACTTTCATTGATTAGGTCTATCGGAACAGCTATTGCACCAGCAATAATGATAGCTTTCCTCGCTCAAGCCGGAATGAATGTACAAACAAATGTGATGCAACTCTTACCCAAAGAGGTTAGTGTTCCACCGCTAAAGTATTCCCAAGAGATAATGCAACAATTAGACAAAATGAAGCAAGACCCTAGCATGCAAGCTAAACTTGTAGGGATTAATTTCCCTGATTTTTCAGCTGCACAGGTTGTGAAAATTGATATGAATAATACTGCTAGTTCAGGCGCGCTCTCCGCTGATTTATTGGAACTAATGCAAAGTGCAGATGTGACTAATATAACTGAAAGAAGCAAAATTCTTGCGACCAGTATGTTCACAAAAATGACGCCAAAGCTGGTTACGAGTATACAAGGTGGGGTACAAAAAGGAATTGATGCTATGGCAAGTAGTAGTCAAGAAATAAACAAGGCAATTAGTGGGATAGATCAAGGTCTAATTCAGCTAGAGGCTTTAGCAGGACAATTAGCTTTGATGCCTCCCCAAGCTTTTGGACAAGCTGACATCACAGAGCTGTTACCTGCTCAAGTTAAGGCACAAATTCCACAGATGGTTCTCGGTTTACTTAAAGGTGTTAAAACACCTGCAGATTTGCAAGTGAAAATTTCCATATTTAAGCAACAAAAACTAGGGCTTGAACAAGCTAAAATTTCCATCGAAGATACTTTGACAAAGATGACAGCTTTGCAGGCTGATGTGCCAGTGAGCTTTGAGCAGGCCCAGAAAACTTATCTTGCACAAATAGATGCTAAAAAGTTATTAATCGAAGATACATTCCAAACAACCTTAGATGTTGGTTTTAAGAATGTCTACAGCACTACAGCAATTGCGGCAACTATTGCCCTCTTTTTACTGATGTTTTATAGAAAGAAGGAAGAGCGGGAAGTTGGTTAGTTGGTTAGTGAAAGTTGGTTAGTTGGATAGTTGGTTAGTTGGATAGTATAAGAAAATGAATGATAACAAAGCCACACTCGGTCTTTGATGAGTGTGGCTTTGTCATGTTTACTTGACAAAGAAAAGAATCGTCTAAAGTGGACTAACCGTTGACTAAAGTGGACTATTAGACCATGTAATTATTAGTCAATGCTAGTCAATATTAGACCATGCTAGACCATACTAGTCCATGCTAGACGATTACTAGCAAGTCTTCCCTAACCAACTATCCAACTCTTTTAAAAATTCCATAAGTTCTCCACATCTTAATGTGATATTATGTTGGTGAAATAGTTAGAAAAAAATATGGCAATAGACTTTTTGGTGCAACTACTAATAAAAGTCTGATGAAGGGTGGAACTTTCGTGAAAACGATGCAACTGAAAATTGGGGGTATGAGCTGCTCTGCTTGTGCTAAGGCAATTGAGCGGGAGGTAGCAAAATTAGCAGGAATAGCGCAAGCTAGTGTAAACTATGCAACTGAGAAGTTACAGGTTAGCTTTGATGAAAGCAAAATAACAATAGAACAGGTGCAAGAGGCAGTTGTAAAAGCGGGCTATAGCGTAATACCTGTGCAGCAGAAGAAGGAAATTATCATTCCCATAGGTGGAATGACTTGTTCTGCTTGTGCTTTGGCAATTGAAAAAGCTGTACAAAAGTTAACAGGCATTGAGCTAGCTAGCGTTAACTTCGCCACGGAAAAACTCTTAGTTCGCTATGATCCTGTTCTTGTTAGGATTTCAGAGATAAAACAAACGATTATTAATGCTGGTTATCAACCTTTAGAAATAACCACCACGGAGCAGGTTGACGAGGATAAAAAACGCAAGGAAAAAGAAATAAGCACCTTATGGCTTAAATTTAAGGTTTCACTAATTTTCTCAGTTCCACTACTTTATATTGCGATGGGTGGTATGTTAAACTGGCCTTTGCCCCAAGCTATTTTACCGATGAATTATCCACTTGTATATGCGTTATTGGAGATACTGCTGGTGATTCCAGTTGTGATAGCAGGTAGGAAGTTTTATACAGTGGGTACCAAGGCTATTCTGCGGCTTAGTCCAAATATGGATTCGCTAATTGCTATGGGTACTTCAGCAGCAATCATTTATAGCTTGTATTCTACTGCACGCATAGCGCTAGGTGATTTTCAGTATGTTAATGATCTCTACTTTGAAACTGCAGGAGTAATTATCACGTTGATTCTCTTAGGAAAATCATTAGAGGCGGTTTCTAAAGGGCGAACATCAGAAGCCATCAAAAAATTAATGGGTCTTGCTCCAAAAACTGCTACCGTACTCCACGGTGAACTGGAAATGGAAATCCCTATTGAGGAAGTTGAAGTTGGGGATATTATAGTGGTTAAGCCGGGTGGTAAAATACCGGTGGATGGAGAAGTAACAGAAGGGCATAGTTCGGTTGATGAATCCATGCTGACTGGAGAGAGTATCCCTCGGGAAAAGCTACAAGGGGACAAGGTTTTTGGTGCGAGCATGAATAAAACTGGAAGTATTCGTTTTAAGGCAACAAGAGTGGGTAGTGATACTGCTCTTGCCCAGATAATTAAGCTAGTAGAAGATGCTCAAGGCTCCAAAGCTCCAATTGCGCAGATGGCGGATATCGTGGCAGGATATTTTGTCCCAGCAGTTTTTGTGATAGCAGTTTTATCGGCTTTAGCATGGTTTATCAGTGGACAATCGGCGGTTTTTTCTTTAACAATTTTCATTGCAGTGCTAGTGATAGCGTGTCCTTGTGCACTAGGCTTGGCTACTCCAACAGCGATTATGGTGGGTACGGGTAAAGGTGCTGAAAATGGAGTGCTAATCAAGGGTGGAGCAGCGTTAGAAACAACTCATAAAATTAAGACAATTATTTTCGATAAAACTGGAACGATAACTGAGGGTAGACCAGAGGTAACAGATATTATTGTAACCTCAAGCTACGGGGCTGATGAATTGTTAAGATTAGCTGCATCAGCTGAAAAAGGTTCTGAGCATCCATTAGGGGAAGCAATAGTGCGAGGGGCGGAAAAAGCAAAACTAGAATTAATCAAAGGTGAAGGTTTTCATGCTATTCCAGGTCGAGGCATTGAAGTGACTTTAGCTGGAAATAATGTTTTATTAGGTAATAGTAAGCTCATGATAGAACAAGGAATTGAGCTAGCGGAGTTGGTAAACCAAGTAGATAGACTAGCTACAGAAGGCAAAACTCCAATGTATATTGCCATTGATAAGCAAGCTGCTGGCGTCATAGCTGTAGCAGATATAGTTAAACCATCTAGTGCACTTGCTATTAAAAAGCTGCAGGAAATGGGCATCGAGGTTGCCATGATTACTGGAGATAACGAGAAAACAGCACAAGCTATCGGGAAAGAAGTGGGAATCGAGCTTGTTTTAGCAGAGGTTTTGCCACAAGACAAAGCAAATGAAGTGAAGAAATTGCAGGCGGCAGGCAAAATAGTTGCCATGGTTGGGGATGGAATTAATGATGCTCCAGCCCTAGCGCAAGCAGATATTGGCATAGCAATTGGTTCAGGTACAGATGTAGCTATAGAATCTGCCGATATAGTCTTAATGCGTAGCGATTTAATGGATGTGCCCACAGCAATCCAGCTTAGTAAAAGCACCATCAGAAATATCAAACAAAACCTCTTTTGGGCATTCGGTTACAATGTGGCAGGTATACCAATTGCTGCAGGATTGCTCTTTGCTTTTGGTGGACCTAAGCTGAATCCGATTTTTGCTGCAGCGGCAATGTCGCTTAGTTCAGTATCTGTGCTTACCAATGCCCTACGCTTAAAGCGCTTCAAGCCTTATCGTGCTTTAGTGGAGAATGAACTGGGAATGGTAGAAAAACCTAGGGACTTACCAATCAATATTCTCACAATAGACCTAAAGACAAAGGATAATAATCTAACAGTAAAGGAGAAAAAAATCATGAAAAAGACTATTAAGATTGAAGGCATGTCCTGCGGACATTGTGTAAAAAGAGTTGAAAATGCTTTGCAAGCCCTTGAGGGGATAGAAAAAGTCGAAGTGGTACTTGCGGATAATGAAGCCATTATTGAGGGCAGCACTACTCTTACTGATGAAAAAATCCAATTAGCCATTACAGATGCCGGATATACTGTGGTCTCAATAACAACTAACTAATTGCAACAATAAATTAAATTAAAACATTTTTCTGGAGGATACATGAAAAAAATAATAATTATTATAGCAGCTTTATTTGTAGCTTTAAGTATAACTGCTTGTCAGTCTTTGGATGTTGTAGGTACAGGAGCAATAACATCCTTTACGGAAGTAGCGAAGAATCTTTCAGAACCAATTAGCTCTGATCCTGTTAATAATGGCTGGTCACTAGCTGCACCAGGGGGCGAAAGATTTGTTTGGAGTAAGGATTTTAGTGCCAAAGGGATGTCTGACTTGATGATGGAGTTCGATATCCAGCCATTTTTAGCAGCTGGTCTCCAACCAGAAAAATTAGATAAAAATATTTATCTTTACGACAAGCTAGCAAACAAGTTGATGGTGCATGCTGAGCTAGGGGATACACAGTTTAAGAGTGCTAGCAGTACAGATCCACTTGCTACTTTTAAGGAAATAGTAACTGCTTATCGAACTAGTGTCAATTATCATGAAAAGCTGGACCATTATAACATTGCTTTCGGCGGGGGAAATATGTTTGAATGGGCAAAAAATCTCACGACAAACGATAAAGATATCGTTTTTGTGCTAAATCCAGCGACACTAATTTCGGCGGGGGTAGATCCATTAAAGGTTGAGGGATGGGTTTTTGCTAAGGTGGAAATTAAAAATGCGCAGGGTGATAAAGAATTGGTTGACAAGCTCTTAAAACCATATAATTTGCAATAATGCAGCAAGCGCTAAAATCCATAACTTCTACAAATATTAAGCATACTATCACCTTATAGCAAGAGCAAGAGCTTTTGCTAGTAGGATTAAACATAGAAAAGAGGAGTTATAATGATGAGATATGGTGAGCTTTTTACAAGAGGTGGAGATTTTGGTGGTGGTTACGGCATGATGGGTGGAGCAGGTGGATTTTTAATGGTCTTCATGATGCTACTTATTCTTACGTTAACTGTACTTTCCATTATTGGCTTGGTAAAATATATTCGAAGTAGCAGCAAGCATGATACAATTTCTGGTAATTTAGCAAACGATAAGGTACTAGCTATCTTGAATGAGCGTTTTGCCTTGGGTGAAGTATCGGATGAAGAATATGCTAAGAAAAAACTAGCACTTAAACAACACTAAAGAAGTCTAATAAGCTACAAGCTAACTTGGAGGAATAAGATGGAAAAGCAAAGGCAAAAAAAAATCATCTATATTGAAAAAATGACTTGTTCTGCTTGTGAAGCAGCTGTAGAAGGTGCACTAAAAAAGTTAGGCGGGCTAGAAAATATTCAGGCTTCATTTATTAAAGGTTCAGTGGAATATAGCGAAATTAGTGAGCCGGTTGCAGTTAGTAAAGTTAGAGCAGCCATTGAAGCAGAGGGTTATCAGATAGCCAAGGAACAAAAACAAACAGAGGAGCGGAGTTTTTCCGCTCCTCAATTTATAGGGCTCGTGATAATAATACTAGCCGCATATTTAATTATCGACAATACTGTTGGTTTTAATTTTATACCTAGTATCACTCCTTCCATGGGATATCTTGCTCTGTTCTTTGTTGGGCTAGTAACTTCGCTTCATTGTGTAGCAATGTGTGGTGGTATTAACCTTTCACAAAGTCTGAAAAGTACAGATAAGAGTGGGGAAAATGCTAAATGGAAACCAAGTCTCTTGTATAATGCAGGCAGAATAATTTCCTATACCCTAATTGGTGGGTTAGCTGGAGTTTTGGGTTCGGTTTTTAGCTTCTCAGGTTGGGCAAAGGGAATAGTTGCTATCATTGCTGGTATCTTTATGATTATTATGGGCTTAAATCTCTTTGGTACCTTTCCTTGGCTAAGCAAATTAGTACCGCGGTTTCCTCGTATTCTAAAAAGTAAAAATTCGGTAGTGAACAAAGCAAATAGTCCATTAGTGGTAGGCTTACTTAATGGTTTAATGCCTTGTGGTCCGTTACAAGCAATGCAGCTTTATGCCTTAGGTACAGGTAGTTTTATGTTAGGGGCATCATCTATGTTCTTCTTTAGCTTAGGAACTGTTCCTTTAATGTTTGGTTTGGGGATTTTCAGCTCACTTATGAGCAGCAAATTCAACAAAAAAATGGTACAGGTTGGCGGAGTACTGGTGATGGTATTAGGGTTCTTCATGCTCAGTAGAGGGATGGCTTTATCTGGAGCTGGATTATCAACAGCGCTTCCGACAGATACGGCTCAGAATGCAGCTAGCATCTCTGGTGGTGTACAAAATATTGAGACCCAGTTAGAAGCTCGAGCTTATCCTAAGATAACAGTTAAGCTGGGCGTTCCTGTAAGTTGGAATATGAAGGTAGCTGCAGAAGACTTAAATGGTTGTAATGGAACATTGACTATCCCTGAGTATCAAATAGAGAAGAAGCTTGAGGTGGGAGATAATATCATAGAATTTACACCAACTAAAACAGGCATAATACCATATTCTTGTTGGATGGGCATGATTCAAAGTGAAATAAATGTAGTGGAAAATATTGGAGCCGATATTACAAGCTCTAGCAATACCAGTGCAAATATAGCAAAAAATGTCTTAAGTACTGGAGCGACTCTTCAGAGTGGAACAGGTAGCTCTTGTTGTTCCTTGATGGAACAAAACTAAAGAAATCACAAGTGCTTTCTTAACTAACTAATGTTATGATAGCGATATAAACTAAGCTATCCAAGCAATGGGAGGTACTTATGGAGAAAGCTAAAACTGTCTTGGTTGTAGACGATGAAGCTAATTTAATCTTAGCAATCCAAGCATACTTAGAAGCAATCGGTTATAAGGTATTAACTGCAGCTAGTGGCAAAGAAGGTATGGAGCTTTTTGCGCGGCATGCACCAGACATTATCCTTTTGGATTTAATGATGCCGGAGATGTCAGGTGAAGAAATGTGTAAGGCCATTCGCTTAAAATCGCGTATTCCTATTATTATGCTAACAGCAAAAGTGGAAGAAGAGGCTATTATTTTCGGATTAGGCATGGGGGCTGATGATTATATTACCAAGCCTTTTAGCCTAAAACAGCTTTCTGCTCGTATGGAGGCGGTTTTAAGAAGAACAGCTGTAGAAGCAATTCCGTTAGCTAATGAGCTTGCTTTCAATGATGGAAAGCTGGTGGTAGATGGCATGCGTCATGAGGTGAGGAAGAATGGACAGACAGTCTTACTTACTCCTCATGAATTTAAAATCCTCATGACCTTAGCAAAATATCCTAGCAAGGTTTTCACGCGAGAAGAACTAATTATGCTAGTGATGGGTGAAGATTTTCTTGGCTATGACCGTGCAGTTGATAGCCATATAAAAAATATTCGCCTAAAAATAGAAGATAATGCTAGAAATCCAGAGTATATCAGTACAGTGCATGGTATTGGCTATAAATTTGGGAAATAAAAGCTAATGTAGAAGGAGATGCCGATGAAAATTAAATATAGCTTAAGAACAAAAATTTCCTTGGCTTTCTTTGCTATGGCTTTAGTTTTATTCCTCTTTATCAGCCTCACAGCACATTATTTTTTACAAAATGGCTTTAAGGACTATACAATAAATAAGCTTCAGGATGAAAGCAAATCTGTAGTAGCTCAATTGTCCTCAAAATATACAAGTGCGGATGGAAAGTGGGACACCAAGGGCATTGAGAGTATTGGCCTATCTGCCATGGAAAAAGGGCTGATTATTAAACTGCTTAATACTGACTCAGCAGTTATTTGGGATGCTAGAATAGCTAATAATGGCTATTGTAATATGATGTTAAATCACATGGAAATGAATATGCAGGAGCAAAATCCTAATTTTATCGGTGCATATGTAGAAAAAAGCTATGCTTTAATTAGTGGTGAGCAGAATATCGGGACTGTGATGATTGGGTATTATGGACCTTATTTTTACAGCGATAGTGATATGAAGTTTTTGGCAACATTAGATAAGGTACTGCTAGGAGCAGGAATATTAGCCTTACTTTTATCCGCAGGCTTAGGAGCTGTGCTTGCTAGCAGATTAAGTAGACCGATTAAGCAGGTTATTGAGCAGTCTAAGCGCATTGCTAGAGGAGAATTTGAGACAAAAATCAGCACAAACTCCAGTACTAGCGAAATAGTTGAGTTAACAGAAACTATTAATTGTTTGGCAGAAACTTTAGGTCGACAAGAGAGCTTGAGAAAAAGACTTAGTGCAGATATAGCACATGAGCTGAGGACACCCATAGCAACACTGCAAAGTCATTTAGAACTGATGCTAGCTGGAATTTGGCAAGCTGACCAAGCGAGGTTAGCAGGTTTGCAAGAAGAAGCTATCCGCTTAGGGAAATTAGTGGGCGACTTAAACAAAATAGCTCAAGTAGAAAGTGAAAATCTGGTTTTGCAAAGAGCTGAATTTGATCTTAATCAAGTTGGAAAAAGCGTCGTTAACCTAGTTGAGAGTGAATTCTTCAAAGCGCAAATTGAACTTATTTACCAAGGTGAATCAGCGTTAATGGTAGGTGATCAGGATAAAATAAAACAAGTATTCTTAAACCTGCTCACCAATGCTCTTTGCTATACAGGGACTGGTGGTAAGGTTGAAGTCACGGTAACTAATTCAACAGCGAAAATTGTGGTGCAGATAAAAGACAACGGTATTGGGATTCCGGTGGAGGATTTAGGAAATATTTTTGCTAGATTTTATCGGGTTGATAAAGCGAGGAGCAGAAATTCTGGTGGAACAGGCATTGGCTTGGCAATTACCAAAGCATTTGTGGAGGCACATGGTGGAACCATAACTGTCAGTAGCAAAGAAGGCTTTGGCAGTTGTTTTACTTTTGAACTTCCAAAGACTATAATTTAATCTTCATAGTAGCAGGTGTAGCCTATGCTAATTGTTCCGTGAACGGGCAGTTAGCATAGGCTTTTATGTTGACAAGGAAGAGCATTAAAACTAAAATAATAGTAAAGAATATTATTCATAATATATGCACTATAGAGGGGTAAGAGTTTAATGAAAAGTGAAAAGTTATGAGTATCGGATATGCTTGTTTGACGGTAGGTGTGTTAAACACCGATCAAAAAACTTGTATGCAAAAAAATGCAAGTCCAGCAAAATTAACAGAATTAATCCAGCATAATTTAGGCTCTTTAGAAAATATTATTGACTATAATATCAAAAATGAGATTAAGCTCTTCCGCATCAGCTCAGATCTCATCCCTTTTGGCTCAAGTTCTTTCAACAGCCTGCTTTGGTGGAAAATTTTTTCTGCAAAATTTGAGGCTATTGGTGAAAAAATTAGAAAAAGTGGGATGCGGGTTTCAATGCACCCCGGACAATATACCGTGCTTAATTCTCCTAATGAAGAAGTAGTAAGGCGCGCTGTGGCAGATTTAGATTATCATGCGTTACTCTTAGAATGTCTAGGGGTAGGAATGGAGCATAAAATAGTTTTACATATTGGCGGAGTCTATCAAGATAAGAAAGCAGCTAGCGCAAGATTTGTAGCTAGTTATCAAAAGCTTTCAACAGCGGTAAAAAGTCGTCTAGTAATTGAAAATGATGATAAATCCTATAATATCTCCGATGTTTTAGCCCTAGGAAAATTTTTGCATGCTCCAGTAATCTTTGATAACCTGCATCACGCCATTAATCCAAGCGAACTGAAAATCAGTGAAACAGAATGGATTGAAGAAGCAAGAAAAACATGGCAGGTTAAAGACGGAAAGCAAAAAATTCATTATTCTCAGCAGAATCCCTTAAATAGAGTTGGTTCTCATGCCACTAGTATTAGAATTGATGAATTTTTGGAGTTTTATCATAAGGTGAGTAGAACAGATTTAGATATAATGTTAGAGGTGAAGGATAAAAATATCTCTGCGTTGAAATGTATCAATGCTACTAGTACAAATAAAGGTCATGCTGCTCTTGAGCAGGAATGGTGTAGATACAAATATAAAGTTTTAGAAAACGCGCCACTGAGTTACCCTAAAATTGAACAGTTACTTAATAATGGAGAAGCATATCCTGTAAGGGATTTTTACCGACTAGTAGAAAGTGCCTTATCAGAGGCTAGCAAAAAAGAAAACCAGCTAAGAACAATGCTGCATATTTGGGAAAAACTTCAAGATGATGTAACAGAACAAGAAAGCAAAAGCTTTTTCAAGAGTATCGAAAATTTCAAAGCTGGAAGAAAAACCCTAGAGTCCCTAAAGAATGTATTGTGGAAGCTAGCTTTGCAATATCAAAAAACAGAACTTTTACAGTCTTACTATTTTGCCTTATAAAGCTTAGACAAAACGCCAAACTAAAGTTGGAGTGAAAAAATGGATTATGAAGTAATTGTGATTGGGGCAGGCTTAGCAGGACTAACAGCAGCAAGTCTCTTAGCAAAAAGAGGAGTAACGGTCGCTGTAATCGATAAGAGCTATAATCCAGGTGGTTCCTGCGGTATTTTTAAGCGAGAAGATGTAATTTTCGATCAAGGTTCAGCCATGCTTTTTGGCTTTGGAGAAAAAGGTTTTAATCCTCATCGATTTGTTTTTAATTGCTTAGAGGAACCAATTCAAATGATTAAGCATGAATATCTCTATTGCGTGAATTATCGAGATAAAAGAATTAAATTTTGGGCAGATTTAGAAAAATTTGTAGAAGAATTAAGTGCTGCTTTCCCTAGCGAACAAAAAAATATTAAGAGATTTTACCATGATATTGAAAAAATATATCAGCATGTGATGGTAGAAAATCCTGTATTAGCTACACCAGATGAAGCTGATAGAAAGGCTTCATTAAAGCAACTGCTTAAGCATCCACTTTCTTATGCAAGATTTATCAGCTTGTTAAATACAAGTACCAAGAGTCTTTTGCAAGGATATTTCAGCGATCCTGAAATATTTAAGTTTTTTGATAAACTGACTTCGACCTATTGTTATACAACGGTGGAAGAGACACCTGCAGTACTAGCTGCTGTAATGTTCGTGGATAATCATGTGGGTGGTAGCTATTACCCTGCTGGCTCCACAATCTTTCTTCCTGGGAAGCTTGAGAAGGTCATTGAAGAAAATCAAGGACAAATGCTAATGGAAGAAGTAGTAGAAGAGCTTATTTTTGCTGATAGGAAGCCTGTAGGGGTAAAGTTAAAAAGTGGTCAACAGCTATTTGCCAAAAACATCATCTATTCAGGCACAGTTTGGAACCTTTATAGCAAAATAATTCCCAAAGAGTATCTAACAAAAAAGAAAATTGCATGGGCAGCAAAGCTTGTGCCAACTTATCCAAGTGTAGTGCTCTACGCCCATGTGGATAGAGCGGTAATTCCCCTAGACACATTGCCTATAGAATTATTAGTAGGCAATCCAGATAAATTGGATGAAAGTGAAATAACTGTTTATATCCCAAGTATTGATGATCTTACCCTTTGTGAGCCAGATGGTCATGTCTTAATGGCAATTGGACCAAGCTTTGAAAACTGGGAAATTATTAATAGAGCTGAATATCTAGCAAAAAAGAAAAAGGAACAGCTGCGATTAGAGGCTGTATTAGAAAAGAGATTTCCCGGTATTCAAGCGGCCATAAGATATGCAGAGGTTGCCACCCCTAGAACTATCGAACGCTATACAGCCAAAAACAAGGGCTATGTTGCAGGGCCCAAACAACTCCTTGGGCAACATATGTTTAAGCGAATGCATACAAAGAGCCAATGGGAATCACTCTACGTTTGTGGTGAATCAACCGTAATGGGAACGGGAACGCCAGCTGTCACAGTTTCAGGGCTAAGCGCAGCCAATGCTATTCTGAAAAAGCTAAAAAAAGCAGAATTTATTTATCAAGCAGGGATGAAAAACTATGTAGAATTAGTAGAGCATCCCTTCCCTAAAGAAAAGCTTTATGCAAGTTATCCAGAGTCTGAAAAAACAGTTATGTTAAAGGCTGCAAAGTGTCAATACTGTGAATACCCAGCGTGTATGAGAGGCACAAACTTAGACATAAGGGGGATTATGCGCAGAGTTACAGTAGGCAATTTTGTGGGTGCAAAAAGACTTTGTAAGGGTATTAGTGAGCAAGACGTAAACAGCTGTCAAAATAGGTGCATCCAAAATGCTAGATTAGGCAAGCCTGTGGAAATAGTAGCGGTAACTTCATATTTAAGAGAGCATTATTAAGAATATTTATTGGTAATGTCTATTTTGAACAGATAAATGTTATAATTAAGCAAGTTTTGCGGATCACAATACAAAAAAAAGTGGGTGTTTTTATGAAAAAAACCAATAAATTACTAGCTATTATCTTAATGCTGATGATGATTATGCAGCTGCCAGGTGTATCACAGCTAACCTTTGCGGATCCACTACCCAATGCTTTCCCTTTTATTACGGGGGCTCAAATTACAACATCAACTGGCGGGGCATTAGCGCCAACTGGAATCAGTACAAGCAGTAGTATTCGAATTCGCTATGATTTTACTGTGCCCAATGACACTGATGTTACTACAGGTGCAATTTATACTATGCAAATTCCTAGCGAGATTAAAATCGTTAGTCCTTTAGTAATTCCGTTGGTAACATCAGATGCAACTACAATTGCTTCTGTATATATTGCTACATCAGGTGCCGTAGAGATTATTTTTACCGCAGATGCGGCAACACTATCAAATGTTGCGGGTTTCTTTTACGTGGGAGCAACCTTTAACCAAGAGCTAATCGGAACACAGACCTCCGTACCTATCACTTTTGTACTTGGAGGAACAGCAGATCCGGTAATTATAACTGTAAACTTTATCCAGCCAGACCCAACAATTGAAAAAGCTCGTAGCTATGATCCAGCTAGCAAAATCATCACTTGGACTTTGAAAGTCAATAAAGAAAAAGTAGCTATAACTAATGCTGCAATTATTGATACTATTCAAAAAGGACAAGAATATGTAGAAGACTCGTGGTCAATCTCACCATATAGCACAACTTTGGGAAGCTTAACATATAGTGCGGTTAGCACAGCTACAAGCTCGGGCATTTTAAGCTATAGCTTTAATAACACCATTAATGAAGAATATCTGATCTCTTTTCAGACTAAAATCACAGATGTATTAACTTCACTTACACAGTCAAGTATTACCTATGCTAACCAGGCATTTTTGAACTTTGGCGCTGACAAAATTGCTCCATCAAATGTGACAAGCGTAGCAGTCACTTTTGACTTTATCACTAAAAATGGAACCTTTAATACTACCACCAAAGCCATCGACTGGACTATAACTGTTAACGGTAGCAATCAAACATTAACTAATGCTGCAATAACAGACAACATTCCTACCGGACTGGCATTAGTGACTAATAGCGTAAAGCTCAATGGTACTACTATTGACGAAGTTAGTAGTCCTGCTGCAATTGGAAAGTATTCTTATAATGCTAGTACAAGCACGGTGAGCATAAATTTAGGAACTATTTCCACACCACAAAGCATCACATTTTCTACAGCATTAACAGACTCAAATTATTTTAACCAAAATGTTATCACGAAAACATTTACTAATACAGCAAGCTTAACAGTATTAGGACTATTAAATAGCGCAACTTCTAGTAAAGGTGTTCCAGTTAGTAGTAGTGTAATTGCAAAATCAGGAACAAATTATAATCCTGCTACACAAGAAATAACTTGGAGAATAGTTGTAAATAGTAATAAGATTTCGATTACTAGTCCAGCTATCACAGATAATATACCACTTGGGCAAGAATATGTTTCAGGCTCTGCATTGATCTCCCCAGCTACCACAAATGGAAGTTTTACTTATACTCCAAGCTCAGGTGGGATAACAGGTACCTTGAAATATGATTTTACAGATGATATTAATAGTGCCTACACGATTACTTTTAAGACGAAGGTTACAAATGCCAACGATACAGCAAGTAATAAAACAACTTCTTTAACTAATTCCGCTATTATCACCGGCGCTAATATCCCAAGTTCTAGTTCAACAGGTACTCAGAGCGTGGTCAGCAAGGTGCTAGAGAAATCTTCTACGGATTATAATTATGTAACTCGGGAATTAACTTGGAGAATAGTTGTCAATCAAAATGGGATGAATTTATCCAACTCAGCAATTACGGATAGTATCTCTAACGGACAAGACTTCGTTACAGGCTCAGCGATGCTAAATGGAAGCACAGGAACTCTCAGCACCAGTAGCCCTGCTGCGGTAGGGGAATATTACTTTGATGGAGCAACCAAAACCTTACAGTATAATTTAGGCGATATTACTACCCAGAAATCAATCACTTTTAAGACGATAGTAACAGATCTTTCAGTTTTCAATACTAATGGAGACAAAACATTTAGCAATACTGCCACACTAACTAAGGATTTTGGACCAACAGTTACAAGTACAGGAACTAAAGAGGTAAATAATACAGTTGTTAGCAAAGCAGCTATCTACACTAGTGGTAATGAATATATTGATTGGAAGGTACAAATCAATTCTAACCAAATAGCACTCAGTACTGCAACGCTTACCGATGTATTGCAAGAGGGTTTGGAGCTTGATGCAGGTTCAGTGCAGCTTTTCCATCAAACCCTTAATCCAAATGGAAGTCTTACTATAACAGGGTCAGCAATCCCTCTTGACGCATCAAATATAGCTTATAACCAAGCTACAAGAACATTTATCTTTACTATACCTGCACCTGTGGTTGGAGCATATATACTCACCTTTACGACGGATGTAATTGATAAGACAAAATCACCTTTTAGCAATTCTATTAGCTTTAATGGCACAGGCACCTTACAAACAGGCACACAAGCTGCAGTTACTATCATTTCAAATGAGAGTGGCGGTGGTGCTTCAGGCACAACCGGTAGCATGACCGTGGTCAAGGTAGATAGCGTAAATTCCAGTATCAAGCTTACTGGCGTTGCTTTTGAGCTTTTGGACCAATATCAAAATGTGCTACGGGTTTCTAGTCCAACGGGTATTAACGGTAGTATTCTCTTTAACAAATTGAAGTTTGCGAGAGACTATTACATTAGAGAGCTAAATGCTCCAGCTGGTTATTTGCTCAGCAGTGAAATGTACAAGTTTCAAGTGAATAGTGGTGCCAAAGATCTAACATATGAGTTCAAAAATACCAAAATTCCAAATGAAATTTATAATTTTACTACAACGACCTTAGGTAGCATTAAGCTCCTTAAAGTAGATGCGGCTAATACAAGTAAGTTTTTAGCAGGAGCTGTCTTTGAGCTGAGAGACCAAAATCAAAAGCTTTTAGAAACCTCAATGCCTACGGATAGTGATGGAATAACAAGCTTTGATAAATTAGCCCTCAATACCACTTACTATATTACGGAAAAAATAGCACCAACAGGGTATATTTTAAGTACAGAAAGCATCGGCGTCACAGTAAATTCAGCTGAAACGAAAAATGTTTCATTTGTAAATGAGAAAATTGCGACTGATGGCGCTATTACGGTGGCAGCAATAAATGGATCTGTCAGCATTGTGAAGATTGATGAAAGAAAAAATCCGCTGGCGGGAGCAACCTTCAAGATCTATGATGAAAAGGGAATTGCTTTTGGCACTTCAATATCCGGAACAGATGGAATGGTTTTATTTAAAGATCTTCCTGCAGGGGAATATACAATCAAGGAAACCCAGGCACCAACTGGCTATAAGATTGTTTCAACGATTCTGAAGGTTGAAGTAGAAGACTCAGAAGAGATGAAATATAAATTTAGGAATCTTCCGTTAGATACAATCATCACGAATGTACCAGAAGGGTGGCTTGACATTGACGGGGAGCCAATTCCAGCGGGTCAGACTGAGAATCCTGAAATGCCCAAAACCGGAGGCATTTCTTCGGAATGGATGTACTGGCTGGGACTGATTCTTATTATGCAAGGGTTGTATTTGAAAAGACTGTTTAAGATAATGGACGCATAATAAAAGCCTAATCTATGTAAAAAACTGGCAGGCTAGTAGTCGTCGTCAAGAAAATTAAAGATTAAGCTAAACATACAGCTGAAATGTTCAGTAAAGGCGATTAAATTGCAGAAAATTGCAATTTAATCGCCTTTTATTTTACAAAGATAATGACATAGATTAAGACAACGCGTATAATATATTTATGAAAATGGCAAAACACATGAAAGTGTGCGGCGCAAAACTATCAGGGCCTAAGTCTTCGGATATGGTTGCCAGTTGCCGTATTTTTTTTTAGAATTTTATATCTGGATTTCTAAGTTTTTTATACTCATGCTTGCGTATAAAAAGGTATTTTCTAATAATAATAATAAAACAAAGCTACAACAAACAAAGGGGAGAAACTTCATGACAACATCTAAAAAAAATCTGCTTAGCCCAGCAATATTTGCTAAATTACTCATCATTGCAGGGATAATTCTGCTACAGGTTTTAACTCTTTGTGGAGCAGCAACAAAAGATATTAAATTGGATCCGACTAATATCTATGAGAATCAGCCTAGTGGCACTAGAGTTGGTGATTTATCGGCAACCACTAGTGGAACAAGTATCAGCTTTGCGCTAGTTAATGGTGCTGGTAGTAATCAAAACAATCTTTTTGTTATTGATGGCTCTACCTTAAAAACAAGCTCCGCTGCATTCGATTACGAAACAGCTACTAGCTGTAGTATTAGAATTCGAGCTACAGCTGATGATAATACAACCACTGAAGGAATTTTTATTATTGATATTCATGATGTTAACGAAGAGCCACTTGCTCAGAATACTAATGCCATTGCCAGACAAGGCGTGGTAACTACGGGGAACGCTGTAGCTGTGGATCCAGAAAAGCAAGCATTAACCTACAGTCTACTTAATGTTCCAACAAAAGGCAATGTGACTCTTAGCACTACAGGAGCGTTTAGCTATACTCCTAATTCAAATGGATTTGGCGCAGATAGTTTTAGTTTTTATGCCTATGATGGAGTGTTAACCTCAAATATTGCTACGGTAACAATCGATATCAGTAATAATTTATATCTGCTTGAGGGTAGTACGATAAATATGAGTCTTGAGGAAGATAGCACAGGTGCAGCACTACTACTTAATGCCACAAATGGTGGTATTACTACTTGGATAGTATCAACACAGCCAGCTAAAGGTTCTACAACCATTAGTGGCATTGGGGAAAATAGACTTGTAACATACACTCCTAATGCTAATGCCTATGGAAGTGATAGCTTTTTAGTGCAGGTTACTGATGATCAAGGCGGAAGTGACAGTATTACGGTTCATGTTACTATTACAGCCATCAATGACGCACCTACAATTACAGCTATTGAGAATTTTTCTATGGATGAAGATACAACGACAAGCAGAGCTTTGGAAATTGGCGATCTTGATGGAGATACCTTAACCCTTTCTTTTAGCTCGGATAACCAAGCCCTGCTCACTTCTTCAAGCATCAAGCTACTGAGAAATGGAAATCAAGTAACTATTGAAATCTCACCAGTCGCAAATCAATTTGGTACTGGAAGTGTTACTATTACTGTTGCTGATGGAACAACAACCAGCAGTATGAGTTTTACTGTTGCGGTCAATGCTGTTAATGATGCACCGACAATCAGTGCAATTTCTGCTAAAACTATGCTGGAAGATAGCTCTACCGGGGCAATTGGTTTTAGTATTAGCGATTTGGAAACCTCTGTTGGAGGCTTAAGTTTAACTGTAAGCTCCAGCAACAGTGATTTAATCGATACAAGCGGTATTGAACTTGGTGAAACTAACGCTGAGGGAGTTACTTGGATTGCGGTAACTCCACTAAAAGATCAAAGTGGTACTAGCATCATCACAATAACTATAAGTGATGGTACAACCTCTTCAAGCTTAAGCTTTAGCTTGACCGTAACCCCAGTTAATGATGCTCCAACAATTACTAGTATAGCTGACCAAGAAATTGCAGAAGATACTTCTACAGCAGCCTTAGAGTTTACCATCGGAGACATCGATACCTCAACAAGTGGCTTAAGCGTAACAGCAAGCTCCAGCAACGAGAGTCTCATCGATGCTAGTGGAATCATCCTAGCAGGTAGCGGAACAGCTCGCACCATTACCATCATTCCACTAGCCAATCAATTTGGCACAAGCACAATCAACATCAGCGTAAGTGATGGAGGGATAACCACCACCACCAGCTTTGCCATAACCGTAACACCAGTCAACGATGCACCAACAATTACCAGTATAGCCGATCAAACAATCGCAGAAGATACATCTACAGCAGCCTTAGAGTTTACCATCGGAGACATCGATACCTCAACAAGTGGCT
>JBAXCZ010000014.1:0-45192 GCA_037141195.1 Clostridia bacterium
AACCCCAGAGGCATACTCGCTTGTAGTGCCCGAAACTCCTCAAATTTCCCTGTCAGAACTCATAAAACAACCACTTTACGAATGGAAAAATACAATTAAAAACGATTTTGAAAAATCAGTTTTTGCCAGGTATCCTACAATTGAAAAAATCAAGAATGATTTATACAACATGGGAGCAATATATGCTTCTATGTCAGGTTCAGGATCTTCTGTTTATGGTATTTTTGAAGCAGCGCCCGAAAGAAATGATTTATTTAAAGGATGCTTTGTGGCGGGTGGAATCTTAGATTAATGTAAAATTAATTTGGGTCAAAAAGAAAATTAATTCAGTAGATTGATGTACAATAACCTTGTCATTAATCTACTTCTTTTTTGATAGTAAATAACTGAAAAAACGCTTGCCTAATCCAAGAAATTGTAGTACTTTAGTGCGATTTTTTAGATAGTAATAAAATTAAAAAATAGATGATTGATCAAGACAGAATTATTAAGGTAAACATTGACGAAGAAATGAAGTCTTCGTACATCGATTATTCCATGTCGGTGATAGTTTCGCGTGCATTGCCTGATGTGCGTGACGGTTTTAAGCCGGTTCACCGCCGCGTATTGTTTGGAATGAACGAATTGGGAAACAACTCTGATAAACCCTATAAAAAATCTGCGAGAATTGTTGGGGAAGTAATGGGTAAGTATCACCCACACGGTGACTCTTCAATTTACGGAACATTGGTTCGTATGGCTCAGCATTGGTCTATGCGCTATCCATTAGTCGACGGACAAGGTAACTTTGGTTCTATCGATGGTGACAGCCCTGCTGCCATGCGTTATACCGAAGCTCGTTTGCGCAAATTATCCGAAGATATGTTGGTGGATATTAACAAAGATACGGTTGATTTTCAGTTGAACTTTGATGATACCATGAAAGAACCGACAGTATTGCCAAGCCGAATTCCCAACCTTTTGGTGAACGGTTCGTCGGGTATTGCAGTAGGTATGGAGTTCTACTACTTTATGCCTATCTTGGTTACCTAAGACAATATCTACGCCTTCAATTGCCAAAATTTCTTCAGGAGAGCATTGCGCATAGCAACCAGTCACTACAATAATTGCGGCTGAATTCTTTCTAATAGCTTTTCTAATCATCTGTCTTGACTTTCTATCACTCATATGTGTAACTGAACAGGTGTGAATTACATAAACATCTGCAATATCTTGAAAATCCACGGTTATATACCCCTGATTTTGAAATAACGCGAGCATTGCATCAGCTTCATTCTGATTAACACGACAACCAAGTACATGTAGTGCAACTCTTTTCAAACTTTATTCTCCTCCTATATCGCCTAAGGTAAACTGCAAAATGCTTAGTGCAGTAATTGCAGCTGTTTCAGTTCGCAAAATGCGTTTACCTAAGCTAATGCTTTTACCCCCGTAGGCTTCTATTAGTTGCACTTCAGATAATGCTAATCCACCTTCTGGTCCAATGACGATTCCGATTTTTTCCGTTTTAGCAGCTCTTATTTCTTGCAAGCAAGCGGTCAATCCTTGACTATCGTCTTCTTCAAAGGCAACTAACCAAGTGATATTCGGCATGCTTTGGAGTACTTCTTTTAATGTTTGCGGCCTCATCACTTCTGGAATATAATTTCTTTGACTCTGAGCTGCTGCTTCTGCTGCTATTTTTTGCCAGCGAGCAGTCTTAGCTTGCTCTTTTTTCTCTTCAACCTTAATGATACAACGCTCAAGTTGTAATGGGAAAATTTTTGCAACTCCTAATTCCACAGACTTTTGCACAATCCAATCCATTTTTTCGCCTTTTGCTAGTCCTTGTAGCAAATATAACTGCACTTTACTCTCTTTAGTAACTTGATATTTTTTTATAATTTTCGCCTTTATATCTTGCTTATTAATCTGTTCAATCACTAATAAGTAATCAGTACCCTCTTGATCTCCAATTACTAAATTGTCCCCCACCGAAATTCGCAACACCTTAGATAAGTGCTGTACATCACTGGGATCATTAATTATAACTTGCCCGCCAATTATCTGATTATGTTGGTTTGCAAATATTTTTTGGAATGACATGTTTCCTCCATAGTATAAAAAAGCAATGTCAAAATTTGAGATATGGTTCTAACTACCCCTTTTGACACTGCCTTCTGTTATTTTTTCTTCTTTTTTTTCTTATCTTTACCAAAGTCTTTCAATTTTTCCCACAAGCCGTCTTTATGATACCCAATAGAAGAATGCCATTTATCCTTCGGCACTGCAATTGAAAATTTTCTCAGAATATCTTTTTGCTCATCATTTAAGTCCTTAGGAATAGAAACTACAACCTTCACATGCATATCTCCCATACTAGTAGACCTTAAATGCTGAATGCCTGCACCTCTCACTTTGAATTCCGTCTCTGTTTGCGTGCCTTCTGGAATATGTAAATCCACCTCTCGCTGTAATCCAGGTATCACTAAATCTGCACCTAAAGTGGCATCAACAAAGGAAATTGGAACTTCACAATAGAGATCATAGCCAAAACGAGTAAATATTTTATGTTCATCTACGCTGATGAAAATATATAAATCCCCTGCTGGTCCACCATTTGCGCCAGCATTTCCTTCACCAGATACCCGTAATCGTGCAGCTTCATCAATACCTGCAGGTATATCCACATGAATAGTCTTATGTTTTTTTACTCTACCCTTGCCTTTACATACGGGACATGGATTAGCAATTATTTTTCCCCCACCATTACAAGTAGGACATGTTTTCATGGACTGCATAGCACCTAAAAATGTTTGTTGAGTTACTCTGATTTGACCTGAGCCATGACAATCAGGGCATGTTTGTGGTTCCGTGCCTTTAGCAGCACCACTACCTCCGCATTCATTGCAATTTTCAATTCTCTGGATATTAATATCTGTAGCAAAGCCAAAAGCAGCCTGCTCAAAGGTTATTTTCAAATCAAAACGAAGATCTTCTCCTCTTCTTGGTGCAGTACGATTTTGCCCACTATTTCCACCAAATCCACTACCACCAAAAAACATATCAAAAATATCTCCAACACCACCAAAATCACTAAAACCACCACCGAATCCACCGCTAGCATTATCATTAACGCCGGCATGTCCATAACGGTCATAACGAGCTTTTTTATCAGCATCACTTAGGATATCATAAGCGTCTTTAACCTCTTTAAATTTCGCTTCAGCCTTATGATCTTCTTGATTGACATCTGGATGATATTGACGAGCCAATCTTCTATAGGCCTTTTTTACTTCTTCTGGTGTCGCATCCTTACTTAATTCCAGCACTTCATAATAATCTCTCTGTTCCAAGTTCTTACCTCACTTACTATATTATTCACCCTTGCTATTGTACCACAAAATAAAAGAGCAGGAGCTTTTTTTCTCCTGCTCTTAAAATCAGTGTTACTTATCGTCTACAACTTCATAATCTGCATCTACAACGTCATCTGCCGGAGGAGCTTCCTCACCTTCAGGTGCCCCACTAGCAGCGCCTGCTGCTGCATACATTTTTGTTGAAGCGTCGTTAAGAGCTTGAGTTAATTCTTCAGTTTTAGCTTTCATAGCTTCAGTATTATCTTGTTTGATAGCTTCTTCTAAGGCAATTTTCGCACTCTTTACTTTTTCAATATCAGCCGCATCAACCTTGCCTTCAAACTCTTTTAGGCTCTTCTCTGTTTGATATACCAAGGCATCTGCACCGTTTTTAGTTTCAATTTGTTCTTTCTTGATTCTATCTTCTTCTGCATAGCGCTCAGCATTTTTTACCATATCATCAATTTCCTTATCATTTAAGCCGCCGCTAGCTTGTATCGTGATTTTTTGTTCTTTACCTGTACCTAAGTCCTTGGCAGAAACATGCACAATTCCATTGGCATCGATGTCGAATTTAACTTCCACTTGTGGGATGCCTCTAGGTGCTGGTGGAATACCATCCAGTACAAATCTACCTAAAGTTTTATTATCTGCTGCCATTTGTCTTTCACCTTGGAGCACATGAATTTCTACACTTGGCTGATTATCAGCTGCAGTTGAAAAGATCTGGCTCTTAGATGTTGGAATAGTTGTATTGCGATCAATTAAACGAGTATCAATTCCACCCATTGTTTCAATACCTAATGAAAGTGGCGTTACATCTAAAAGCAATACATCTTTAACTTCACCAGTTAAAACACCCGCTTGGATTGCTGCTCCTAGTGCAACGCATTCATCTGGATTAATATTTTTTGTTGGATCTTTTTTCAGGATTTTTTTCACTGCTTCTTGTACTGCAGGGACTCTAGTAGATCCACCAACTAAAAGAACTTTATCAATTTGCTCAACATTTAATCCAGAATCCTTGATGGCATTATTAACTGGACCTACTGTTTTTTCAATTAAATCAGCAATTAAGCTTTCAAATTTTGCTCGTGTTAAGCTAACATCCAAATGTTGAGGGCCACTTTCATTTGCTGTAATAAATGGCAGGTTTACACTTGTAGTAGCAACAGTTGAAAGTTCATGTTTTGCCTTTTCTGCTGCTTCCTTCAAACGTTGCATCGCCATATTATCTTTGCTTAAATCAATTCCGTGGCTCTTCTTGAATTCATCTACTAAGAAAGCTACTACACGTTCATCAAAGTCATCACCACCTAGACGGTTATTACCGCTAGTTGCCAATACTTCAAAAACTCCATCACCTAATTCTAGAATTGAAACATCAAATGTTCCGCCGCCTAAATCGAAAACCAGAATTTTCTGGTCTTCTCCTTTATCTAAACCATAAGAGAGAGCTGCTGCAGTTGGTTCATTTATGATACGCAGAACCTCTAAACCTGCAATTCTTCCAGCATCTTTTGTTGCTTGTCTTTGACTATCAGTAAAATAGGCTGGAACTGTAATTACCGCTTGTGTTACTGTTTCTCCTAAATAGCTTTCTGCATCAGCTTTTAATTTTCCTAAAATAATTGCAGAAATCTCTTGAGGTGTATACTTTTTACCGTCAATATTCACTGTAAAATCTGTACCCATCTGTCTTTTAATAGAAGCAATAGTTCTATCTGGATTAGTAATAGCTTGTCTTTTTGCCACTTGTCCTACTAAACGCTCTCCAGCTTTTGTGAAGCCTACCACAGAAGGTGTTGTTCTATTCCCCTCAGTATTAGGGATAACTACTGCGTCTCCACCTTCCATTACTGCCACGCATGAGTTTGTTGTACCTAAATCAATACCAATTACTTTTGCCATTTTCCTTACCTCCTAGTTATGTTTACCAACTACAACCATGGCTGGGCGAATCACCTTACCATTTAAGCTGTAACCAATTTGTAATTCTTGTATAATAACACCATCTTGCTCCGCATCTTCCACAGGTTGCTGCATAACAGCATCATGGAAATTTGGATCAAAAGGATTACCAACTGATTCAATTATTTCTATTCGATGTTTTTTCAGTGCTTCAATAAACTGAGCACGAATCATTGTAAAACCTGCTAAGAATCCTGCTTGATCTCCTTCTACGTTAGCCTTTAAGGCACGATCAAAAGCATCTAAAACTGGCAGAAGATCCAAGATCAATTTTTCCGCGCCATACTTTGCCATATTTTCCATATCTAGCCTACTACGACGCTTAAAATTTTCGAAATCTGCTTGCAAACGCAACTTGCTATTTAAGGCTTCCTCTAAATCGGCAGCACTATCTACATCTTCAGCTAAAGATTCTTTCACAAGCTCCTGAGCTTCTTCTGATATTTCTTCGGCCAAATTCTCAGCCATTTCTTCAACACTGAATTCTGCTTGCTTTTTTTCTTTTTCTTTCACTATCTTCACCTCTCTTATTTAAGTATTTGGGCTAATTTTTCAGCTAAACTACCGGAAACTGCATCTACAATAGCTGCTACATGCTCATAAGGCATCCTTGTAGGTCCTACAATACCAATAGAGCCTAGTAGTCTACCATTGACCCCATAGGGGGCAATTACAATGCTACAATTGCTCATAGTAGCATTTAAGTTTTCACAACCGATAGAATAATTCACTCTAGCTTCTAAGCTTTTACCTAAAAAATCCGCCATGTTCTCAGTTCGATTAAGATGATCGCTTAAATCTCTAAGCTTTTGCACATTTCTAAATTCAGGCTGGTTCATCAGATTAAAAATACCATCAACAGCTAGTTCTTTATGTTTGCTTTTATTGCTTCCTTCAACCAAACAATCTAGAATAGCATCTAGTAGTTTACCAATCTTACCAAAGTATTCATATAACTTTTTAATACTTTCAGCATTCAGCCTGCCAATTGGTACATTAGTTAATACTTGATTAACTAATCCAGCTAATACATCTAAATCCTTTTGAGAAACCTCTTGTACCACCTCTACCAAAACATGTTGAACAGTAAAATCATCCATTACTATGGCAATCAACACAAGTGCTTTTTCTAAAACAATTAATTTAATTTGATAAGCAACGCGTTCTTGCATGCTTGGTGCAAAAACAACTGCAGTATAATTTGTCAGCGATGCTAAAGTCATAGATGCTTGCTTAATCAAATTGCTAAGATCTTTAATCACGGAAAAATTTGTATTGATTACATTAGCTTCGAATTCTGAAACATTGCGTTTTTCCATCAGATAGTCCACATAATAACGATAGCCTAAATCTGAAGGAATGCGTCCAGCTGAAGTGTGAGGTTGTTCAATAAAACCTAACTCCTCCAAATCTGCCATTTCATTGCGTATTGTAGCAGGACTAACTTGCAAATTGTATTTTTTGGCAAGTGTGCGGGATCCTACTGGCTCAGCTGTTGAGATATAGTCACTGATAATAGATTGCAAAATCTTTTGCTTTCTTTCATCCACAGCTGTTCACCTCCTTTGTTAGCACTCTCTTGTATCGAGTGCTAATAAATCCTAAATAAAAAATACTCCTATTTGCGATATTTGTCAAGTACTGAGAATAAATTTTTGCGAATTATTTATAAAAAAAGAGTGTCTCACTTGGAGACACCCTTTGCTTACAATTTTATCTTTCTTCTCTATTATAGGTTAACCCAAGTGCTTCTGGAGCAGATAAATGCTTCTTCCTGCTCATTATCGTAGTGAAAATAAGTACAGCAATGGTTAAAATATATGGAAGCATCTTCAAGTAGATAGGTGAAAAAGTAACTCCAATTGTCTGCAAGCGATAACCTAATGCATCGATTCCACCAAAGATATATGCACCCATCATGGCTCTCATTGGATTCCATTGACTAAATATAACCAGGGCGATGGCTATCCAACCACGACCGGCAGTCATATTTTCTAACCAACTTGGAGAAGCAGCAAGTGATAAATATGCTCCACCCATTCCTGACATTAAACCCCCAACAAAAACATAGAAATAGCGCATTCTGAAAACATTTACACCTAATGCATCTGCTGCTGCTGGGTTTTCTCCTAATGACCGCATAGTCATTCCCGCTCTAGTTTTGAACAAGAAAATAAAAATCAGTGGAACTAATAGATAACTAAAATATACTAACGCGTCTTGTTTAAAGAGAATATCTCCCAGAATGGGGATATCACCTAATACTGGAATTCGAAAAAGTTCGAATTTCACTGGTAAAGGTACACCAATATAACTTTTTCCGATAAATCCACTAAACCCTTGACCAAAGATGGTTAATGCTAAACCACTAACAACTTGGTTTGCCTTAAAGCTAATTACTAAAACAGCATGCACAAGAGATAGTGCTCCACCGCCTAATGCTCCAACGATAAAGCCAATCCATGGATTTCCGCTAGTTATTGCTGCAATATAACCCATAACAGCACCGGTAAGCATCATGCCTTCAAGTCCTAGATTTTGTACTCCTGTTCTTTCTGTAATTACCTCACCTAAAGCTGAGAATAGAAGTGGCGTCCCAGCGGAAATTGCTGCTGCTAAAACTGCGATTATCAACGCAAGACTCATATCCTATTCCACCTCCTGTTTGATAAATCTTACTTTGTAGCGGATAAACAATTCCCCAGCTAGTACAAAGAAAAGAATTGTTCCCTGCAGCATATAACTAGTAGAAGCCGGTAATCCAGCCATTTGAATTGTAGACCCACTAGATAAGAGCCCCCCAAAGAGGAAGGAAACAACAATAATCATAAATGGATTTAGCCTTGCTAACCAAGCAACAATAATTGCACTATACCCAAAATTATCAGAAATACTTCGAATTAATCTTCCTGATACTCCAGATACTTCAGACATACCAGCTAATCCTGCGAGAGCTCCACTTAAACAGAGGACAATTACTATGTTACGAGAAATATTCATCCCTGAATATACCGCTACACGTTTGCTTTCTCCCATAACACGAATCTCATAGCCCCATTTTGTTTTAGAAAAAACAATATAGAGAATGACAGCTAGAACAATACCTATTACGAGTCCCATATGAATCCTAGTTGTACCAAAGGCTGGTAGTCTAAAGGATTGATCGAACTGGGCTGTTTGTGGAAAATTGAAGCCATTTGGATCTTTCCAAGCACCAAATAGCAATGATTCAACAGTTAGTATTGCCACATAGTTTAAGAGCAATGTTGTAATAACCTCGTTCACATCCCATAAAGCTTTGCTAATGGCAGGGATAAAAGCCCATAATGCTCCAGCTAATAAGGCAGCAAGCATCATAACTGGCAAACGCAATAATGTTGGAATGTTTGGCACGAAAAGTGCTACATATGTTGCCGCCAAAGCTCCCATATAAAGTTGTCCTTCTGCACCAGTATTATACAGTTGCATCCGAAAAGCGACAGAAACACCAAGTGCACAAATAAGTAGTGGAATAGTTTTTACTAATGTCTCGCTAATTCCATACCAGCTACCAAATGCTCCGCCAAACATCTCTATATACATTTCTATAGGGTTTTTTCCACCAACAATAAAAAAGATACTAGTTGCTACCAAGGCTAAAAAGATGGCAATGATAGGTACGAATGCTTTTACAGATGTTGGTACTGTCAAGCGCTTCTCTAACATAATTTTTGTTTTAGCCATTAGTACCACTCCTTACACCGGACATCAATAATCCTATTTCATTCACATTTGCCTTAGCATAAGGAATTGTATCCATAAATTCCCCCTCATACATCACGGCAATATTGTCAGCCATTTTGAACAATTCCTCTAAATCTTCAGAAATCAAGAGAATTGCTGCTCCCTTGGCTTTTTCCGCAATTAAAAGATCATGGATAAAATCTGTTGCTCCAATATCTAGTCCTCGAATAGGATATACTGCAACAATGAGCTTTGGTCCAAAGGATGTTTCCCTTGCCAAAAGCAACTTTTGCAAATTACCACCCGACATCATTTTAACTGGACAATCAATATTAGGAATTTTAACATCATAGGTATCTACTAATTCTTGTGCTCTTGTCCGCACAGCCTTATCCTTCATGAAAATTCCACCTGAAAATTTCTTACAACGGTATTCTTTCAGCATGATATTATCAATAACAGAAAGGTTTCCAGCCAAACCAGTTGATCCTCTGTCCTCTGGAATAAAAGCAACTCCTGCATCGATGATTGATTGTACTGGCTTATTGGTAATATCCTCTCCGTTTAAGGTGATTTTACCTCTAGTAGCTTCACGCATGCCTGAGAGAACTTCCGATAGTACCGATTGACCGTTTCCAGCCACTCCAGCTACCCCTAAAATTTCTCCAGCACGGATGCTAAAAGAAATATTGTTTAGCGCCTGTAAACCCTTATCATTCTGCGCACATACCTTATCAACCTTTAAGACAACTTCCCCTAGCTCGCCACCTGCATTTTTGCGTTCCATGCTCATTTGTTTGCCAACCATCAGCTCTGCTAATTCATTAGAGCTAGTATGTTTGTTCTCTTTGGTGGCAATCGCTTTACCACCTCTTAGCACGGTAATACGATCAGCAAACTCCATAACTTCATGCATTTTATGCGTAATAAAAATAATCGCACAATTTTTATCTGCCATACTTCTAAGCGTTCTAAATAGTTCCCCAACTTCTTGTGGTGTAAGCACAGCAGTTGGTTCATCCAAAATCATAATATTGGTCCCGCGGTAGAGCATTTTTATAATTTCAACTCTTTGTTGTTCACCAACGGATAATTGCCAAATTTTAGCGCCGGCGTCTACCTTTAAGCCGAACTGTTCTGAAATGTGATTTATTTCTTTTACGATTTCATCTTGTTGGATAAATTGCTTGCCAGGCAATCCCAAAATGACGTTTTCAGCAACAGTAAATGGTTTCACAAGCTTAAAATGCTGGTGAACCATCCCTATTCCTCTATCTATGGCATCTTTTGGTGCCTTAAAATCAACTTTTTCTCCACGGATATAAATTTCACCACAATCTGGTTTGTAAAGTCCTGTCAAAATACTCATTAAAGTGCTTTTACCCGCACCATTTTCACCTAATAATGCATGAATCTCCCCTTCGAAAATCTGCAAACTCACTTGATCGTTTGCTACAGTTCCTGGGAAAGTTTTTCTGATATTTTTCATCTCAACGACTAAATTGCCCATAGGCACCTCCTGCTAAAAAAGAGGCTGGCTTATAAGGCCAGCCTCAAGGTTATAAACATAATTATTTTTTAATCGTTCCGTCAACGCCTTCAACGAACCACATCATGTTAAGGATTTCGTCAGCTGTCATATTCTTGCCGGCTGCAACCATTTCTTTGCCAGCATTATCTTTTAATGGGCCTGCAAATAATTTCATATCATTATAACCTGCAGCTGAAAATTCTGCTGCTTTTGCTTCTACTAATGCTTTTACATCAGCAGGTACTAAATCAGTCATAGGAGCAAGACCTACAACGCCATCAGCCATAGTTCCCCAATAAGCTTCTGATTTGTATGTTCCATCAATAACTGATTTAACAGCTGCAGTATAATAAACGCCCCAATTCCAAATTGGAGAAGTCAAAAATGCTTTAGGAGCAAAAGCTGACATATCAGAATTGTAACCAATACCTAAAGCGCCTTTTTCTTCAGCTGCTTGAAGTGGACCTGGTGTATCTTGGTGCTGAGCAATAACATCACAACCAGCTTCTAACAAGCTTTTTGCTGCATCTTTTTCAACTGCTGGATCGTACCAGGTACTTGTCCAAACTACTTTTACTACTGCATCTTTGTTTACTGATTTAGCTCCCATAGTGAAAGCATTGATACCACGAATAACTTCAGGAATTGGGAAAGCAGCTACATAACCAATTTTATTTGATTTAGTTTCGCTTCCAGCAATAATTCCTGTCAAATATCTTGGTAATTCAATCTGACCAAAATATGTGCTAACATTAGCTGCTGTTTTATAGCCAGAGCAATGGAAGAATTTAACATCAGGATTTTTTGCGGCTACATTTTGCACAAAATCCATATAACCAAAGCTAGTTGCAAAAATTGCTTTGCATCCTTTATTAACTAAATCTTGCATTACACGCTCAGAATCAGCAGACTCAGGAACGCTCTCTACGTCAATAACTTCTACATTAGGCAAAGCTACTTTCATGGCTTCAACGCCTAAGAAGTGAGCATAGGTCCATCCAGCATCACCCTTAGGGCCGATATAAATAAAACCAACTTTGATTTTTTCTGCAGGAACTGCTACAGCAGTATCAGTAGTTGCAGGAGTTTCTGCTGGAGTTTCTGCTGGTGCTGGTGTGCTGCATGCTGTAAATGCCATCATAAATACTAACAATAAGGCGATAATAGATAAATACTTTTTCATTTTTAAATCCTCCTAAGTTTTTCTTAATTTTTAATGACTAACCCTATTTATTCTGCTGAGACTTAAAACGCGAACCTCCTTCTCGTCATAGCCTTTTTTTCTTGTATAAACATTTCGACAAAAAGTAGCGAATTCCTGCCCAAATTCTGTTATTTTTATTGTACAACCCACACAACTGGAAAATTAGTTTGGATTAATACTAAGTTATACGTATGCCAAGTTGTTTGGCGTTCAGACATCCTAAACAATTATACAATATATATGGCAAATATGCTACACTACGTCCAACTCTGCCATAAATTCCGCTTCAGTAAGTATTGGAACCCCTAATGCTGTAGCCTTAGCTAGTTTGCTTCCCGCATTTTCTCCTGCTACTAAATAATTAGTATTTTTACTGACAGCACCACTTGTTTTTCCACCTAGTTTTTCAATCTGATCTTCTGCTTCTTTACGACTTAAAAGCTGAAGTGTACCTGTTATCACAAAAACCTTATTAGTAAAAAAGTTATTTTCATAAATATTTTGTTTTTCCTCAGCCAATTTAACTCCTGCATCACGCAGTTTCTCTAGCACAACTAAATTGTTTTTAGCTTGTAAGAAGCTTTGTAAACTTTCTACCATTTTTTCACCAAAATCAGGAATTGCTAAAAGTTCTGCTTTTTGCGCCTGTAAAACAGCATCAATACTAGGAAAATACTGGGCCAAATTCTTACATGCCTTTGCACCGACTAGGCGAATACCCAAAGCAAAAAGCAAGTTACTTAAGTTTCTCTTTTTACTCTCTTCAATAGCTAGTAATAAATTTTCCGCAGATTTTTTACCCATCCGTTCCATGGAACTAAGCTGTTCAAAATTCAAGCTATAAAGATCTGCAGCATCGTGAATTAATCCTTTTTCTAAAAGCAGTTCCATAATTTTAGGTCCCAAGCCATCAATATTCATGGCATCACGGCTAGCAAAATGAAAGAGATTTTCCTTTACCTGAGCTGGACAGCTTAGCCCACCTGTGCAGCGATATGCCGCTTCATCTGAAAGCTTTACTATTTGAGAGCCACAAGCAGGGCAAGCTTCTGGCATTTGAAATTCCGCTAATTCCTTTGTGCGGGCAGCTGTTAGCACTGTAACAATCTCTGGAATCACATCTCCAGCTTTTTGAATAAGCACTTGATCGCCAATTCTTACATCTTTTTCCCTTATTAGCGCTAGATTATGGAGAGATGCTCTAGAAATAATACTTCCAGCTACTGGCACAGGAATGAAGACCGCAGTTGGTGTTAAAACCCCAGTACGCCCAACGCTTACCTCAATGCCAAGCACACTTGTTTCTACCTGTACTGGAGGAAATTTCCAAGCTATAGCCCAACGAGGACTTTTTGCTGTGTACCCAAGTTCAGCTCTACTGGCTAGCTCACCTAATTTTATTACCAATCCATCAATATCAAAGGCTATTTCATGTCTTTTTTCTGTCCATAATGTACAAAGCTCTAAGACTTCTTGGATATCTGCACATTCTTTTCCGTTTTCTTCAACAGGTAAACCAAGTTCTGCTAAAAGTTGCAAACTTTCCTCTTGAGTCTCAGGATAATTTAAGCCATCCTCTAGCCAAGTAATCTCGTAAAAAAAAGCAGCGAGCTTTCTGCTAGCTGTAATACTGGCGTCTAACTGACGTAAACTTCCTGCTGCTGCATTGCGTGGATTTGCAAAAAGACTTTCTTCCTTTTCTTCCCTTGCAATATTCAATTCTGCAAAGGCAGCTTTAGGCATATAAACTTCACCTCTAAGCTCAATGCTCCAAGGTTTAGTAAGCTGTTTTGGGATGCAGTTAATAAATTGCACATTATTTGTTACATTTTCGCCAACAATACCATCTCCACGGGTGGCAGCTGTAACTAAATGTCCCATTTCATAAATCAAAGCGATAGAAAGACCATCTATTTTTAACTCCACTTCATAAGTCGGCTTAGGTAATACTTCCTTGACACGCCTATCAAAAGCTATTAAATCTCCCGCCTCCATAGCATTACTTAAACTAAGTAGTGGTAAACGGTGTTGATATTTTCCAAAACCTCTCTTTGCTACTCCACCTACTTTCTTAGTTGGTGAATCATTATCAGCTAACTCTGGATATTGAGCTTCTAAGTCATCAAGTTCTCTCAAAGCCTGATCATATTCTGCATCACTGACAGTAGGAGCATCATTTTCATAATATGCTTGATTCCACTGTTTTATTTTTTCTCTGAGCGCTAACAACTTTTCTTGCATCATTCTTCCCTCCCTAAGCCTTACGAATTGGTGCATATTCTGCAGCTAAAGCTTTTACACCTTGTTCTGGGAAAGCAATCGAGAGTACCGCATCCTTACCACTGCCGCTTATGCTCACAATCACACCTTCTCCCCATTTAGCATGAATAATTTTTGTACCTAGGATAAAATCGCCATAATTTTTTTCTACTCCTAGTTGTTTATTTGCTGCTCCATTTAATTTACCATTACTATCAGAACTATTATTCTTACCGCGTTCAGCCATTAAATTCTTATCAAATTCTTTGATAAAGCGAGATGCCTGAAAACAACGGGTTTGACCATATTGATTACGCTGCAAGGATCTAGTTAGAAAAAGTCTTTCTTCCGCCCTAGTCATGCCTACATAACAAAGTCTTCGTTCCTCTTCCATCTCGCTCTCTTCAAAGAGTGCCCGAGAATGAGGAAATACTCCTTCTTCCATACCAATTAAAAAAACCACAGGAAACTCTAAACCCTTAGCTGTATGCAAGGTCATCAGCACGATTTTTTCAATTTCCTCTTCATAGGAATCGAAATCTGAAACAAGAGCAATATTCCCTAGAAATTCTTCAAGGTTTTTTTCTTCTGCATGTTGGTCAAATTCTGCTGCAGCAGAAACAAATTCTTCAAGATTTTCAATTCTGGTTTGATTTTCAATATTGCGCTCTTTTTTTAGTTCTGCTAAGTAACCAGTTTTCTCTAATATCAGTTCCAGCAAGTGAGCAATATTTCCTTTGAGACTCTCTTCCCATAATTCATCAATCAACATGGTAAAATCTAAAAGTTTCGCTTTTGTTTTTTCCGGTAATAATGTCTTAATATCCGTGTTACATAATAGTTCCATGGGGGAAATTTCTAATTCTGCTGCCGCATCAATGATTTTTGCTACGGTAGTTTCTCCAATACCGCGTTTAGGTAAATTGATTACACGGCGAAAGCTGACAATATCTGCAGGATTCATAATCAACTTTAAATACGCAACTATGTCTTTTACCTCTTTACGGTCATAGAACTTCACACCACCAAATATCTCATATGGCAGTCCATGTCTAACTAAAACATCCTCCATTACACGGGAAAGTGCATGTGTACGATAGAGAATAGCAAACTGATTGTAAGGAATAGCTTGTTGTTTATGCAACCGCTCTATTTCGCTAACTACAAAAAAAGCCTCCTGTTTTTCATCCTGCGCCACGCATAAGCAAATCTTCTCTCCTGCTTTTTTATCAGTCCAAAGGTTTTTTTCTTTGCGACCAGCATTATTGGCAATAACCTGATTAGCTGCCTGCAGAATAGCTGGAGTTGAGCGATAGTTTTGTTCTAATTTGATTACCTTGACATGAGGATAGTCCTCTTCAAAAGCTAAAATATTAGCAATATCAGCGCCGCGCCAGCCGTAAATAGATTGGTCTGGATCCCCAACAACACAAATATTTTTATGTTTTGCAGCTAAAAGTTTCACTAAGTGATACTGCACTTTATTAGTATCTTGATATTCATCTACTAAAACATAAGCAAATTTTTCCTGATAATATGCTAAAAGTTCTGAATTTTGACGCAATAGTTTTACAGCCAAAAGCAAAATATCATCAAAATCAACAGCATTAGCATCTTTAAGGTGCTTTTGATAAAGCTTGTAAACTGCTGCGACTTTTTCCTCATAGTAGTCACTAGTATCCTTGGCAAATTGTTCTGGCGTGAGCATTTTATTTTTCGCATTACTAATAGCAGCAAGCATACCTTGAGGTGTATATTGCTTATCATCCAGATTAGCGCTCTTTAGGCATTGTTTAATCAAAGTCTTTTGATCAGCAGAATCATAAATTACGAAATTAGAGGAATAACCTATTTCATCTACATTCCTTCTTAAAATCTGTAAGCAGATAAAGTGAAATGTACCTACCCACAACTGCTGGGCAGAGGCATCTCCTAATAGGTTGTATAAGCGAAGTTTCATTTCTTTTGCAGCTTTATTTGTAAAAGTAATTGCTAAGATATGGTAAGGTCGCACACCTTGCTCTACTAAATAGGCTATTTTGTGGGTGAGTACTCTAGTTTTACCAGACCCAGCTCCTGCGATGATGAGCATGGGACCATCTGTGGTTAATACCGCTTGTTTTTGTTCCTCGTTTAATCCATCTAATAAATTATTCATAAGCCCTCCTGTTTATCTCCCTTATTATAGCAAAGTAAAAATGTCTTGGATAGAAAAACAAACAGTAATAGGAAAATTGCACCATTTATTTTATAAATATCCTTGAAATTTCTTCGATTATTCTATAAGCTTTTCGTACAAGAACACAAAGGAGTTGCCTATGTCTATTAAAAGAAAATTATTTGGGATAACCAAAACAGGAAAAGAAGTTTTTAGCTATTGTTTGAGCAATGAAAATGGAATTGCCATAACTGTTATCGACTATGGCTGTACAATCACATCGATAATTGTTCCAGATAAGTCCAGCCAATTAGTTGATATTTGTTTGGGTTATGATAAATTAGAGGATTATGAAAATGGTCAGTTGTATCTAGGTGCAGTAATCGGTAGACATGCTAACCGTATAGCATCAGGCAAGCTTATTATAGAGGATAAAAATTATCCAGTAGCTATCAATAACCCACCAAATCATTCTCATGGTGGTATTCAGGGCTTCGACAAACATCTTTGGCAAGCTGAAATTGTAGATCATACCCTTGTCTTTACGAGAATTTCCCCACATTTAGAGGAGGGCTATCCTGGCAATCTTACAGTAACTATCAGTTATCATTTGAACTTTGAAAATCAGTTAAAAATCAGCTATCTTGCTATAAGTGATCAGACAACAGTAGTAAATCTTACAAATCATAGCTATTTTAATCTCCATGGACATCATAATGGTGATGCTCTTAGCCAAAGCTTACAAATTTTTGCAAATTCCTACGCACCAATCGACCGCAGCGGCTTACCCTTAGGCATAATTCTGCCTGTAAACAATACTCCCTTTGATTTTAGACAAACTAAAACCGTTGGGAGAGATATTTTTGTTATTGATGAACAATTAGCTAGAGGAAATGGCTATGATCATTATTATCTTTTAGCAGATAATAACAAAGTTAAGCATGCAGCCTCGCTTTACTCATGCTTAACGGGCATTCACATGGATATAGAAACTACAAATCCAGGTATGCAGTTTTATAGCGGAAATTTTCTTACCGAATTTTTAGGAAAAGCTGGCGCAATCTACCAAGCTAGAGCAGGTTTCTGCTTTGAAACTCAGTATTTGCCATATAGTACCTCATATGCTAACTTCGACTTAGCAAAACTAAACGCAGGCGAAATATACCAACAGGAAACTATTTTTAGCTTCACTAATTTGTAATTCAATTGTTTTAGATACAGAAGAAGGCATTACCCAGGTCTACCTGAGTAATGCCTTCTTCTTAAGTTTTTGCATGTTAGACCCTTAATTTTACTTTGCTATGGCGTATTATAAATTTATTATTTTACCTGTATTTACCAGTTATTTTCTAATTCTTCCCTGATAATTTGAACAGCTCTTCGAGGTTTCCCAATATTACCCTCCAAATTATATATATCTCTAAAAGAAAATTCTACCTTACAACCTTTAGTAGCTTTTAGTGTTTTAAGAATGTGTTCCCTAAAAGCAACTTCATCCAAGTCCTTTCCCACGCCTACAAAATTAGGGCTTGGCTTTCGATGGTAGATAGTACTAGATCCCTTTAATACCTCACCCATATATTCTTCATTACACCAAGGTGATATGGATATTTTTCTAAGCCTTGGTAATTTAGATAAACTTTTTTCCCAGTATGCGTGTACTGGTTCACAACAACCATAGGATAAAAGACCAAATTCGTTAGCAACTTTAAGGTAATATGGAAAGAAAAATTCATTAAACATTTTTGGAGAGACACCTAGAGTTTCTTGTGACTCTAAGAAGCACCAAAGATCCGTAAGCTTTAGGTCCTGGCTAGCAATGTTATTTTTACTAGGCAAATCGTGTGTAAAGCCAAAACTACCTTGTCCTAACCAATTATTTCCATTGTTTAAGAGCAAAAGCTTTTCCTTTTCCATCCACTTATAGTAACTAATATAATCATCACTAATTCGGTCCATCACTTCATGAAACTCATTCGGGTAATCTATCAGTGAATAAAGCATTTTTTCCATACCCATTAATCTAACTAAATGTTGAGTGATACTGCTTCCAAGGGAACTTCCAACAAATTTAACTGGAAGAATATCTCCAAGCACTTCCTCAACAAAGCCTTTCCAAATGAGCACCGCTTCTCTGTCTACTCCATAAGTTGTTTTTTTAAGGAGATGCATATCTTTTTTCAAATCTGTGATTGGACTTTTAATATGGAAACCCAAGTTCCCACCGTGTGCATCAGTAGCGTGTTCTTCCTCAATTTTTAAGTCAAAAAGTAGCATGTCAGTATTCCAATCTATATGGTAGCTATCTGATACCACTTTGTCATCATCTATCAATTCATGATTAAGCATTTCTCTTTTTAAGTTTAATTCTATAGCTTTACCAGCACTGGATTTACAAATTGGAAGAGATAAAAGATCATTCTCAAATGTCCATGTTTCAAAATAAATCATTGGTCTTTCACCCTGCAAGTCATTGTGCTTGTACCAAAGCATTTCTCTTCTTTTCATAATTGGTAAAGCAGAATACTCTCTTTGTTTTTTTGCTAAATCTCTAAGATAAATTCTTTCTTCAAGGGTGATACTCCAACCATTCATCAAATAACCTCCACTTATATAATCTATGCATATTCAATAAATATATATTCTTGCTTATGTAGATATACTATGACATAATTATATTAGGCTTTCTTGACTAATAGAATGTTATATATTGCTATTTAACTATACTTTATTGCTTATTGTAATTTAATAATAATTATTGTAGACTAGCTTAGATCATACAAAGTAACTCTAAGAGGAGGTGCTAGATGAAAAAAAAGGATGTTTCACTTTATATACCCAATGACATTATTATCAAAGAAAGTGATAATAGCTTTTTAGCTAATTTGATAATTACGCAAATTGGCTATTTTGATTTAGCTTGTAACCATTTTATTAGAAGAGCTGGGATTGAAGAATATATTATGATTTATTGCCTTACTGGAAGGGGTTTTACTGAAATTGATGGCAAGAAAATCTTGATTGATGCTGGAGATTTAGTTTTTTTTGAGAAAAAACTTCCTCATGCATATGGTGCTGATAATAACGACCCATGGTCCATTCTTTGGATTCATTTTCAAGGTGCTGGTATCCCTAATTTATTGGAAATTTTAGATGTATCCCCGCAAACTCCAATCCTTAAAATTGTTGATGCACAATCAGTTACTTCACTGATTGAAGATGCTATGAAAACACTAGCAAGTGGTTATAGTTTTCCTTATTTATTTCTCGCCTCAACATATTTACAGGAGCTTTTTTGCTATTTAATTAAAATGAAAATGAATTCCGGTTTTCAGAATTCCAAGGATATTGATGTGGAAAATGTAATTAGTTTTATGGTAAAGCACGTTGATTCAGTATTCTCTTTAGCTGAGCTTGCAGCTTATGTTAGCATATCCAAATATCATTTTGTCAGAAGTTTTAAGGAAAAAACAGGCTATTCTCCAATTCAATATTTCAACAGATTAAAAATCCAAAAAGCCTGTGAATTACTCCTCACAAGCTCTCATAATATTAAGGAAATCAGTGATATTCTAGCTTTTAATAATCCCTTTTATTTTTCAAAAGTCTTTAAGTTGGTTACTGGTTCTGCTCCTTTGAGCTACAAAAATAAACATAGGCAAAGCTAATAATTTTCTGATGAATAAATTTCTGCAAACTACTCTTAAATTAATCCATTTGGATTTTTTTCTTGCCAGCGCCAAGTATCTTCGCACATTTCATTGATTCCTTTAACAGCTTTCCACCCTAACTCTTCCCAGGCTTTGGTAGGATCTGCATAACTTGCAGCAATATCACCTAAACGACGAGGCTGAAATTGATAGCTTACTTTTTTTCCTGAAGCTTTTTCAAAGGCTTTTACAATTTCTAGCACACTATAGCCTACCCCTGTTCCTAGATTATAGATATGCACACCACCACTTTCAGCTGATTTTTCCAAAGCCTTAAGATGTCCCTTTGCTAAATCCACAACGTGGATATAATCTCTAACTCCGGTACCATCTGGAGTTGCATAATCATTACCAAAAATGTTTAATTTTGCAAGTTTTCCCACTGCCACTTGGGCAATGAATGGCAGTAGATTATTGGGAATACCATTTGGATCTTCCCCAATGAGCCCACTTTCATGAGCGCCAATAGGATTAAAGTAGCGAAGCAACATTACACTCCATTCAGGGTCTGAGGCTTGGAGATCAGTTAAAATTTGCTCATTCATCAACTTGGTCCAACCGTAAGGATTGGTTGCACCAACCGCTGACATTTCAGTTAAAGGCAAACTTTCCGGTAATCCATATACTGTAGCAGAAGAACTGAATACTATGCGTTTACAGCTAAATTCAGCCATGACTTGGCATAAATTAATTGTACCTACAAGGTTGTTCCGATAATATGCTAGTGGCTTTTGCACTGATTCTCCTACTGCCTTCAGTGCAGCAAAATGTATCACCGCTTCAATACTATTTTCTTGAAAAACTTTAATTAAAGCCTCCCGATCTAAAATATCCAGCTGATAAAAGGGAAATTCTCGCTTACTGATTGCCGTGATACGCTGCAAGGCTTCTGGTTTAGAATTAGAAAAATTATCCACCACTACTATCTCCAAACCTGCCTGAAGAAGTTCAATGCAGGTATGAGCACCTATATAGCCTGCTCCACCTGTAATTAGAATTGCCATATGAAAACCTCCTTTTAGAAATTTGTTGTTATTTGAAATAAGTATAATATGCTAAGCTACTATATCTCCCTTAAACTCATTTATAGCTAGTTACTATTATAACCCCTCATGAACTAAAGTTCCTTAAAAATCTCGCTGGTGTTTCTCCTGTTAACTGCTTAAACTGCTTGCTAAAAGCAAATTCATCGGTATATCCTAATTCTGAAGCTACTTGTTTAACAGGCTTTCTTTCATCAAGTAGCATGATTTTGCTTTGCCCTATACGCTGTAGCATCAAATACTGAGAGAGTGAAATTCCTAAGTTTTGCTTAAATTTTTTGCGCAAAACTTCATAGTTCCATCCATATTTTTTAGCGAGTCCAGTTAAAGATGTACCCACTTGGATATTTTGATTTAGTAAATTACAAACATTTTCTAGGGAATCACTCTTGGCATTCACTTTTTGATATGTAAAAATAAAATAGAGGAGCTTTTCGGCTTCCCAAAGCAAATATGGCAATTGTTGATCACTAGCCTTGCTTAACTGATCTAAATAATGCAAACAACGCTGAAATATTTCCCAAGATTCACCCACATAGATTACCGGCGCCTGAGGGAAAATACCAATTTGTTGAAGGGTTAAATAGCTACTTTTTCCAATACAAAAATAGAATTCCAACCAAGTACCATCATTTTTTATATATTCTTCATGACGCATTTCTGGTCTTCTTTGCACAAAACAACCTGGATAAATATCATAGCTTTTACCGCTAGCAATATCCACATGTTTTCCGGTACCACTTAATACATAAAATCCACCATAATATGGGAAATTAATATTTTTCGAGATACAGTTCACTCCATTTTTCACCATCAAACCGCAAGATAAAACTCCTTCATTTGGTCTGCTAGTAAGTTCTGGAATCATTCGGTGCACTGTCTGTGTCTTAAAGTACTCCTCAGCGATTTTCATTTTTCTCCTTTCCCAAATCATACATTATTTTACCATTTTTTCCATGGAATGTAAAAGTTATTAATGCTATGCTTGAGAAAAAGGAGTGATTTTATATGAATAAAAGAGAAAATTATTTATCTATCATTAACCGAACAGGCTATGAGCAAGTGCCAATTGAATTCTCCATGTGCGAATCATTAGCGCAAAGTTATAATAGCTATATCCAGGAGCATATTCCAGATTTTGATATTCTGCCTGCGTATGACTATATTGATAATTTACTACCGGAAGCTATCCCTCCTAGTGTCTACGATTTTTATTACCAAGACTATGATTTTAAGCCTGGCACCTATTATGATCTTAACGGTGTAGCACATGAGCCTGGTAGCGCTGCAGCCTTTCATATGACAAAAATGTACCATCCACTCAATAACGCTAAAACAGTTGCAGATATCTTAGCCTATCCATTTCTTAATTATCATAATTCAGATACCACAAAACAATTTGAGCAAGTCAAGGCAACCCATAAAAAAGGTTTGGCAGCTCGTGGTGATATGGTTATGACTATATGGGAATGTGCTTGGTATATGCGTGGAATGGAAAATTTAATGTCTGATATGCTCTTAAATCCTCCAATGGCCGAAGCAATGCTAGATAAAGTAACTGAAATAGCTGTCTTTAAGGCAGAAAATTATGCCAAGGCTGGCATTGATGTACTCTACCTTGGTGATGATATTGGCATGCAATCCTCTATCATGATGAGCACTAAAATGTATCGCCGTTGGTTGAAGCCTAGATTAGAAATGGTCATTGCTGCTGCTAAAATAATAAAACCAGATCTCAAGGTACAATATCATTCTTGTGGCTATGTAGAGCCATTTATTCCAGATTTAATCGAGGTTGGTGTGGATATCCTTAATCCTGTGCAACCAGAATGCATGGACTTTCAGAAGCTGCATGAACAATATGGTGATGTCCTTTCCTTTAATGGTACCCTTGGCACACAAACTACAATGCCCTTTGGTACTCCTGATGATGTACGCAGAGTCGTGTTCAAAAATCTAGAAATTGCAGGAGCCAAGGGCGGTCTATTGGTATGTCCCTCCCATCTGCTTGAACCAGAAGTGCCCCTAGCAAATATTCTTGCTTACTTACAGGCTTGCCATGATTTTAGAAAATAAATTATGCAATAAATTCAACTAACTAATTAATATACTTCAATAAATCGGATAATATTTTTATAAAAAAGCGAGCCTCAGCTCGCTTTTTTTGCTTGCTTGGACTGGGCACTTAAATAGTTTTGCAAAAAAAATATGTGCACAATTATACAATTTGTGCACATATTTCAGGAGGTAACGTAATTTAAGTTAATTAATAAATAATGTTTATCTTAGTTGCCTGAGTTAATATCTTGCCAGCCTTTATCTAAAGCTTTTGCTGCTTGCTCTCTGTTCATAGTTCCAGCTAAATATTCTTGAATTACAGTGCCTTGTACTTGCCAGAATCCATCAGGCTGATTGAGATTTTGTGTGTCGATATAATAATTACCATTTTCCATTACTTTTATTGCATCTGATTGTACAGAGTCTGCTGCAAAAGAAATACCGTAAGGATTAGATGTTTTTATAATATCACTAAATATTGCTCTACCCTTTTCAGACATTAACATAAATTCAAAGTATTTATCCACAGTTGCCATATCTGCTTTACTGCTTACTTGGAACATTGTGCCACTAAATAATAATGGTTTGGATTGTGCTGGATCTTCTGTAAAAGGAATTGCAAAGAAGCCCGTATTATCAGCCAAGGCTTGATCTAAAGCAGCAATACCTGGGTATATATCTGTAGAATAAAACATCATTGCTACATTACCTTCAGAATATTTTGCTAATGCTGTATTGTGGTCTGTTTCCATAAATTTAGATGGTGTATTGGCTTTCACAAAATCTAAAAAGTCAAAGACAGGTGCTAAAATTGTTGCATGGCTGCCTGTACCTGCCCACATGCTATCAGTCCAAGCCTTATCGGCAAATATTTCATGACCTGGTGAATAAATCATTGAAGAAACAGGCCAAGCATCTTTGGCACCCATAACAAAAGGTTCAGCTTTAATAGCTTTGATTTTTGCTACTGCATCCTTCAATGCGCTGAAGGTTTTAGGAATTTCGGTAATTCCAGCTTTAGCAAAAAGTGCTTTGTTATAAAAAACACCAATTGGATTGTTGGTAAATGGAATGTTATAGATTTTTCCATCAGAGAATTTCAGGCTATCTTGCACAGCTTGTGGCAGGCTCTTGATAACCTTTAAGCCGCTTACATCAACTATTTTGCCTGCATCAATATAAGATTTCAATTGCCTCTCACCATAAGATCCAGTTACAAATACTTCAGGCAATTGACCTGCCGCATCTTTAGATTTAAGGACTACAGCATGATCAGCTGTCACAAGCTCGTTGGTAACCGTGATATTAGGATTATCTGCCATGAAGGCTTGCGCCATAGCATCCATACCTAATTGCAAAGGCTCTTGATAATAAAACACATTGAGGGAAGTTGGTGCTGCTAGTACTGGTTCTACAGCTGCTTCAGTGGTTGTAGCCGCTGGTGTTTCAGCTACTGGGCTACTACAAGCCACCAAGCCAAAAACCATGCTTAATAATACAAGAATTGTTACTGCTTTTTTCAACATTTTATTGCCTCCTTTTATTTTTGGTGCATTTTATTAAAGCGTGGCTCATGCCTAAGAGCATGATTTCCGCTACACTTTTGTCTTTACTAGCCTTTCACTGAGCCTTCTATCAAGCCTTTGATAAAGTATTTTTGCAGGCTGAGATAAATGATCAACATTGGTATTACTGAGAATATTGCGGCTGCTAAGCCTACACTCACGTTTGGTCCATACTGTCCAAAAATCAAACTCATCAGACCAACAGGAATTGTCTTGTTTTCATTGGAAGTTAGCATAATTAACGGTAGGAGAAAGTCATTCCAAATCCAAAAACTATTAAGTATCACTACAGTGCTAGTGATAGATCTCAGTAGTGGAAAAATAATCCGCCAAAAAGTCATAAACCAATTAGCGCCATCAATCCGCGCAGCTTCTTCAATAGACCGAGGGATACATCTTACAGCTCCGGCATAGAGAAAAACAGACATTGGTGTAGCTGCACAGATATAAACCAAAACCAGACCATAGATATTATTAGTAATATGTAAAAATGCCATAAGCTTAACTAAAGGAATCATAATTGCCTGAAAGGGAATTACTATGGACAATAGCAGATAGAGATAAACCGTCTTGGTAAAGCGAGTATTCTTTCTAGCAATCATATATCCTGCCATAGAGGAAAAAAGCACTATTCCTATAATTGAGAGCACTGTAATAATCACAGAATTTTTAAGCAAATTTAGGAAACTTGTTTTCTGCCAAATTGTGATAAAGCTATCTAAATAAAGACCTTTAGGAAACTCTATCGTTCTCAGTAAAACTTCTTTGTTAGGCTTTATTGCATTAATTAGCATATAGTAAATTGGCATAAAGAAGAGTGCTGCAACTGCAATCATGCTAAAACCTATGATGTTTTCTTTGCGCCAAAACTTCTTTTTGTTCATTTTCTGCTCGCTACTCATTTATTCCACCTCCGTTCGGCTGGTAATTCTTTGTTGAATGAGGGAGAATATAATAATGATACCAGCAAAAAAGATTGCTTTAGCCGAACCATAACCAAAATTATTATAAACAAAAGCTTCGCGGTAAATATTAAGCATTGCTACTTCAGAACCATTTCCAGGTCCGCCTTTGCTAAGGGAAAAGACCACATCAAAGGTTTTCATGCAAAACGCAAGGTTGAGAAAAGCGCCGATACTAACTAAGGGTAACATCAGTGGAAGTTTTATTTTCCAAAATACTTGCCGATCCGTTGCTCCATCAATAACCGCTGCTTCAATATAAGATTGATCTATACCTAGGATACCTGCTATATAAATTGTCATATAGTAACCCATACCCTGCCAAACCGACACAATAACTACAGCCCACATGACAAATTTTGCATCACCAATCCAACTGATATTGAAAAACTCCAAGCCAGTTGATGTATAGATACTAGAAAACACTTTAGTGAAAAGAAAGTTCCAGATGAAACCAGTGATTACCATACTAATAAGGTTTGGTAAAAAAATAATAGTTCTGAAAAGGTTATTTGCCTTAAACTTACTAGTTAGTGCAAGTGCACACAGCATAGAGAAAATAGTTGTAAATAATACGCTAGTAATAGCAAACCAAAAGGTTCTCAGCATAGACTGCACAAAAACAGGATCATTCAGTAAAAGCTTGGTGTAGTTACTTGCACCAACGATACTGTAATTCCCCATCCCGTCCCAGTTTGTCAAACTATAAAATATGCCAAGTAACATCGGTAGCATAAAGAAGGTAGTATAGAGCAACATACTTGGTCCAAAACAAACTAGATATTCCAGCAAGCTACTTCCTGTGAGTTTCTTTTTCATTGAAATTCTCCCTTCGGACAATAATTCTTGCCCAATAAATATCTTCGATAATTGCTTAAAGGCTAAGCTATTTCATACTTTTTCAACTTATGCAGTACAGTATCCAAATTTTCTAGTTCTTCATAGATTTCCCAGTGTAGCAAACCTTGGTAGCTGCCAATTTGTTCAGCTATTATATCTAGAGTTTCAAAGCCTTCCCATAACTGGATACCCTTACCAGAGGCAGCAATTTTTTGATAGATTTCTGGCCAAGCAGTTTGGGGAGGCGAACCTGCTCCAGGCACCCATTGAATAGCATTAATCTCTTTTATTTGCAATAATTGCTCTAAGTGCTTGATTTCACCTGGACCATCTAGATGGTAAATTGTATTGGGAATTTTTTGTGCTAACATTTCTAACTCATTTTTGGCGAACTTGACAAACATTTTTGTGCTGATCATGTAAGAAAAATCACATTGAATCACATAAGTTGGCTGCTCTGAATAGATTTTTGCCCAGTCACTATAACCGTTATTCCCTAAAGCTAAAATTTCATTTAACTCCTTAAAATATCTTAGCCATAATTCATGAATTTCTTGTACCAAGCGGAGCACTTCTTCTGGCTGATCATACAAATCCATCAAAAGCTTTTCTGTGGAACGGAAAGTGGCTAGTACATCAAGCACTCCGCCTAAGTCTACCATTCCCATTACAACTCTACCATTCCACCTTTGCACTCCTACACGGTAAATATCTTTTACCCGCTTAAAGAAGGCATTATCTGGTTGATAAGTAAAATGCATATCCTTTAATTCAAGTTCTGTTTCTGGGAAGAACCAAATATTTCCAGTAGCATTGTCAGCTTTAGCACCCAAGAATGCCGCTAAGACACCTGGTCCAAAACAATCCATATTAAAATAAGGGAATGCGTCGCCTAAATAGATATTTTGTGATAATTCATAATCTATCCTGTCAATTATATCTTCAGCTGAATAACTAAAATCCAAACTAGTTTCTTGCGATAATAGTGGAGTTATTGGCTCTGACCTTTCAGGTTTTCTGCCCTTAATAATCACTGGTATAATAGGTCTCTTTAATGTTCCTGCCCACCACTTGCTATAAACACTTTTAATATAATCCCATCGCTGTTCTTCAAAATCAATCGCCATTATCTGCACATCCTATCAGCTTTCATATCATAATTAATACTTTGCCCACTTTTCCACTGTTAGTTCTACCAACATTGCTGGAAGAAATGAGAATTCAAAACTCATATTTTCATCACTTACACGATATTTTTCTAGTAATTCTACTACACAGCTGCCTGAACCAATTCCGCTATCCTTGTAGTCGATCCTTAGATAGGTTTCTGGTCGCATCTCAAGTTGGGAGCTATGTGTTGCACTAGCTAAGTCTTCGGCTCTAAAATGAGACGCAGCAAACTCAAATACTCCAGCACTCTTAACTATAAAGCTCAAGCCATCTTCGTCACTTAAAGCTACCCATTTAGTATCTGTATGATTTCCATGTTCTTGAGGTTTAGGATATGGTACGTATTGTTCGGTAACCGTTGATAAATACTTGCCTACCTTTGCATGGTGTTTCATATCTATATAGTTTTCTCTTGCTCCTCTGCCAAAGTATGCTAGGTTCTCCATACCTGCACGCAAAGCAAATTCATAACCTAGCCGTGGGAGATATAAGGCACCCGCCCTTAATACTCCAGCAAAGCTGACTTTTATTTCACCGTTAGCATAGATACTATAGCTTGCCTGATATTTAATTAGCGGTCTTCTTGCAATTGGGCTTAAAGCTCCATTTACTTTTATGATAATTACCTGCTCTAATTGCTCAGTAATTTCCAGTTGATAAATTTTGTTTTGCAGCTCATTATAATTTTCTGTTTTTGTATCCCATGCAGCTTCACCATCAACATACCAATTTCTTTTGATATTTCTATCATTATCGGTAGGTGCTCGGCAAATTCCTATGTTTACTGGGCTAGTCAATAACTCCTTACCCTTATACTGCAAACTGGTGAAATTTCCTCTTTGCTTGCTAAAAACATAGGCAAAATCTGCTCCCGTAAGATAATAATTTTCCTTGTCTTCCTTTAAGTTACAAGAAATTTCATTACTTGTTGCAGAAAGCTTTTTTACAACTTGTGTGGGAATCGAAAGCTGTTTCTCAGAAATTGCAAACCCTGCTTGAGCCCATAATGTATCCTTTTTCAACAAAACCTTCATATCTAAATAGCAACCCCATGCTGATTCTTTGGGAATGCAGATAGGTAATAGAATAGTTTTTTTGCTTTGCGGTGCTAAATCTACATTAAATTCACCTTGAGCAAGTATTTCTCCATCCACATGCAAATTATAGCTGATACTAAATTCGCTTAAATTGGTAAAGCTGAACCTGTTTACAATAGTTAGTTCGTTTTTTAACGAATCCCATTCTAAAAAATCTACATTTTGATAAACAGCTTGTACTTCATAATAGCCTGGGCTAGGTGTTCTATCTGGGAAAACAAGCCCATCCATACAAAAGTTTCCATCATGGCTTTTTTCTCCAAAATCTCCACCATATTGATATTTAACTTTGCCATTTTCAGCTATTGTAGCTACAGCATGATCTGCCCATTCCCAGATGCAGCCTCCGATTGTACGAGGATTGTTATAAATAACTTCCCAGTAATCATGTACATCACCGGGGCCATTACCCATAGCGTGGGCGTATTCACAGAGAAAATATGGTCTAACATCTTTCGACAAGGCTTCATCAGCCACCTTTTGAATGGTAGGATACATGTCGCTGCATACATCAACCGTAGCTGGATGATTTAAGTGAGTTGCCCCTTCATAATGGATTAATCGAGTATTATCTCTAGCTTTAATCCAAGCGCTCATAGCATCGTGATTAACGCCGTACCCAGACTCATTTCCTAAAGACCACATAATGATGCAGGAATAATTCTTATCTCGTTCCACCATACGCAGGGCTCTATCTAAAAAGGCGGCTTTCCAAGCTTTTTGATCAGCTGGTGCTGCTTCATTATAGAGATAATAACTGCCTAAGGGTATGCCATCTGCTGCTGCTGAGATGCCATGCATTTCTAAATCGGCTTCATCTATCACATAAAACCCGAATTCATCACACATTTCATAAAATTCCGGAGCGTTAGGATAGTGGGAGGTGCGAATAGTATTGATATTGGCCCTTTTCATCAGCACTAAATCATTTTCCATATCTGCTTTTGGCGTATACTGTCCTAAATAAGGATGAGTATCATGACGATTAACACCTTTCAACTTTACCGAAACTCCATTAATCAAGAGTTCACCAAGAGGAGAAGTTTCTATTTTTCTAAAACCAATTTTTTGGGCTATTACTTCCCCTTCCGTTGCCAATACTAACGTATAGAGATTTGGTTTATCTGCGCTCCACTTTAGCGGTTTTGCAACCTTAATTACCACTTTACCTTCTTGATCCAAAAAACCACTAGCTATTGCTATATGTGCTTGATCAAATAATTTATATTCTGTTTGCTGATAATTTTCCTGATAATCAACTTTTATTTTCACTTCAGCATCTTGATAATTACAATCTAATTCTTGTTGCAAGTAGGTATCTTGAATATGGTTCTTCTCTCTTGCTAACAAATACACATCGCGGAATATTCCAGACATACGAAAGCTGTCTTGATCCTCTAAATAACTTCCATCACACCATTTGACAACTTGTACCGTAATTCTATTATTAGCATCACTGTTTAAGTATTCTGTAATATTAAATTCCGCAGGCATTCTTGAGCCTTTACTAAACCCCACTTGGCAACCGTTTACATAGAGATATAAGCAAGAATTTACTCCTTCAAACTTTAAGTAAATTTGTTTGCTTTGCCAATAATTTGGCATGCTACAATCTGTTGCGTATACACCACAGGGATTAATACTTGGTACATATGGCGGATCAACTGGAAAAGGATAATTAACATTGGTATAAACATTCTTGTCATATCCCTTTACTTGCCAACAAGAAGGAACTGTAATCTTATCCCAAGCCGATAAATCTTCGTTTGCGAAAAATAATTTTTCAGGGACAGCTTCGTAGCAGTCAAAATACTCAAATGCCCACTCACCGTTTAGAAGTTGATAATATGGTGAAAGTGCTTTCTCCCCAATTATTGCGTCATTTTGATTAGCGTAGGGGATATAATGACTTCGTGCTTTTTCACGATTCAGCTGGAGGATTTGAGGATTTTCTAATTCTCCTTGATAAAATATGTGCTTGCTATCCATCTTATCCAACCCTTCAGATGTCAAATGATTTGACAAAAATATTTTAGCATTCTATACTAAAGACATCTTAAATTTTTCCAATATTATTTTGAATCTATTTATAATTAATTTACTATCCTTTAGCAATATTCTATCTTTTTGCCATTTTTATAGATAGGAATAAAAACTTCAATTATAGTAATATCGTACTTTAATTTTTTTAATCAATCTTATCTACAAGTGAGGATATTTCTATGCAGATACTTTTTGATGAAAAACTCATTGAAAATTTAGTCACACAATTTAATATAGTATCTAAGGTGCAAACATCTGTCTTTGATTATAATGGACAAGCAATCTTAAATAGTGAAAAATGCTGTTTTTGTGGAGATTTTTCCTGTTCTTCTGAAGTTTTTTCACTCTGTGGTGCTTCCAATACTGCTGCTTTTGAAATGGTTAAGCGAGAGCAAAAACTTTATATTTATAGATGTCATGCTGGTCTAATGGAGATGGTTTCCCCAATTATTCATGAGAAGACCATTATCGGGTATCTGATGATTGGACAGTTTTTATCCAAAGATAGTTATGATGAACAATGGAAAACTACAGAAGCATACATTTCTTCCTTAGAAATCAACCCGCAGCCACTTAAGGAAAGCTTCTATCAATTGACACAACTAGCTACAGAAGAGGTCGTTGCCTGGGCTGAAATTTTGAGCGCTTATGCCAGCTACATTTGGCTAAAAGAGTATGTTAGTATCAAATTTGATGAGGAATTCGATAAAATTAGCCAGTATATTTCCGCTAACTTAGCAGATGACTTAATCTCTGATCAAATTGCCAAAGACTTAAAAATCTCCCGCAACTCACTTTTCCGCATAATCAAACACAATAGTGGACAAACCCTCAGCAATTTCATTACGGAAAAACGCATTTTAGCTGCTAAAAAAATGCTAAAAGAGACTAATCAGTCTATCAATGCTATTGCCGAAGCTGTAGGCATTGAAGATTATAACTATTTTACCAAAGTATTTAAGAAAATCATTGGAAAAACACCTAGTCAATACCGAAAATCAAGTAATTAGTCTTCACCTATGAAGAGTGGCAGAGAACTTAACTTTTACTTTAAGAGTTATCTTCTCTTTTTTTGTTTTTATGCTTATAAAAAACTTAATTTTTTTATCCATCTCCGATTTTGCCCTTGTATATTCTTTCACTATGATATATTCTTGGTGTTGCAAATTTTTTTATGAAATTATTGAAAGGATGGCAAAACTTAATGCAACCTATTAATCAATATAAAGAGGAAATAAATATAAAAGCTTTGGATAATACTTTAGCTGCTATTTATGGTGCAAGTAGCCTTCTATCCGCAAAAAAACGCTACTTAACTGCGTTAGATGAATTTTCAAATTTATTTGGCACCGAAGAGCCTGTTGCAATTTTCCGATCCCCTGGGCGCACAGAAATCTGTGGAAATCATACTGACCATCAAAATGGCTGTGTATTAGCTGCCAGTGTAGATTTAGATATGATTGCAATAGTCACCCGTGCTAATTCTATTAGTATTAAGTCAGAAGGCTTCCACTTGCTGTGTCTTGAGCTTGATCAATTGGCAAAAGACCCCACAGAAGCAGGAACGTCAGCTTCTTTAGTAAGAGGAATTTTCAGCCGTTTTCAGCAATTAGGTCTACAGATAGGCGGATTTAAGGCTTATATTCAATCTAATGTGCTTAAGGGTTCTGGTCTCTCTTCGTCTGCAGCATATGAAGTGCTAATTGGTACTATCCTCAGCACTTTGTACAATAATGGTACTATTTCACCAGTGGAGATTGCAAAAATAGGTCAATATGCAGAAAACGTTTATTTCGAAAAGCCCAGCGGCTTAATGGATCAACTTGCCTGCGCTGTTGGCGGAACTATAGCCATTGATTTTCAAAATAAGGAACCGTTAATAGAACAAATAGCCTTTGATTTATCAGCTTTTGAGCATGAACTAGTCATTGTAGATACCATGGGAGATCATGCTGACTTGACAGATGATTATGAGGCTATAACTAGAGAAATGCGCGAGGTTGCCAACTACTTTAAGCGGGATTTACTTAGTCAGGTGGATGAAGAAACCTTTTTTGCTGAAATACCTATATTGCAATCAATACTTAGCCACCGCTCCTTACTACGCGCATTACATTTTTTTACGGAAAATAAAAGGGTTGCAGCTGAAAAAGCAGCCTTACTGAATAAAGATTTTCCAGAATTTTGTGAGTTGGTTATGGCTTCTGGCCATTCTTCTCTTCAGTTTTTACAAAATGGCTATAGTAGCTTGCAGGTACATCAGCAAGGACTAGTCCTTGCCTTAGCGCTTACTGAGCAATTTTTGCAAAAACATGGTGCATATCGTCTGCATGGAGGTGGCTTTGCTGGAACTATCCAAGTATTTGTGCCACAAAAGCTAGCAAAAGAATATACATCCTATATGGATAAAATCTTTAATGAACCAGTAACTCATCGCTTAATGATTAGTCCTTTTGGGGCAATTGAAATAACAAAATAGCAAACTAGGAGGCACTTAACATATCCCTGTTAAGTGCCTCCTAGTTTGCTATAAAGAATTGATCATGCGAATAAATGCCTTTCTTCCTTCCGCAGTGCACTTATATACACCTGCATCTTCTAATACTCGCATAAAGACTAAGCCAATTTCCTCTTGCAATATTTCATCGATGTTTTCTACTGTTACTATTGGATATTTTCTAATAATTCCATTTGCCCAATCAGCATGTTTAACTAATGGTTCAATGTTATATAAATCACTTCCAGTCAAAATAGCCTCTTTTAACATTTCCATTTCTTCTTTAAGCCTAGCTGGTAAGACAGCCAGGCCCATTACCTCAATTAAACCAATATTTTCTTTTTTGATATGATGTAGCTCTGCATGAGGATGATATACCCCTTGAGGGTATTCTTGGGTGGTAATATTATTGCGTAGTGCCAAATCCAACTCAAATACTTGTCCAATTTTACGAGCTATTGGTGTAATCGTATTATGCGGCTCCCCATTAGTATGGGCAAAGATAAAGGCCTGCTCATCGGAATATTTTTTCCAGCTTGTTAAAATATAATCAGCCAATTCAATCAAGCGTTGTTCATCTTCACACCTCAGCCTCAGCACAGAAAGTGGCCATTTGACAATTCCTGCCTCAATATCCGAAAAGCCCTTAATCTTAACCTCTAACTCAATTGGTGCTTTTTCCATGGCAAATTGATAATTTCCACCTTGAAAATGGTCATGGCTCAAAATTGATCCCCCAACAATTGGTAGGTCAGCATTAGAACCAATGAAATAATGTGGAAATAGTTTAACAAAATCAAACAACTTCACAAAAGTGCTCTTATCTAATTTCATAGGAACATGCTCAGAATTCAAAATGATGCAATGCTCATTGTAGTAAACATATGGAGAATATTGTAACCCCCACCGCTGTTGATTGATTTTCAGAGGCATAATGCGATGATTATTTCTAGCTGGATGGCTGATATTACCTGCATATCCCTCATTTTCCACGCACAAGAGGCATTTAGGATAGCCAGTATCCTGAGCATTTTTAGCTGCCGCAATTGCTTTGGGATCCTTTTCTGGCTTAGAAAGATTGACTGTAATATCCAACTCACCATAAACTGTTGTCGTTTTCCATTTTTGATCTTTACTAATGCGATACCCACGAATATAATCGCTATTTAAGCTTAGCTGATAAAAATAATCAGTAGCAGCTTTTGCTGAAATAGCATATTGCTGCTTAAAATTTGTAATCACTTCACTAGGACGAGGCATTAAGGCATTCATTAATTTTGTGTCAAATAAATCTCTTGCTGATATACTATTGTCTAGAATCAAACCTTGCTTGAAAGCATAATCTAAGATTTCATGTAACACTAGTTCTAGCTGGATATTCTCATAATCCTCTTGTGGTGCTACATAAGTTGAGAGCCTTAATTGTTCTAGAATAAGATTTGTGGCATAGATTGCATCGGTAACTTGCAATAATCCTCTTTCTATTCCGTATTGCACTAATTTTTTAACCGCTGTAAAAATCACGCTGTATCCTCACTATCAACTAAATTTTTTAAGTATGCCCTATAGTCCAAACTAAACTCAACTTAAAATTTCTTCTAAAACAGTTAAGCTCACTGGCAAGTTTCTTCGTTGGCAAATACTAACCAATTGCTGCTCCATTTTTTGCTGCAAAAAGGCTTGGTTTAATTTCCAAATTTCATGAGCTTTTTTCGATAAGCCTTTAGCCAAACTGATGTTTTTAGGACTATAAATTGGCTCATAGGTGACTAAATAAAGCAAGATTTTTGCAATATCTTGTTCTATACTACCCTCTATACACTCTTCATAATCGACACCATATACACTGCCATCCTTTGAGCTTACAATAAAATTCCGCAAGTGAACATCTTGCATAATCCAGCCTTTTCCTGTTTTTCTATACATAATATTATAAAAGTCCGCCAACCAATACAGCACTTTTTCTAAAACATTTAAGCAGCTTTCTTCATCAGCATTTTTTTCTAGATATTCTAACACCGTCTCACCAGCAATATATTCATACTCCAAAATAGGTGGTTCTTCACTGATGCTGATAACTGCAGGTGTAGCAATCTTTTCTCCTATTAACTGTGCTAGAACAAAGCACTCCCTTTGAAAACGCTCTGAGGAAGAAAATATTTTCTTGATAAAAAATTGTTCACAGTTGCTTTCTTTCCAAACTTGGTTTTTTTTGCTATATAACTGTTCTGCCATCATGCGCCTCTACTCTTTTTTCAGGCTGAGCGTTAAAGCTTCACCTGATTGATCGATATTTAGCTCCTGCAATATTGCTGTTACCGCATGCTTTATTTTTTGTTGCATAAGCAGGGAAATATCAATATCTTTTCCGTCTATCTTTAAGCTCACTGCCTGCTTGGATATTAGTTGTGCATTAGGTAAATATGAATAAGTTTTTTCTAGCACTAAAGCTAAGAGAGCATCAGCATTTTCCAAGCAATTGATTACAGGAATCCCTTGATATTCTGTTATTTCTTGGGCTATTTTCCCAGAAATTGCTATAACATTATCATCTAAGAGCTCAGCTAAATCCTCTCTTTTTTCGGCTGTGAGAATTTTAGCAGCATGCAACTCACGGTATCCTTCCACCACTACAAAATCCTGGGTATAAAAAGCCAAAATCTTTTGCATGCTCAACTGCTTGGGATAAAGGATATCTGTTTCATTTTTACCTCTAGCGGTTACTAGCTCTGAACCGGCTTGACGGTGTTTGTCTGTATTGGAACCACTCACATCTAGTGCAAAATCTTCAAAGTGAATATCCTTTACTGAGCCCACACTATAGCCTTGAGCTTTAAGCGCTCTAATTAGCGTTTCCGCTACCGTGGTCTTACCTGTCAAAGAATACCCGCAAATTGTAATCAACTTCATAGTTACCCTTTCTTCTTAACACAAGTTTTTTGTTTAGCATACCAAAGTTGTTGGCTATAAACAAGTATTAATGCTTTTAAGACTAAGGTTATTCAAGTAAATATTAATACTGCATTTGATAGCGATAGTAAAAAAAGTGTGGACTGTGGGTATGAATTGACAACATGGCTGCGTGTGGATGCTCATCACTACTACAAGCTTTACCTTTACCACCAATCGAGAGTCCATTACCACCAATATAAAGTCCAGAAGTGTTTAAGAATAGTTCATCTAACAAGCCCTCATGCAGTAAATGATGACAATATCCTGGAGTTTCAACTAGTATTCTATGCATACCGAGTTTTTTTAAGATTAGCATCGTTTTTTTCGCATCTGGAAAGGAGCCTTTTCCTGTAATGATTACTGGCATACCCTCACCAGAGATATCTTCAGTATCCTCTGTAATCACATAGTATTTTCCCATACACCGTTCTTGTACTAAAGCTAAACCAGCAGGTGATGTGGTTAGAATTACTGGCGTTGCTGGATTGTTCTTCAGTACAGAATGCGTAAAAGGCACTTCACTACAATCTAAGGAGACAATAATACCAGTTGGTACCTGTGGCAAATTCATCTTTAGGCGATCATTTTCTAGGTCGAGATCATAGATATGTCCGCCACCTTCTAAATCTACTCCAAACATCGTTTCAGTTGCTGTAGCCGTAGTTTCAGCTTTATTTAGCCCTGCTGCCCCAAAAATAATTCCATCACAACCTGCTCGCAAAACATTAAGCATCCAAAAATCTGTAAGTCCACCCACTGGATCAAAACTATTTTTTTGCGCTACAAGTGGTCCCTCTGGAGCATCAGGAAAAGTGATACAACCGTCTATACTCTTTACAAAAGAACCGTAAAGATAAGGTCTAGCCAGAGGCAGCTCTGGAAAATTTAATGGTCCATATACTGCTTGCAGTTTTTCACTATAAAGTGGCGATAGATGAAAATCCTTGAGCAAAGGATTTTCATAAATTCTTGTCAGTTTCATTGCTGCTTCATCAAAAGTGATTCTCGGAAATTTGTACATTATCATTACCCCTCAACTTAAATTTATTTAAAAAAAGAGTACCACTCCCAGTCTCATTTATATGAGCAAGAGTAATACTCCTTGAAATACATCTTTGTTTTTTTGCTAAAACTTAGCTTCTATCCGAAATGGATACTCATACCGTGCACAGCTTCAGCTGCTTCCATCATAGTTTCTGCTAAGGTTGGATGCGCGTGAATAATCTTTGCTAAGCCCTCTGCTGTTTCTCCTTTAGTAATAGCCAGTGTTGCTTCAGCAATTAAATCAGTAGCATGAGGTCCTAAAATATGCACACCTAAAATTTTATCTGTAGCCGCGTCAACCACTATTTTAACCAAGCCATCTGTTTCATTCATGCACACAGCTTTTCCACTAGCACTAAAGGGGAATTTCCCTGTTTTTACTTCTATGCCTTGATCTTTTGCTTGTTGCTCTGTTAAGCCAACAAAAGCAATTTCTGGTGAAGTAAAGATAGCACTAGGACACAAATCATAACGCATAGCATTTTTTTCGTTCTTGATGATATTTTCTACTGTTAGGATACCTTGAGCGCTAGCAAAGTGTGCAAGTTGAATTTTATTGGTTACATCACCAATAGCATAAATGCCTGGGATATTTGTTTCACAGAAATCATTAACAGCAATTTCTCCTCGTTGTCCAAAAACCAGTCCCAACTCTTCTAAGCCTAACCCTTTGGAGTTAAAGGTACGCCCGATAGATATTAAGGCATTATCGGCAATAATTACGTCACCAGTATCTAGTGTAGCTTGCACGCCAGTAGCAGTTGTTTCTACTTTTTCAATTTTCACGCCTGCTTTTACGGCAATTCCTGCTTTTTTGAAAATTGGTACAAAGCGCCTTACCAATTCTAAATCTACCATTGGTAAAATAGTAGGCATCATTTCTACCACAGTTACTTCACTACCCATAGCAGCAAAGACCATCGCAAATTCGCAACCGATTACACCACCGCCAATAACTAAAAGTTTTTTAGGAACTTCTGTAAAGCTTAGTGCTTCCTTACTTGTAACTACAGTTTTTCCATTATAGCCAAGAGCTGCAATCGTTGCTGCCTCAGAACCTGTAGCAACAATAATATTTTTCCCAGTAATACTCTGTTTACTACCATCCTGCATAGTAACCTCAACGGTGCCTTTAGCTATTACCTTAGCCTCACCAGCAAAAACTTCAACTCCTGTTTTCTTTAGACGCATACCAACTCCACCAGTTAGTTGCTTTACAATACTATCTTTTCTTGCCATAATTGCACTAAAATCAAAATTGCAATTTTCTGCTTGAATTCCGAAGTCTGCTGCATGGCGTACTGTATGTAAAACCTCAGCTGAGGCAACAAGTGCCTTTGTAGGAATACAACCCCAATTTAAGCAGGTTCCTCCTACATTATCCTTCTCAACTAAGGCTACTTTAGCCCCAAGTTGAGCACCACGAATTGCAGCAACATAGCCGCCTGGTCCTCCACCAATCACAATTAAATCAAAACTCATTCTCCAACAACCCCTTTCAGATTTAAGCTAGTATCATATACTATTTATTGCAAACTCTGTTCATTGTAACACATTATCTACTAGTAACATAGGCTTAAAATCAAGATAGTCACAGGCTACCAATTGATAATCTATGCCATTTAAGTCACCACAAAAAGCCATTTGCTGACCAATTCCATGAATATGGCCATAAATGCATTTTTCTACTCCATACTTTTCTAACAACATGGTAAAATCCGAGGCTAATGATTGCTTATTAAAAGGTGGAAAATGCAGCATTACCAGCTTGCGTTTCCCATTTTCTGCAAGTTTCAATGAATTCTCTAAGCGTAGTAATTCTCTGTTGTATATTTTTAAGTCATGTTCTGTAAAAGAGTCATCTTCGGGGCTAATCCAGCCTCTACTGCCACAAATTGACCATTCATCATAGACAAATGCAGTGTTTTGCATAAATTCCAAGGTGCCAGCTGTTTGTTCCTGCATTTTTTTTAAGCTTTGCCACCAAAGATCATGGTTGCCCTTACTGAGAATCTTCCTACCAGGAAGACTACTTATAAACGCTAGATCTGCTTGTGCGCTTGCAAGATGTAATGCCCAAGAATGATCTCCAGCTAGTAAGACTAAATCATCAGCTCCAACAGTTGCTCGCCAAGCAGCAGCTAATTTTTCCACATGATTATCCCAGACACTACCAAAAACATCCATTGGTTTTTCACCACTAAAATCTAAGTGCAAATCTGCAATTCCGAAAATTGCCATAATTCCTCTTTTCTCAAGCTCGCTATTCCTATTTACAAATAGACAAAAAAGATTATTCTTTTTCAAGCTGCAAAGCAACCAACTGGTGCAAAGTTAAAGTTGTACTAGTTACCATGCAATCATAAGCTAAACACACTACCCCTGCCTCACTTGCAGCTCTTAAAGCATCACCAAAAGCAGGATGAGTCATATCATTAGGCTTAAAGTATTGTACCTGTTCCATCTGGATAAGGAAAATTACATATGCCTCAAAACCATCTTGCAAGCATTCTACTAACTCGTTTAGGTGCTTAATGCCTCGCTCTGTAGGAGCATCAGGAAAGCTGACAATGCCTTCTGCTTCTAAAGTTACTCCCTTAACTTCTAAAAATATTTTGCGTTTCCCTACCTCTAAATAAAAATCAAAACGAGAATTTTTATATTTTGCTTCTCTACGCAACAGAGAAATATCTTTAAAAAGAACGCCAGCCTTTAGCCATTCCTCTACCACTTGGTTAGGAGCTTGGCTATCCATATTAATTAACCTCTGAGCTTTATAAACACTAATTAAATCATATTTGGTTTTACGGCCTTTTTTGTCACTTTCCTCAACAAATATTGTAGCTCCTGCAACTAGCAGTTCTTTACAACGACCAGTATTTTTCACATGGCAAAGCTCTATTTTGCCAGCAATCTCAATTTCTGCGATAAAACGATTAGGCCTAGCTAGAAATTTCGCTTGCTGAATATTTTTATATTCCAAATTGCCATCCTCTTCTCAAGCTAGTTACTGCAAATATCCTCTGTATAAGCCTAAAAACCATTATCATAACTTTTTTTATTTTAACATATTTCATCTGCAAAAGGAATAAAACAAGGAGACAGTTTATTAAACTGTCTCCCAAAAATTTTACTCTTGAATTATATATGGTACAGTAAGTACTGCTACATTCCTATTTTTATAAAGCATGCTTTTAATAAAATATGCAGTTTGGTTGTGGAGTATATTATGCCACCACCTCGTAATAACAAATTGTGTTATTACTACAGTAACATCTTTTCCATATTTTGCAATGCGTTCTTCAGATTCGATAAAATCAATTAAGGGTTTTAGAACCTCTCTATACACGGAATTTTCAATGATCAGTGGAATCCCTGGATTGTATTTTTCCCATTTCGTTTTTAATTTTTCTGTAGCTTCTTCATCTGTTGATACATGAAAAGCAACAACATTTTCTGATAAACAACTAGCATAATTTAAGGCTTTAAGGAAGGATTTGTTTAAGCTATCTACAAGGATGATAACCTGTTGCTTATTACTCTTTTCTACACCTACCTTAGGCCTTTCTTCAAGTGATAATTTAAGTTGAGCAGCTAATTTTTTATAATGCTTTTTAATCTTTAGTAAGAGGTATACTAATACTGGTATGACAATAAATACAATCCAGGCACCATGAAAAAACTTAGTTATGCCGATTAAAATTACCGTGATGAAGGTTACTAAAGCACCTAATCCATTAATAAATGCTTTTATTTTCCAACCTGATTTTTTATTTTTCATCCATTTTACAAACATACCCACTTGTGAAAGAGTAAATGACAAAAACACACCAACGGCATATAAAGGTAAAAGCGCATGGGTATCTCCCTTAAAAATGATAATTAAGATAGCTGCAGCTAGCGCCAATAAGATTATTCCATTAGAAAAACTTAGTCTTTTTCCTCTTTGGGCAAATTGCTTAGGGGCATACCCATCCTTAGCCATTAAAGCAAGTAATAAAGGTAGTCCAGTATAAGCTGTATTGGCAGCCATTACTAAAATAACCGCAGTTGCAATTTGCATGATATAGAACATGATACCTTTTCCAAAAACCTGTTGGGCAATTTGAGCGAATACTGTCATATTTGTTACAGGCACAGCCTGATAAATTGTTGCTAAGAAAGATAGTCCAATAAAAATGAAAAAAACTAAAAATGCTAGTAATGCTAAGACAGCTTTGGCATTCTTTTGCGAGGGTGCCTTGAAATTTGGTATCCCATTACTAACAGCCTCAACACCAGATAAAGCTGTACAACCTGAAGCAAATGCTCTTAGAAAAAGGAATAAAGTAATATCACCTGTCGCCTGGGGGATAGTATATAACGATGCTGGTGAATAACCAAAGATATAATGTCTAACGATACCTGTAACAATCAAAACTGCACATGAAATAATAAATAAATATGTTGGAACGCCAAATAGCTTAGATGATTCCTTGGATCCTCTTAAATTACCAATGGTCATTAGTACTAGCATAGTTAAAGCAATAGCCACTTTATGATGCAAAAGTGCAGGAACTGCTGAAGTTATTGCTGCAGTTCCTGCGCTGATACTTACAGCAACAGTAAGGATATAATCGACTGAAAGTGCTGACCCAGCTGTTAGTCCTGCAATCGTACCTAAGTTATCCTTAGCTACGATATACGAACCTCCACCGCATGGGTAGCTATCAATAGTTTGTCTATAGGATAAAACAAGGATTAACAAAAGAACAACAATGCCTAAAGCTGCAAAGAACATATATTGATAAGCCATCAAACCAATAACACCAATTAACACATATAAAATTTCCTCTCCAGCATATGCTACAGAAGAAATAGCATCACTTGATAGGATTGGTAACCCCCAAAAAACATTTAATTTTTCTCCCTCTAACTCTTCAGTTTTAAGGGTTCTCCCGATTAATAATTCTCTTAGTCTTGCAAACACTACTACACCTCTATAATCGTATTTATTCTTACAACAATTGCTTATTATACACCTATAATAAGCAGACTACAATTAATATTTTCCGCTTTAATGCTTAAAAAATGGTATTTCTACTCCATAATTGATAAAATACTATAAATATACAAACATAGCTCTTATATTCTTGCTATATATCATTTTATCTAAGTTTTAACAGCAAAGAGCATTTTATTTCTTGGTATTTTGCTAAGAATTTCTTAAAATCTTCTTAATTCAATACCTACAATGATAAATTAACAAGAGGCAGCAAATTTATGCTGCCTCCTGTACAATTCTACAGCTCTTATTTTTTAATAAATTAGATAAGAATTTTCTTTATAGACTGTCCAAATAAATTCAGACAATTCTTTGTCTATTGTCTTGCATATTCCAGCTGCAGTGAAAGTAATTGTCTCCACCTGGTCAGCTTTCCTTAGCTTAAAGTTTAATTTTTTCTCATCTAATAGTACAAATCCAGAATTCTTAGAACCATTAAATTCATCTTCTGTACCAAATAAGGTAAATTTGTATTTATAAGGCTCACCCTTTTCAGTGTATGGGCAGAAAGATGCACAGTTACCACATTCATTGCACATTGCATCAACGTGTAATACTTGGGACTTACCACTGACCATTACCACTACGTTAGCTCGGTTTGGACAAACCTCTACACAATTGTTGCAGGCAATATTACATTCTAAACAACGCCCAGCTTCTTTGCCGTCATTAAAGCTATCTACTAGAACACCTTTTTTAGCAGTTATTTCTGTTTTTACTCTATATGCATCAAAAATAATGCCGCTTGCTGGATCAGTGCATAGGCATTTTTCTTCTTTAGCTAAAATGCTTTTTGCCACTTTTGTAGCATCAGCAATAGCTTCTACTACAGTTGATGGACCACTAACAGCATCTCCACCTACATAAACATTTACAAGATTTGTTTCTAGATTTTCATTTACTTCAACATTGCCCTTAGCATTCACATTAACTCCGTTAGCCGTTAAAATATCTGCCTCAACTTTTTCTCCAATTGCTGAAATAACCGTGTCAAGCATGATTTGTTCAAAAACATTAGCTATGGCTATTGGGCTACGGCGTCCGCTAGCATCTGGAGCACCTAATTCCATCTTTTGACAGTTTAGTTTACCCTTAGCGAAATCTATTGGTGCTAATAGTTCCATAAAAATAACCCCGTCAGCAATAGCTAAAGCTAATTCCTCTGGATCTGCTGGCATAAAAGCTTTAGTTCTTCTATAAACAATATAGACATTTTCCACTCCGGCTACCCTTTTTGCAGCCCGAGCTGCGTCCATAGCGGTGTTACCACCACCGATAATAGCAACATTCTTGCCCAAGCTAACATCAGAAGCATTTTCCTTAAATTTACCTAAGAAGTGAATAGCAGATTTTACTTTGTGCTGCTCGCCACCGATACCATGATCGCTAGATTTACCAGCACCAATTGCCAGCATAATATATTTGAATCCTTTTGACTTTAAGTCCTCAATACTAAAGTTTGCATCTATGCCTAGCTCAAACTTAGCTCCCATATTTTTTACTAACTCTACATCATTTAAGATATTTTCATTAGGAATACGAAATTCTGGAATAATATATTCTACTGTACCGCCAGCTCTGGCCTTTTTATCAAATATAGTTACATCTAAACCCTCTTTTGCTAAAAAATATGCAGCAGCTAAGCCTGCAGGTCCAGCTCCAAGCACAGCAACTTTAGCAGAGTTTTCAGTTCTTTGTTTTGGCTTAAGTTCAGCAATAACTTCATCAAAAGCGTTGTCTGCTGCTACTTTTTTCAACATACGAATACAGACAGACTCGTCATAATCAATACGAGTGCATTTGCTCATGCATTGATGATCACAAATAGTTCCCGTCATGAAAGGAAGAGGATTTTTTTGAATTATAACTTGTAGTGCTTCCTTATGTCTTCCCTCCCCAACTAGACGCACATATTCTGGAATATCTTGTCCAATAGGACAGCCACTCATACATGGTGCTATATAGCAGTTAGTCAGTGGTAAACTCTTGGAAATTTTCCGACTAGCAGCTGGGCGTCTTTCCTTGATATGATTCTTATTAGCAAAAGCTTCCACAGCCATTTTTTCCAATCTAGCAAGGTCAATCTTTTTCGGAGCTTTGGCAAGAATTTTATCGAGCACCTTGGCAATTTGTTCTAAGCGTTGATATCCACCTGGTTTAAGGATAGTTGTAGCCAAAGTAATTGGCTGAATTCCCGTCATATAGAGCTCTGCAATATTTGTGGCATCAGCACCGCCGGAAAAGGAAATTATTAAATCGCCGTTAAACTCTGAGGCAATCATTTTTGCTAAATTAATAGTTAATGGATATAATGCACGCCCTGACATATACATTTCATCACCTGGCAACACGCCCCTGCCGTTGATACAAGGCAAGGTGTTTGATAGTTTTACACCAAACTCTTTACCTTCCTTTTTAGCAAGAACTTTTAAGCGTTTGAGCATCGCAACACCGTCTGGATATTGCAAATCATGAGTAAAAGAATCTTCCTTTAGCCCAATATAATCAAATCCCATCTTATCTAGCGCTTCACGCACAAATTTATAGCCTAATAAGGTTGGATTCATTTTTACTAAAGTGTTAATCTTTTTTTCTGACAAAAGATAGCTACAAATTGCTTCAATTTCTACTGGTGGACAACCATGCATAGTTGAAAGTGTGATTGCAGTACAAACATTTGGAGTTATACTATCAATATATGTGTCATCGATATTCTTAAACAAATGTTTGTCTGCTTTTAATTGCTCTTTATATTCTGCAAAAACTGCTGAGCGAGTAGCATCCTTCAAGCCCTCAATAAATCCATCAATTTTCGGAGTTTTTATGCCCTGTAAATTATAGCCAACGCTCATATTGAAAACAAAAGAACGCTCTTTTGCAAAATCAAATTCTCTTTCTAAAATATGTAGCACAAACCAAGCCTTTAAGTATTCCTCATATGCACCTTGTACTGTATACTCGCTTGACCACTCCGTGTTATAGC
>JBAXCZ010000015.1:0-43071 GCA_037141195.1 Clostridia bacterium
CTAATGGGTTACTTTATAACGATGGTACAGGTAAGTTTAATCCTAATGTACCGATAACAAGAGAGTATGTAGCATTTATGGTAGGTAAAGCAATTGAGATGTCTGTAAGTCCATTAAAGATAGCAATGGGAATGGGATTCTCAGATACTAATACAATAAGAAAAGATTTTGTATCCGCTGTAGCAACAACTGTTGATTATGGTATTGTTAAAGGTTATCCAGATGGAACATTTGGACCTAAAAAGAATATAACAAGAGCAGAAGCATCTAAGATTATGACAATGGGTATAGAATTAATATGTGATACAACACTTGCTATGCCTGGTATAGAACAAACCGCATATGCATGGGTAGCGGAAGATGTTAATGGAACAACTGAAGTTAGAAAGTGCGATGGAGTAACTAGAAGATTAGTTAAAACAGAACAGGAAGAAGCAATAGTCTTTTTTCCTTTAACTAGTGTATCGCAATGGGAACCTTGGGGAACTACAAGGTACGTAAACCAAGGGGACGATTTAATGATTGAAGCAATTAGTAAAGGATTAGTTCTTGAGAGACAAAAAATTGGGCTCGCACCTGAGGGAGGCAATACTACATATTACAGTTATATGCAAAATATAGCTTATGAAACAGTATTAACATATTTTTATGAAGTATATAAACCTATTACCAAAACAGTTGTTTCAACCAAAGATTCAATTTGAACAACATAGAAAAAGATTGGATGCCAGCTTACGCATCCAATCTTTTTTCTATGTGTTATCTGATAAAGTTTATTTGAAGTATCTATCTAACAAGCCTTTGAAGCTTGTACCATGTCTTGCTTCATCTTTTGCCATTTCATGTACTGTATCATGAATTGCATCTAAGTTTAATTGTTTTGCTAGGGTTGCTAACTCTTTTTTACCCATGCAAGCTCCATTTTCAGCCTGTACACGAGCCTCGAGGTTTTTCTTGGTATCTGCAACTACTACTTCACCAAGGAGTTCTGCAAATTTTGCTGCATGCTCTGCTTCTTCAAAAGCTGCTAATTTATAAAATGCACCAATTTCTGGATATCCTTCACGTTCAGCTTGACGAGCCATTGCCAAATACATGCCCACTTCTGTGCACTCGCCCATAAAATTAGCTTTTAAGCCTGCAAGAACTCTCTCATCTACACCTTGCGCTACTCCGATTTTGTGTTCATCTGCCCAAGTTAATTCACCTGCTTGTTCCGTAAATTTATCAGCCCCTACATTACAAACTGGACAAATAGCTGGTGCCACATCTCCTTCATAAACATATCCACATACCGAACATACAAATTTTTTCATTTTTTTGCCTCCATTAACATATTATTTTTTTGTTTTGCAAATCTACGCTTACACATTTTTTACATGTTCCATAAAATTGAATTACTTGCTTGTCTACACTGTCTGCAATATTTTGTTTAACCAAATCCTCAAGCCGTAACCCTGCTGGAATAGCTACATCAAAGACTGTATCGCATTTTTTACAAAAAAAATGGCTATGCTCCTTAATATCTCCATCAAAATGATCTGGTCCATCAACATGCAACTGCTGAATTTTACCGCTTTCAGCAAGCTTGGAAAGATTGCGATACACAGTACCTAAGCTAATATTAGGAATTCTCTCCCGCAAGGATAAATAAATTGTATCTGCTGTAGGATGATCACATCTGCTATTAAGCTCTTTTAGCAATGCTTCTCGCTGCCTACTGTACTTTTCTACCATGTTTCTCCCTCTTTCTTAATCAGTAATTATTATCATTACTACCTTTATTATAGACTATCTCTGAATATAGTCAATAGTTTTTTGATTCTTTTTTTGCAATTTTTACAGAGCAGATAATTGCAGAGTAAAGGTAAAGCACAAATTCAAAAAGGCTGCGTTTAATCTATGCTCCTTCTACTTTAGCCATTTTCTATAGAGCTCTTTTTTCCTATCCCCTTTAACTGGAAATTCTTGGCGATATTTTGCTAGTAGCTCCCAATCTATTTCGGCAAAGAGCAGCTCTTCTGCACTTCCTGCTTGTGCAATGATTTTGCCCTGAGGGTCAATAACCAGACTATCGCCTAGATAAGTGCAGTTGTCTCCCACACCTACTCGGTTGATGCCTACAACAAAGCTCTGGTTTTCTATAGCTCTTGCTTGTAAGAGTATTAGCCACTGTGCTCTTCTTTCAGCTGGCCAATTTGCTGCTACTATTAATAGCTCTGCGTCTATAGAAAGTGCTTGATAGAGCTCAGGAAAACGCAGGTCATAGCAAATGCTCAGCCCTAACATATGTCCAGCAATTTTTGCAAATGCTAATTCAGTACCTCCGCTATAATGCTGGCTCTCCTTACCATAGGTAAAGGGGTGAATCTTTTGGTAATCAGCTATAATTTCCCCTTTTACTGCCAAGGCATAGTGATTTTCTCCTAAGCCCTCTTCGTTTTGCTTAACGTAACCAAAGCCAATTATCAGCTGGTATTCAACACTTAAATCTTGAAAATACAGGCAAATTTCCTCTTCCCACTTGGCTATTTTCACTACATTCATGGAAAAACCAAACATGCTCATTTCAGGTAAAAGCAAAAGCTCAGCTCCTACTAGTGCAGCTTTTTCAGCAAAAATCGCAACCTTCTTGGCATTTGCGTTCCAGTCTTCCCATATAATTGCTAATTGCAACACCGCAATTTTCATGATTATCTCACCTTTGCATTAAATTATTCAGCTTTTTTGTAAGGCTTTTTCTGCGTTCTGCTGTAGCTTCTTGATTAATGTTAATATGTAATTCTAACACATCGCCTTCTTTTATTGCTGGGGGGAAAATAGCAAGAGGAAGCTTAATAAGTTGATTTTCCCATTCCATGATTACCCACTGGGCCTCTATTTGATCTATAATCAGCATACTTAAACGCCTCCATTTCTTTCACAATTTACCATAGCACGGTCTTCTGTTCTTGGCAAGAGGTATAAAATATTTCTTGACAAGGCTTGACCTAATAGTCTATGATGTAAAAAACAAAATACGTCAATTCTTCAGGGCAGGGTGAAATTCCCGACCGGCGGTAAAGTCCGCGAGCGCAAGCTGATCTGGTGTAATTCCAGAACCGACAGTAAAGTCTGGATGGAAGAGGAATGAAGTTTATTTCTTTGCACATTTAAAGCCCTGTCCTTAGACAGGGCTTTTTCTTTTAGCTATTGGCGTATAAAAAGGATGTGTACTATGTCGAATTCTACTTTACAAAAGTCTAGCAAACTTAATTTGCTGATTAAAATTGCTTTTTTAGCTGCTTTTAGTTTTCTCTTATCGCTCTTCGAATTACCACTGCCTTTCTTTCCACCTTTTTTGAAAATTGATTTAGCGACACTACCAGCGCTAATTGGCTCCCTAGCTTTAGGTCCATGGGCTGGTGCTGTAATTGCCCTACTGGGAAATCTCTTGAAAATCCTCATTAGCGGTTCAACCACAGGGGGAGTAGGAGACCTTGTCAACTTCCTTGTAGCAGCAACTCTATGTGTCACTGCTGGCTCCATTTATCAGGCAAAACATGGACGCAAGGGTGCAATGCTAGCAATGCTAGTTGGGGTACTATTCATGACTATCATCGCTACCTTAACAAACTACTATGTGATGTTCCCTCTTTATGCTAAGGTGATGGGCTTTCCCTTGGAGGCAATTATTGCTTCTGGTACGGCACTTAATGCCAATGTAACCTCCTTATTTACTTTTATGATTTTAATGATTGTTCCTTTCAATTTGCTTAAGGGAGCCGTACTCATGCTAGTCACTTTTCTTTTATATAAAAAACTCTCACCAATCTTGAAAAAATAAATTTTTAACCAACAATTTAAATAAATAAGAAAATGCTAGCCACAGATTAAATTCTGTTAGCTAGCATTTTACTATGTGATTTGCAGTGTTACTGCTAGGTTTTCACTTAACTGCTGTAAATTTTCTACTATTTCAGTTTTGGCTTGCGCAATTGAACATGGTCTAGGATTGGTGGAGAAGACAGCAGTAACCCCTAGTTCTTCGTACTCTGCTCTACCGAGCTGCACCGCACCTGTTAGCACGATTAAGGGAACATGCCTTGCTTTTGTGAGCTTAGCTATACCTGAAATAACTTTACCATGGAGACTTTGCTGGTCAAATGAGCCTTCGCCAGTAATTACTAAGTCACAGTCCTCTAGTTTTTGCTTAAAGCCTACAGTATCCAAAAGTATAGTAATACCGCTACTAAGTTTTGCCCCGGCAAAAGCAACAAGACCACCTCCCAAACCTCCAGCCGCACCTGAACCTGGCAGCTCTTGTAAATTAATATCTAGCTTCTGTGTAATTATTCTTGCCAAATTCTGCAAATTTGCATCTAATGAGGCTACCATAGTTACATCAGCACCCTTTTGTGGACCATAAACTACACTGGCACCCTTTGGTCCATAGAAAGGGCTATTCACATCACAAGCGACAACTATTTCTGTCTTGGCAAGCCTTTGATCAATTCCTGTAATATCTATAGCAACTAGGTCTGCTAACCCACCACCTGTATGCTTTATCTCTTGACCTTGCTTATCTAGGAAGCTTGCGCCTAAAGCAGCAGCCATACCTATTCCACCATCATTGGTAGCACTACCACCAATACCCACAATGATTCTAGGACATTTTAGCGCTAGAGCTGCTTTTATCAGCTCACCGGTACCAAAGGTAGTGGTGATTAGAGGATTCTTTTCTCTTGCCAAGCTGAGTCCTGAGGCTTGTGCCATTTCAATAACTGCTGTTCCATCTGCAAGTACAATAAAATATGCTTCTACTTGTTGTCCATTGGGCCCAGTTACCCAAAGATAATGCCTTTCCCCGCCTATTGCACAAAGAAAAGCTTCTGCGGTTCCTTCACCTCCATCAGCGATGGGAATGAGCGTTACTTTTGTGGCTACTTTCTCCAGAGCTTTTCCCACAATCTCGCAAGCTTTTTGCGAAGTAAGCGAACCCTTAAAGCTATCCATTGCTACAATAATATGTTTCATTGCTATGTCTCCTCTGCAGAAATTACCATTCAAACTCCACACCTTACTTTTATTAATACTATATCTTTGTGCTAAATGCAAGTTTTATCAGAGAAAAACCCTTAGTTCAAGTGATAAGCTCTTAAACCAAGGGTTACTATAATACTATTTAATTTTTTGTACTCCTATACCAATAATTCCAGGGCCTGTATGTACTAGAAGTGTTGGTCCAATTTCTCCTTCAAAATAATGAATTGGATTTGGTAGCCTTGCATCTATCATTGCTTTAATCACTGCTACATCTTTTTCATTTTTACTATAGGCTAAAGCGATATTATATTTTGCTGTATCGCCAACGAATTTTGCCGCTTCATCTACTATTTTTAAGAGGGATTTTTTTCTACCAATAGCTTTAGCAACTGTTTTATAAATACCTTCTTGGGTATCACAGGTAATGACTGGCTTCAAATTCAGCGTACTGCCAAAAAGTGCCGAAACCTTACCAATGCGTCCACCTTTTAGTAGATATTGTAATGTATCTATGCAAAAGAAGATTGCACTATCATCAATCATTGCAGAAACCTTCTCACACAACTCTTGCCAACCCATGCCTGCAGCTAAGAGCTCAGCAGCTCTAACGGCTGTAAGTCCACTACCCATAGCTATATTCCTTGTATCCACACAAAAAACTTCCAAATCTGCTTGTTCTTCACCAAGCATTTTCACAAATTGAAAAGTAGCGCTTAAATTACTGGAAATAAGTACTGCCAGTACTTTTTCATAACCATCTTTTTTAATTTGTTGAAAGGTTCTATTTAAGGCTTCACCACTGGGCATCGAGGTTGTTGGTGTTTCTGGAAAGCGGTCAAAAACCTCGTCGGCTGTAATATCAATACCATCATCGTAAGTCTTTTCTGGGTAGGTAATACTTAGTGGGGCAGTATATATTCCATACTTTGCTACTATTGCTTTTGGTACATCAGTGCAAGAGTCTACTAAAATGGCAATCTTTTCACTATTCATCCTTCACAACCTTCTTTTCGTTTAATGAAACAATCCTCTGTAATTCAATTGCTTTTTTTGCTAAAATTCCACTAGCTAAAGCATATGCAGCCATTAGTAGTGCTGTGTTTTGTCGCAAAACATCTGTTTCTATATTTACTCTTTCGCCGCCACTAGCTATTTGGCTAAAAAGCACTGAAAAAGCATTTTCAACTTCTTGACAAAAAAGATTATAGCTGGTTTTTTCATCACTTAAGAGTACTTGATATCGAATTCCTACTTGAATTTCTGTTAAATTCAGTACGTTTTTTAAGATAGAGATAGTAATTAAATAGGCTAGCTGTCTACGATGATAACGCTTTTTTATCGGTGGTGGTAAAATTTTAAGTTTTACATAATTATTCACCATTGCCGATGTGATAATTTTTTCCTTATTGTTTCCTAAAAAAAGACTTAATGATTTTTCAATAAAAACAATTACTTGTTCCATATACAGCTCTATGTCCGGTAGCTCTTCCCAACGCGGAAGATGAAAATGCACAAAATCACTGCACCATAAAGCTAAATCCTGATTAATTGCTTTATTCATTGTACGCCTCACTCTTTTTATTTCACAAAAATAATATAACATAGTTCTCATAATTAGTCAATCTAGTTTTTACAACTAGATTGACTAATTAGAAAAGCTACTCGCCTATGTATTTTCACATAGTCAAGTAGCTTTTATTAATGTCGTTTTTATCCTTTGATAATTTTATAAAGCAACACTACATTAAGCGCTGTCACAATCGTACCAATAAGCAAGAGCCAGACCTTTGTTGAGAGTGAATTTGCATAAATACCCATGACTTTTTTTGAAGAAGTCAAATATATTTGGGAAAAGATGGTTATGGGTAACTGTATGCTTAGTAACATCTGGGATAAAAGTAAAGCTTTGAATGGGTCTCCAATAAAGAAGATAATACAAAGTGCAAAAACAATCGTTATGCAAATGCCAATTTTTGTATACACACTCTTCGTATCATAAGCTTTATTAAACATTCCTGCAAAAATGCTTCCCCCAGCCATACCTGCAGTTATGGCAGAGGCTACTCCAGCAAACAAAAGGGCAATAGCAAAAATTAATGCTGCCATATTCCCTAGCAATGGTTTCAAGGTATCAACTGCCTGCCCTAAGGCACTTACTTGTATGCCTTTGGCATAAAATGTAGCAGCTGCCACTAAAATCATTGCGCTGTTAATAGCCCAACCCACAAACATGGAAAATGCAGTATCCATAAATTCAAATTTAAGCTGTTTTTCCATGATAGCTTCATCCTGCAAATTCCACTGACGGCTTTGAATAATCTCAGAATGGAGAAAAAGGTTGTGTGGCATTACAACTGCCCCCAGCACACTCATGATTATAAAAATCGAACCAGCTGGGAAGGATGGCTTTACCCAACTCACTAATGCTAAGGGCCAATCAATCTTTACTAGCGCTAATTCTATGATGAAGGAAAAGCCAATGATGGAGACAAATCCAATAATGACTTTTTCTAGCTTTTTATAAGAATTAGAGAAAAGCATAAATAAGACAAATATTGCAACGATTATCGCTCCAACCTGTATTGGTAGATGGAATAATAGCTGGAGAGCGATAGCTCCACCCAAAATTTCTGCTAGTGCTGTAGAAATTGATGCTAACACAGCTGTCCCTAAAGATAATCTACCGATTAAAGGATTGATATGTGTTGTGATAGATTCAGCAATACACAAACCTGTTACAATACCGAGATGAGCAGCATTATGCTGTAGTACCATCAGCATAATTGTAGAAAGTGTAACTACCCAGAGCAAAGTATAGCCGAATTCTGATCCAGCAGCGATATTTGATGCCCAGTTTCCTGGATCAATAAAGCCTACCGTTACCAAAAGACCTGGCCCAATATATTTTAAAAATTCTATGGAACTGCTCTTTTTACCATGGTTACTAGAGTTTTTTAGCTTTTTAGTATTTTCCATCTAAGCATCCTTTTTTTAGATAATTTCACCAGTATTCGGCTTAGCAATTAGCGAGCTAATAAAAAAAGTTGCTACTATCCCCTTTATGTAGATAGCAACAACCTCATCCTCTAAACTAAAATCAAAACTAAAATACCCAAGATAATTCGGTAATATGCAAAAATGGAAAAACTATGTTTTCTAATAAAATTCATAAATACTGCAATAACTAGATATGCAACGATAAAGCTGACCACTACCCCTACAAGCAAACTAATCCACTCTTGACTAGTAAAAGCTAGTCCACCCTTGATGAGCTTGAGCCCACCTGCACCTAAAAGAATCGGTATCGATAAGTAAAATGAAAACTCTGCGGCCACTGTACGAGAAAGCCCTAAGGTTAGCCCACCAATAATTGTTGAAGCGGAGCGGGACATCCCTGGCCACAAAGCCAAGCATTGAAATATACCCACCTTTGCTGCATCCTTGTAGGATAAATCCTCAATTTTTTCGACACGCACAGGGAAATGCAAGCGTTCTACTAGTAAAATCAAGATTGCACCTACAATCAGCGCTAGTGCCACCGATGTAGGATTAAATAAATATTTATCAAGTGTATTTTCTAAAGCTAAGCCAATGAGGGCAGCTGGTAAGCACCCAATAATAACCTTTATCCATAGTTGTAGTTTTGCCTGTACATCGGCCTTCTCACTAAATTTCGGCACAAGCTTTGGCCAAAAATAAAGTATTACTGCAAAAATAGCACCGATTTGCACAATAATGGCAAAGCGATTAGCAAAATCACCAGTAAAATCTAAATAGTTATTAACTAAAATCAAATGCCCTGTTGAAGAAACTGGCAAAAATTCCGTTAATCCCTCCACAATACCTAAAATAATCGCCTTTAATATCATGCTCTGCTACACATCCTGTATCTCGTCTAAGTTGCGCACTTTAATGCGAATTTTCTGAATTCTATTTTTTTCAATTTCTAATACCTGTATCTCTAAGCCCGCTATCACAAGCTCTTCACCGACCTTAGGAAAACGATCAATTTCTCCAATAATAAAGCCACCAATTGAGTCGAAATCCTCAGACTCTAACTCTGAACCAATGGCGTCATTAACATCCTCAAGATCTGTGCTCCCATCTACTATATACTCATACTCAGAAACCTGCTCCACATCTTCATCTAACTCATCATACTCATCCTCAATATCGCCAACAATTTCCTCTATTAAATCCTCCATGGTAATCAGTCCTGCCGTACCACCATATTCATCAAGCACAATCGAAATAGCCAAGCGTTGCCTGCGCAATTCTTCAAAAAGGTCACCTGCAGACTTAAATTCATAAGTAAAATGAGGCTTCCTCATATATTTACGCACATCAAAATCTTCTGGCTCATCCTCATAAAACAGCATAGATTTCACATGCAAGATGCCAATAATATTATCAATGGAGCCTTCATAAACTGGCAAGCGTGAATAGCCATCATCCTTGAAAATTTTAGCAATATCTTCATAGCTGGTATTAATATCAATTGCCATCATATCAGTTCTTGGAACCATGGCATCTTTAACCTGCAAATCCACAAATTCAAAAACATTGTGGAGCATTTGATGTTTTTCTTCTTCCATGCTTCCTTCTTCACGGCTTACATCTACCATGGTTTTTAACTCTTCTTCTGTTACAAGGTTTCTTACTGCTTCCTTGATGCCAAACACTTTCAAAATTAGTTCCGTAATTCTTGTAAAAATCCAGCTAAGTGGGCGCAAAATTTTACTTACTAAAACAATTGGCTCTGCTAGCAAAAAAGCTACCTTTTCAGAATTTCTCGCCGCAATAGATTTTGGAGTTATTTCTGCAAATATTAAAACTATTATTGTCATTACAGCAGTAGCTATTATTGCCCCGTACTGTGGAAAATATTTTAGAGCTAACGCAGTTCCTACTGCTGATGCGGCAATATTCGCAATATTATTGCCTACTAAGATTGTACTGAGTAGCTTACTAGAATTTTCTCTCAGCTTAATGACAGTTTTGGCTCCTCGTACGTTTTCATCCATCAAATGACGCAATCTTATTTTATTGATAGACATAAGTGAAGTTTCTGCCGCTGAAAAGAATGCCGAACTTGCTATTAATATCAGTAATATGCCTATCTGCCAACTATCGCTAGACAAAGCTAACCAACTCCTTAAATTTTAAACCATGCTTAATTATATCATTAATTAAGATAATTCTCAATAATTAATCATGCCCACAAAAGTTTAAGTATGTTGGATAAGTACCCGTTTTTATGATATTTTAACCTCCAGCTACTGGTGGAAAAAGTGATATTGTATCCCCTGCTGCTAGAGCCTGATTCCACTTGGCGTGCACGCCATTTACCAAAAGAATTGCTACTAATTCTTGGTCAATTCCTAAATCAACAGCAACATTTGCTGGTGTGGCACCAGCTGGGTAGTTCTTAGTGAGAATTTTGCCTCTATCATCGCGAAAATAGGCAAATAATTTTATTTTAATTTCCATTGGTAAGCTCCTTCTTATAATAATTTGGCTGTCCGCCGCTATCTTTTACCTTTATAAATACTTATTTTAACCATTTTTCAATAGCATAAGCGACCCCATCATCTTCTGCTGTGTGGGTAATAACATCTGCCACTTCCTTTACCGCTCCAAAAGCATTGCCCATAGCCACTCCTAATCCTGCCACTAAGAGCATTTCTAAATCATTATTGCCATCGCCAATTGCCATGGTCTTATCCATAGAAATATTCAACTCTTCCGCTAGTTTAGCTAAGGCTACCCCTTTATTTGTTTCCTTGTTTACTACCTCCAGCAAGCGTGGATAGGAGGATGTCACATTAATTTTATCCCCTAATGATGCAATTAGTTCTGCTTGAAACTGCATAATTTCCTCTTGCTCACCTAAAAAATGCAGCTTAATCGGTTCTTCCTTCATGCTACATTCCAAATCACCACAAATGATTGGCTCTACACCTTCAACTTCTCGCAAAAATTTAATTAAATCCGGATCATTATCTACTACAGAATGACCTGGATAGACAACATCAAAGGTTAAACCTCGTTTTCTAGCTGCTACTAAGACCTCTTTGGCAATATTTACTGGTATGTTTTTTTGATAAAGCACTTCACCATTACTCATATGCTGAACTAAAGCTCCATTACTAGTAATTAAGTAATTATCTACTCCTAAACTGCAAGCTATTTGTGAAGCAGAACGAAAGCTTCTACCTGTAGCTAATACAACAGTAATGCCTTGAGCAGCAACCTCTTTAATGCTTTTCTTGACAATTTCACTGATGCTTTCTGTACCAATTGGTACTAAAGTGCCATCTACATCTAAAGCTAAAAGCTCATACTGCATTTTTCTCCCTAACCTTTCTCTTTTTTCATGCTTTTTTTCTCATTTTACCACAAAAAAAGCATGAGGGAGTAACTTTTAATGTTACTCCCTCGAAAACTTAATGAGAATTTAATAATTATGCTGTATTTTTTTACTTGGCTTTTCTTAACTCCATTCTAAGCTTTGCTGCTGTAAAAAGTTCTTGGTCTTCAGTAGTGATTAGAGCAAGTCTTGGAACTCTAGTAGGTTTATCCTGCTCATCTAAGGCTACAAAGACAAAATAACCGTGGTTGGTGCAAAGGCTCTCTCTGATGCCAGCAACATCCTTATATACCTTGACCATAATTTCCATGGAGCTATTTCCTACCCAAGTAACTGAGCTTTTGAGATTAATAATATCCCCCATCCGTACAGGTTCACAAAAAATCAGCGAGTCCACTGCAGCTGTTGTCACGGCTGTATTAGCATGTCGCGTAGCTGTAATTGCCGCGATTAGATCCATCCATTGCATTAATACACCTCCGTGTAGGTGACCGGCTGCATTTACATCATTAGGAATAATTATATATGTAGATTCTGTTTTACTATCATCTTTACTTTTATAATGCTCCATTTTCTCTCCTTTTTTTGCATGCTAGTTAGCTAAGTTGCTAATGGCTTGGGCATAGATACGCATATTTCGTTCCAAGTGTGAAAGTGTAGTGAATTCATCAGGTTTGTGTAAACTATCCGCTTCTGCGTCTTCCGGTAAGCAAGGTCCAAATGCTACCATATTGGGAATTACCTTAGCATATGTTCCTCCACCCATTGATAAATAACGCATTTCTTCACCAGTAATTGTTGTAAATGCTCCTGCTAAAGATTTGATTAGCTCATGCTCCGGCGGAAAATAGACAGGGTCTAATTGATGCTGTAAGCTTAGATCGTATTCCTTAAACAGCGGGGCTTGGCTTAATTTTGTGATGATTTCTTTGCCCAGCTCGGTTACTGGATACCTAATATCTAGTGTTAAGAGCAACTCACCTTCTGTATAGCGTAAAATCCCAATATTTAAGCTGAGTTTTCCGCTAGCTGCATCCTCCATTGCAATACCAATACCTCTACCATTATTTCCAGTTAGGAGCTTACAGCCTAGCTGGTGACAGGTTTCTTGCCAGGTTGGATCTAAGCCTTTAAGTTGGGCTAAAGCCAAAATAAGCCTGGTGATGGCATTATCTCCTTGTTCCGGAGTACTAGCATGAGCGGAAACACCGCTAGCTAGAATACTTAAGCTTTTATCTTTGTTGATGATAGCTTTTAGCTGTTCATCATTTAATGCTTCAAGTTGGATTTTTGCCAGCCTTAATTCCTCATCACTACCTAATAAGAGTGCTTCCGCTTCTGCCGGTACCATGTTAAAAGCTGTGCCACCATAAAGTGAAGAAACTTGAATTCCATTTGTACCTGGCGATATCTGCTTTTTTATATTTGCCTGAATGATACCTTTTTCCCCATTAACAACTGGAAATTTTCCATCTGGAGTAAACCCTGCCACTGGCATTTCTTGACCAGTAGCTACATAATAGTGTAGGCAATCCATGCCCTTTTCCTCATTTGTGCCGATTACCAAACGCACCCTGCGCTTTAGCTTTACGCTAGCTTGCCTTAAAGCTACCAAGGCGTAGAGACAGGTAAACATTGGTCCTTTATCATCAATAGCTCCTCGGCCATAAAGCCGCTTACCTACTAAATTTCCTCCAAAAGGCTCTTCTTGCCAATTATTTCCAGCAGGCACTACATCTACATGTCCTGCTATCATGATCATTTCATTAGCCACACCGTATTCTATATATCCAACCTTACCTGCAAGGTTGACAACCTTAAAGCCTAATTTTTCTGCTGTAGTTAGAAAATGTTCTAGTGCTTGGTTAACTGCTCTGCCATAGGGATAGTTTGAATCATCATCCTCATAGACACTAGGAATACGCAAGCTCTCTTGCAAGGAGAGTATCAACTGTGGTTGTAACCCAAGAATTATATCTTCAATCATCTTTAATCTCCATCCTATTTACCGATATATTTTTACCGCCGTTACTCCTGTCTTAAAAATCGCCCGACGAAAAACACCGGTATACATTGGTATGCTTTTCAGCCATTTGCTAAAAATATCAGCCCGCAAACCAAGACAACTTTTACGATACTTTGCAAAAATATCCTTAGAACTCAACTCACACCCTAATGCTGCTAAACGACCACTTCGCAAAGCAAAGCTAATACCTTCAGCAGAGCTAGGGCTTATGAGACCTGCAGCCTCACCAATTAGTGCTATTCTACCTTTACCTAAGGCTATATCACTCCACACTTGAGGTCGTTGCAAATAACAGCCATGGCGTTTTGTGCGCTTACCAAGCTTTACTCCCGTTTTTTCCACTTGTTCTAAAAAGCTCTGCCAACAAGCATTGATGTCGCGGCCTACAGGAATTGCTACACCTAAAATAAACTCTTTCCCCTTAGGAATACCCCAACCATAAAAATCTGTAACCTCTTTACTAAAATAGGAGGTGTGGTAGGGAATCTTTTCTGATATTTCAAACCATTCTTGTATAGCGAGATATTCCTGTTGAAAGAATTCTTTTCCGTAAAGCTCTCGCCGTACTAAAGAATGCGCGCCATCTGCCCCTAAGAGTGCTTTTCCTGTTATATAAAGTAGGGAGCCATTATGTAGGTAGCTGACAATTACGCCTTGGTTTGTTTCTTCGATTTTTACTACTCTACAATCAGTAATCTTCTCTACCTGCTGAGGCACCATTTCAAATAAATAGCGGTCAAAAGCAGTACGGTCAATATTAAGATATGCTCTTTGATAATGCTGGTCTAGCTTTGCCTCTAAATCATAAGCTCGTACTGTAAAAACTTGTGGCTCCACCAGTACACTTTTAGGAATACTAATTGCCATTTGTGCTAAAACCTGTTGCGCTTTAAGAGACAATAGTCCACCACAGCATTTTTCTTCCTTACCTTGTGTAGCTGTTGCTTTGAAAGTGCGCTGGTCTAAGATCGCTACTTTATATTTTTCTCCTAGCATTCTAGCCGCAGTTGTTCCTGCTGGTCCTGCTCCAATTATAATAATATCAAACATATTTTCTCCTATTTTGCCAAAATCCTTGTTTTTAATTCGATGGCATCAAAAGCACATACTTCGTGACAACAATAGCAGGCGATACAATTCTTATGCCCAACTTGTGCTTTATTTTCTACCATGCTAATTGTATGAGCCGGACATATTTTATAACACTCTTGACAGCTTACACATTTTTCCTTGTTGACTACCGGAACCTTTTCCATCATCCGCCAAAGCTTTTTGGGGATAAGAAAACGCCAATACTTGCTGGAACTAGCTGGTAACTTAAAGGGACGAATAGAAAAATCTTTTTCTTCCTCACATAACCATTCTAAATCTTCTACATCCTCAGGACAAAGCTTTCTCCTTTGCAATTCTTTCAGTAGTGGAACTTGTAACGGATCAATTCCAATCAATTGACAAGCAGCTAGATCTGCCACTGCCCCATTAACTGCTGCGATTAACACACCTGCTTTGCGCAATTTCCCATTAGCAGGCCCATCACCCTCCATGCCCCAAATACCATCAATAACTGCAAAATCAGGTGGTAAGGTTGCATATAAATCAGCCAAAAAATTAGCAAATGCTTCCTTACTTGGACAAAGCATATGCAATTCTGCTTTGCTTAGTCCTGGAATAATTCCAAACATATTTTTTACTGCACCTGTATAAGTCATTAAGGCATGTGTTTTTAGCTTAGCAACAGAGATGACAAAATTTGCCGCTAGTGCTTGTTGCCAAATAGCAACTGTCCTACCACCTGTAAGCTTAACCATTTTACTAGTAAGATCATAATTAAGTTTTGCACCTGTACGCTCAGCAACACCCTGCATACCACTAATGCGATACGCTTGTTCTAGCTTTTCTTTAGAAAATGTTCCAGCAGGGCTATCTCCAATTATTACAGAAGCCCCTTTTTCCAGCAAGATGTTTGCCAAAGCTTCTACAACCACTGGATGTGTGCAAATGACTTTTTCCGGTTTGGCACCAGAAAGTAGATTAATCTTTAAGAGCACCTGTGTGTCTGGTTCAAAAATAGCCGGTATTCCCTCTAAAGCTTCAATTTGTTTTCTCAGGCTTGCCTCTACCTCTGCATAATCATAACTAGTACATTTTACTACTGCTACTGCTGTATCCATCTCAATTTTTCTCTCCTAGTCTAGTACTATACTGACCGGACAGTGATCACTGCCGGTTATATCTGCGTGAATTTCCGCTTTTTGCAACCTTGCCCTTAATAACTCATCAACTAAAAAATAATCTATCCTCCAACCAGCATTTCTGCTTCTAGCTTGAAAACGATAGGACCACCAACTATAAGCTTCCTCAATTGTAGGGTAAAAATAGCGGAAAGAATCGATAAATCCACTTTGGAGTAAGGCAGTCATTTCATTTCTTTCTTCATCCGAGAAACCTGCATTTCCACTATTCGCTTTGGGATTTTTTAAATCAATTTCCTGATGTGCTACATTTAAGTCGCCACAAATTATCACTGGTTTTTTCTTTCTTAGCTCTACTAAATAGTTGCGAAAATCAGATTCCCAGTTCAATCTATAGGATATTCTTGCTAGCTTTTCTTGGGAATTTGGTGTATAAACATTGATTAAATAAAAATCCTCAAATTCTAAAGCAATTAGGCGTCCCTCCTGATCATGCCCCGCAAGATTATAACTGACATTAAGTGGGGTAATTCTAGTAAAGATAGCAGTTCCTGAATAGCCCTTTTTGATTGCACTATTCCAATATTGCTGATAACCTGAAAGTTCTATGGTAGCCTGTCCCTCCTGCATTTTTGTTTCTTGCATGCAAAATATATCCGCATCCATTAAGGCAAATACTTCTAAAAAATTTTTACTTAAAATAGCCCGCATACCATTTACATTCCAAGATACTAATTTCATCTAACCCTCCAAAAGCTTTTATATGATTTTTATATAAATTAGTGTTTTTTCCTAAAAGCTAGATGCTCCAAGGTTAGCCCCACTAAGGTTCCCATTAATAAACCATTGCTGACAATATTTCGGATAATTCCTGGTAAAAACTGGAAAGCATCACTCGGTACAAACATTACGCCAACACCTGTCATTAAGGTAAAACCAATGATTAATAAACTGCGCTCATTTAATTCTATGCGTAGATAATTTTTAATTCCCATTCCTATCAGCTGGGTAAACATGGCAAAGGCTACCGCGTAGGTAACAGCTGCAGGTATATTACCAAAAAAGCTGCCTAACTGCCAGGTAAGACTGCCAATTATCAGGAGCATGCAAGCTCCTAGGTAGGGATAAATAGTGGCAACTTTAGTTACTTCTATAAAAGCCCCTGAAGAAGCATAGGGTATAGTTCCAATACTAGCAAAAGCGCCTGTAACAATATGGGCAATTCCGTTAACCAAGCCACCCTGCTTAAAGCGCTCATCGGTCAATTCTTCCTTGCAAGCATCTGCCACACACAAAGAACTAGTAAATTGATTAGAAATAACTACGATAGACATAAAAGCAGCATTGACAAATCCGGCAAGAGAAAAAATCGGTAGCCCCCAAGGGAATATCTGTGGTATGGATAATAGGCTTCCATCAGATACAAGCGTCATTTGGAAAGGTGCTTGACCAGATATTAGCATAAGTCCCCAGCCTACAAGTAGGCCAAGTAGCGCTGCAAGACTGCGAATTTTTGGCTTTGCCCAATATAAGAGGAAAATCATCACAGCCAGGATTAGCAATGATACACAGATTGTTCCAATGCTAACGACCCCGTCTTTTATCCCTAGCATACCCCTCATAAAGTTACCAGAAAGCTGTAAGGAAAGCAAAATCAGCAAACTTCCAGCAATCAGTGGTGTGAAAAGCTTTTTAATTCTACCCATCATGCCGGTTATAGCTAAGATTGTCACAATGATTCCACACATAATCATGATGCCTTCAATTTGTTGCATGGCATTTTCTACATTCCCAGCTTTTCCACCAATTTGGAATATCAGCACGTAAACACTAACCCAAATACTGGCTAGGCCGTCCATTACCGGTAACTTATAGCCCCATAGCCCTTGAATTAGAGAAAATACTCCTGCAAAAAAGAGGCTCCTATTGCTCATAGCTACTAACTGTAATGGAGTAAAGCCTAGCTCTTTGCCTAAAATAAGAGGATAGAAAATATTGCTAGAAATCATCACTAGCCACCATTGCAATGTATAGATTAAGAGATATTTCTTATTAGGTTTTTCTCGCAAACTATAAACTAGCTTGTTTTTCTCTTCCACTTTATCACCTTTTGTTTTTTATCATTACATTTAAGCGTATTATAGCATAAGGGCGCACAATGTGCGCCCTTATGCTACTTATTTTCTTTTATTTTATTAGACCACGCACTTTTTTTCTTAAGTAGATAGCTCTTTCTTGACAAATTTCTAATAATGCCACTTCATCAATTCCCAGCATGCTTTTTTCGTTCACAACCATTTTTCCATCTACCCAGACACAATCAACATCATTACCATTGGCATTGTATACTAAACCCGAATTAGCTTTATGCACTGGAGCTATATGCGACCTTTTCCAGTTCATCAAAATCAAATCAGCCTTGTATCCTTTTCTTATCACACCCAAATCATCTCTACCAAGGATAGCAGCTCCGCCCTTTGTTGCCATGCGCAGCACGTCTTCAGGATACATTATCATAGCATTTTTTGTATGTACTTTATGTAAACAAGGCGTTACCTTTAAGACTTCCATCATATCTTGAGAGTTATTACTGCCTGGACCGTCTGTAGCGACCGCAACTGGAATTCCCAACTCCAAGAAACGAGGAACTGGGGCTACACCGGAAGCAAGGTACATATTGGCAACTGGATTGTGTACAATTTTTGCTCCGCTGTCTTTGATGATTTTAATTTCTTCTTCATTCACATATACTGCGTGTGCCAAAGAAGCTCTAGGTCCAATTGCATCAATAGACTTAAAGAAGTTTACATTACGCATACCATATTCTTCCAAGCAGCTCTGAACTACATATTCTGTTTCAGCAGTATGGATTTGAAACTGTAATTTGTGTTCTTCTGCGTAAGCATATGATTCACTAATAAGTTCCGCAGTACTTCCCCAAGGATTGGTCGTCCCTAATGCTATAGTTAGACGGCCGTTATCCTTACCGTGCCACTTGACACGCAAGCGATCCATCTCTCTAAAAATTTCCTCTTTAGTTTCTTCTAATGGTTTATTTCCTGGTAATCTATTAGAATATGTTCGACAATATGCGCCTCGAATACCAGTTTTTTCCATAGCTTCTAATACTCTATCTGCATTATTCTTACTACAGTGCACATAATGTTGATCAAAAACACTGGTTGCACCATTTTTCAGATTTTCAATACAACCAACAAGGGCGGAAAGGTAAAAATCCTCCTCTTCCATGATTGCAGAAAATGGATAAACCTCTTCAAAAAGCCATTTTTTCAGGGGTTTATCGTCTGCTAGTCCTCTTAAAAATGTTTGAAACATATGTGTATGGGCATTAATCATTCCTGGCATCAGCCAGCGACCTTTGGCATCAAAGCTCATATCAGCCTGTTGTTGATAAATAGCTTCTTGTGCTAACTCGTCACCAACATCTAGTATTTTATCATCTTCAATATAAACCCAACCTTTTCGATATTCCTTCCAACCATTGTCAAAGGTTAGTACCCAAGCATTAAAAATTAATTGTTTCATCATAATCATTCTCCTCTTTCTAATCTGCTCTGCTAAGCAAGTGTGCAAACAAAAAGGACATAAACAGCTTAGCTGCTTATGTCCTCTGTCTCTTTACCTGAAAGATTTGCTTTCATCGGCGCAGTGTTTCTGCTCTCCAGAGTGAAGTCGGGTGTTGGTCCTTTTGCCTGTAAGATTCACAATGCCCATAGCTGGCACTGCTTGCTCCTTCGGCGGCCGAGGCTCTCTCCCCCCACCGTCTCACTTCATTATTATTTTATTTAAAATTATTATAACACTTTTTTTTCACTTGTAAAACAAAAATTTTTATAAGTATCCACCATCAACAGTAATAATCTGGGCTGTAATATAGCTAGCTAAGTCACTAGCTAGAAAGCAGACCATATTAGCAATATCTTTACCTTCACCCAAACGCGTCAAAGGAACAGCTCCGCAAAGCTCCTCAAGCTCCTCCTGATTGTAGCATTTTAACATTTCAGTTTGAATAATACCAGGTTGAATGCCGTTAACTCTAATTCCTGAAGGTGCTAATTCACGAGCAAGGCTTTTTGTAAAGGCATTAATAGCTCCCTTTGTTGTAGCATAACTAACCTCATAGGAGCTACCTCGTTCTCCCCAAATCGAAGAAATATTAATAATCACACCATTTTTTTTAGCTAGCATGCGTTTAGCTGCTTGTTGACTGCAGAGCATTGTCCCTTGCACATTAACTGTCCATAAATATTCTAGCTCTGTAACTGTCATGTCTGTAAAAAGACCGCTATGCGCAATTCCTGCATTATTAACCACAATATCAATACTCTTAAATTTACAGTCTAACCAAGTAAACAGCTCTTCAATCTGACTAACACTAGCAATATCGATTTTTTTCGTAAAATAATTCTGCTCACTCTGTTCTTTTATAGTACGACTGATGCCAATGACAGTGGCACCTGCAGCTATAAGTTCCTCTACAATACTTTTGCCAATTCCACGAGAAGCGCCTGTAACTAGTGCAGTTTTACCCTTTAAGGAAATATTTTTCATCATTTAACGAATTATTTCTGCCAGCTCTTCAGCAATGGCATTTATTTGCAACTGGTCATTGCCTTCAACCATGATGCGAATTAAAGATTCAGTACCTGATGGTCTAACTAAGATACGACCAGCATCACCTAACACTGCCTCAGCTTCTGCAATAGCAGATAAAAATTCCGCTTTTTCCAGAACAGCTTGTTTATTCTTGACAGGTACATTTATGAGTATCTGAGGTAGTACCTCCATGCATTTTGCTAAAACACTTAAGGGTTTTTTATCATCAATCATTACTTGTAGCAGTTGCAAAGCTGTTAATACACCGTCCCCTGTTGTGTTATGCCGATGGAAAATAATATGACCTGACTGTTCTCCCCCTAGCATAGCACCACATTTTAACATTTCTTCTAATACATAACGGTCACCTACTTGTGTTTCCGCTAAATCAATATGCAAACGTTTAGCTGCCTGTTTTAAGCCTAGATTGCTCATTACGGTAACTACTAGTTTATTAGCATCCAATAGCCCTTTTTCCTTAATATGCTTAGCACAGATCATCATAATCTGGTCCCCATCAATCAGCTTACCATTTTCGTCAATCATCAAAACTCTATCAGCATCTCCATCATGAGCAATAGCCAAATCTGCTTTGACACCGCGTACAATTTCTGGCAATTTTTCCATATGTGTAGAACCGCAATTTTTATTGATATTGCTACCATTTGGCTTGGCATTAAAGAGAATAACCTCTGCTCCTAGTTCGATTAAAACATGAGGTGCAACCTGATAAGCTGCTCCATTTGCGCAATCTAACACAATCCTTAGTCCTTCTAGACTACCATCAAAGGTTGAGATGAGAAATTTTCCATACCGCTCTTCGGCATCAGCAATTTCTATTACCTTCCCAACAGCGCTGCCAACAGGACGCAATCCTCCACCATCAATAAAATCAAAAACAGCCTGTTCCACCTCAGATTCGAGCTCATCGCTCAGTTTATATCCTTGGTGATTAAAAAATTTAATGCCATTATCCTGCATAGGATTATGGGAAGCTGAAATAACAGCCCCTGCTACAGCTCCTAGTTTTCTAGTCAAATAGGAAATACCTGGTGTTGGCAAAACGCCTAGTTTATAAACATTTACACCGGCAGAACAAATTCCAGCTGTAAGAGCAGCTTCTAACATATCTCCAGAAATTCTCGTATCCTTACCTATAGCTATAAAATTATTTTTCTCTTTTAGGGCTACTTGTAAAGCTACTGCTCTCCCTAGCTTAAAGGCTAATTCTGGGGTTAACTGCTCATTAGCAATACCCCTTACACCGTCTGTTCCAAATAATTTACCCATCTTTAGCTCCTTATTTAATAATCTTTTTAATTTCGATGCTTACATAAACACTACTCGGTTTAGTTATAGCGTTACCCGTAAGTGGTGCTAAGTTTACCTCTTGCACAATATTCTCCTTGGCATCACTAATGTTTATTGTTTCAGTATAAACATTATCTATTCCTAAGAGAGCTTGCATATTTCCATTTACCAATACCGAAGCCGGTTCTACCAGAATACTTACAATCTCATATCCAACAGCTTGTGTTCCTAAAAGTAAAGGTTTTACCGCAAGTTCCTTAGTTCCATCTATCTTGGTAATTGGGATAAAGACATCTACCGATGCTTGTTCCAGCTTAAACATGTCTTGAATATTATTCCCATTCTTATCATGAATGCTTAATGGTAAATTTTGCTTAAAATCCACCCCTTCACTAATAGTAGCTTCTACCACTACTTCAGCAATATCAGCTAGTAGGCTACTTGCACCTTTTATGAGAACCTCTGCAGGGCGTACAACTGTATCTACAATCCTGTAGCCTGCAGGTAATTGATTGTTCACTTTAACAACCACTGGTAACTGAATTTCGTCAATTAAATCTAGGGAAATTTTCGCTAACTCAGGCTTAATGCTGACAATTTGAATCCCCTCTGGTCCTTTGATATTGACGGTTCTATTATTGCTACCAGCTCTTCCATCTGCCAAATTTACCGAGGCTTGAAATTCCTGACTACTTACCTCTGTTATCAAATCTTTTTTACCAGAAATTCTCACCTTAACCTGCTCAGGCGCCTCTAAAAGCATATAACCCTTATCCAAGTTTTCTATCTCCACAGGTAAGTAGATAACTTTTTCTTCTAATGGATTGTTTTCAAAGGAAACCCATACCCACAAACCAATAGCCATAATTATAGCTAAAATTTGCAGCTTCGTTTTTTGCTTCATGGTTTTCCTCCTAAGTTACGCTTTTTCATTCTGCTTGGTTTTATGAGAATTGCTTCAAGCATTTCGCGTAAGCTTTTGCTGTCTAAATATCTTGTGAGAATACCTTCATCACTAACTGAAATAACCCCTGTTTCTTCAGAAATAACAACAGCAATTGCATCTGAAACCTCTGTAATGCCAATTGCTGCTCTATGTCTTGTTCCTAATTGTTTACTAAGATAGCCATTATCTGTTAATGGAAGAAAACAGCCCACTGCTTCAATACGACCGCCACGCATAATCATTGCGCCATCATGTAAAGGTGTATTTGGGATAAAGATATTGGCAATCAATTCATTAGAAATAGTCGCATTTATTTTAATCCCTGTATCAATATAATCCTGCAAACCAGTTTGTCGCTCCAGTACAATTAAAGCTCCTATTTTTTGTTGTGCAAGCTGACCTGCCGCTTGAGAAATTTCCCTAATAACCTTGCGAACATTTTGCTCAGAAAAATCGTCTAAACTTTTAGAGAAAAACCTCTGTCTCCCTAAGCGCTCTAGCATGCGCCGCAGTTCAGGCTGAAAAACTACCGGCAACGCAACCACGATTCCAATGCGAACTTGGTCTAGTAACCAATTTATCGTTCTTAACCCCAGTAGGCTACTCAAAACATAAATTACCACCACTAGTGCAAGACCTTTAATCAATTGTACCGCCCTAGTTCCCTCAAGCCAGCGAATGGCAAAATAGAAACCAAAAGCCACTAGAGAAATATCTAGTAGAGTTAGCAATAGAGCTCCCATGTTTTGTGGCAGAACAATTAGGTTATTTAGCACGACTTTTCTCCTTTTAAGTATTCTTACACATATGTTATCACATCGAGAGCATAGGTTAAATAATTTTTCGAAAATAATCCTAAAATTGACTGCACTTTTTAAAAAACTAAGGTATACTAAGTAAATAAAGAACAATTCTATTAAAATGAGGATGTAGAAATTGAAAAGAAAATACATTATTTTTATTACCATCTTATGCTTTTTATCTGGACTCTTAAGTGTAGGTCTCTATAATACGCAAAAAAATACCAACAGCATCAACGCCTATGCGCGACAAGACGATGCAGTCTTTATTGTTGAGCAAATGGAGACTAGAATCAACAAATCCCAGAATACCCTTGATGATTTGCGTACAAAGATTTTAGCTACCCAAGAAGCACAAGTTAAAGATCAAACACAAACTTCTACATTAACTGACAAATTAACTAGCGCTAGAGTCTATGCAGGTCTTACAGCTGTAAAAGGTTCCGGCTTAAAAATTACTATTAATGATAATCTTAGTGGAGCGGAAGTAGCAAAAAAAAATTCGGATATTTTAACCTATCGTCCAGAGGATTATATTTTGCATGACAAGGATTTACTTTACTTTTTTTACATGCTACGCAGCTTAGGAGCAGAAGCCATCAGTCTTGCAAGTGAAGATGGTACAATGGAACAGCGCATGATTTTAAGTGGAAATATTCGCTGTATTGGACCTGTTGTCCTAGTAAATACTATGCGGATGGCACCACCTTTTGTCTTTAAGGTGATTGGCGATCCTGTTAGCCTTTCAGCAAAAATAATAGCTAGTGAGGAATACCAATATTTACAACAAAAAGAATTTCCCATAAAAATAGAAAAAATCTCAGGCTTAACAATTGCTCCATATAAAGCTAATATTCTTTCAACCTATGCCAAAACTAATAATAAAACAAATTAAGGGGCATTTATGAAAAAAAATCTTACCTCGACTTTTATTTTTTCCCTTACACTTTGCCTATTTTTCTTAGGCATTATGGTTAATATTCAATATCGTACACAACGCACGCTCTCTTCCACATTAATTACCCAGAAAGAGCAGGATTTGCGTTCTGTTTGGATTGCCTTAAACAAGCAAAGTGAAAAGTTAGATGAGGAAATCAAACAGCTTTCGACACAATATGCAGACCTTACTCAACAATCTCTCAGTGGGTCACAATCTATTGATAAAATCAATCAAGATATTACCTCTTATAATATAGTAAATAGCACTGAACCAGTTAATGGTGCAGGCATCATAGTAGTTTTTGATGATGAACTGTCCACATTACTAAAATCTGATTTGATTGATCTCTTAAATGAATTGTGGGTAGCTGGAGCAGAAGCAATTTCTGTCAACTCTGAACGCATAAATAGCTTCACTACTTTAGAACAATATAACTCTAGTGCTGACAGCTATATCATCATCAATAAGAAAAAACTCGTCTACCCTATTGTTGTAAAAGCCATTGGCAATTCTGCTGCTCTTGAAAATAGCCTTTTGATGACGAACGGTTTGGTAGAATATTTTAACACCTTTGGAATTGAACCAACTATTAGCCAACTAGCAAAAATTGAATTGCCAGCTGTGGGCAAAGTGGAACCCTGGCATTATGCCAAACAGGAAATACCAAAAACATAGTAATATTAAGATATAAAATGGGGTCGAAGTAGCACATCTACTTCGACCCCATTTTTATTTTTTCTTGGCTATTGCCCAACCTTTTTTTCTTTTCTCTTTTGTCAGCATTGGTGTAGGCTTTACCTTTATTTCTGCAGTATTTGCAGCAGTTCCAGCTGGTTTTTTCTTTCTATCTTGCCTAGCAACAAGTTTAGGTGGAATCAAGAAATCTGCCCCATACCCTATTAGGTCCTTCCGACCTGCTTGCAGCAGTGCTTGTTTAACTAATTCATGGTTTCTGCCCGCTCTAAATTGTAGCAAAGCTCTTTGCATCGCTTTTTCTTTGGATTTTTTAGGCACGTAAACCTTTTCCATTGTACGCGGATCTAATCCCGTGTAGTACATCGCTGTAGCTAAGGTTCCCGGTGTTGGATAAAAATCCTGTACCTGCTCAGGTTGATACTTGATTTCCTTTAAAAATACTGCTAGTTCAATAGCATCTATTAGGGTGCTGCCTGGATGAGAGCTCATAAGATAAGGTACCAAATACTGGTCTTTATTTAACTCCTGATTCACCCTAGCGTAGCGTTGCATAAAAGAACGATAAATTTCTACTCCTGGTTTTCCCATTTTAGCTAAAACCTTGGGAGAAATATGCTCAGGCGCAATCTTTAATTGTCCGCTTACATGATGTTCACAAATTTCTTTTAAGACTTGATCAGCATTTTTATCTGCTTCTATATAGTCATAGCGTAAACCCGAACGAAGAAAGACCTTCTTTACTCCCTCAAGTTGCTTAATCTCTCGTAAATTTGCCAGCAACTCTTCATGGTCTACATCCATTTGCTTGCATACTTCTGGATAGAGACACTGTTTGTTTTTACAACTACCAACCTTTAACTGATTACTACAAGCTGGCTGGAGAAAATTTGCAGTAGGACCACCACAATCATTAATATATCCCTTAAAGTCTGGTAAATAAGTAATTGCTTTTGCTTCTTGAACTATTGATGCTTTACTTCGCGAGCTGACAATTCTCCCCTGATGGAAGGTAATTGCACAGAAACTACAATTGCCAAAGCAACCACGGGTAGACATAATACTGTGCTTAACCTCTTCAATTGCTGGGACTCCTCCTAATGCAAGATACATCGGATGAAAATCCCTCATATAGGGAAGTGCAAAGCTACGATCTAGCTCTTGACGAGTTAACGGTAAGGCTGGTGGATTAACTACTAGCTTACCTTGAGGATGAGCCTGCACTAACCTTTTTCCCCTAATTGGGTCTTGCTCTTCATATTGTGTGAGAAAAGCAGCTGCATAAATAGCTTTATCCTCTAATACTTCTTTATAGGAAGGCAGTTCTAGCGCATCAGGAATATGCTCATCATTTTTTGCAATATAACAAAGTCCCGGCATTTGTTTAATCTTATAGTATTCCTCATTAGCAAGATAATCGGCTATCTGCACAATAGTACGCTCACCCATGCCGTAAAGCAGATAATCTGCCCCCGCATCGAAAATGATGGAACGGCGAACAGTATTATCCCAATAGTCATAATGGGCAAACCGTCTCAGTGATGCTTCTACCCCGCCAATAATTATCGGTACATCCTTAAAAGCTTCTCTTACTTTATTTGCATATACAGCTACAGTTCTATCTGGTCGTAATCCCATTTTACCACCAGGTGAATAGTAGTCTTTAGTTCTAGGATGCTTGGCTACTGAATAGTGATTGACCATAGAATCTATATTCCCACTACTTACTAAAAATGCCAAACGGGGTTTTCCTAAAGCACTAAAGCTCTCTAGCTTTTTCCAATCTGGCTGTGGAATCAGCCCTACTCTATAGCCTGCAGCTTCTAATGTACGGCAAATAATTGTTACACCAAAACTAGGATGATCCACATAAGCCTCACCAGAAATCATAATAAAGTCAAAGCTGTCCCATCCTCTATCTGCAGCATCCTCAAGAGATAATGCTAACCATTTACCTTTTGGTGCGTATTGTACTACTTCTTTCATCAATTTCTCCTCTTCTTAAAACCCGTAAACGGCCAAGGCCGCTCCAATTCAATAATTAATATCTTCAATATTGTAAGGTGTATTCTGATAAACAAAATGATTGAGCCAATTGGCAAAAAGCATGGAAGAATGTCCCCGCCACCGCACTATGGGCTCTTTTGTAGCATCATCATCAGGAAAATAATTTTGTGGAATATTAATTGGCTTACCCGCTTCTAAATCCCTCAAGTATTCTTTTTTTAAGGTATTATGGTCATATTCCGAGTGTCCTGTGGCAAAAATAAAGCGACCATCCTTACTAGCAGCTAAGTAAACTCCTGCTTGCTTAGACTCCGAAAGAATTTCTAAATCTGCAACCTGCAAGATATCTTCTTTGCGGACCTCAGTATGACGAGAATGTGGCACATAGAAGATATCATCAAAGCCTCTAGTTAGGGGATGATGACGGTTATTCATGGTATGAGGAAATACTCCAAAGAGTTTTTCTGGCAAAGCATATTTGGTAATCCCATAATGATAATAGAGTCCAGCTTGAGCTCCCCAACAAATATGTAAGGTGGAATAAACATTGTGTTTGCAGTATTCCATAATTCTTGTTAGCTCTTCCCAATAAGCCACATCTTCAAATGCCATATGTTCGATAGGTGCCCCAGTGATAATCATTCCATCAAATTTTTGCTCTTTGATTTCATCAAAGCACTTATAAAAAGCATCTAAATGTTCAATTGGAACATGAGTAGACTTATAGCTAGCTGTGGTAAGAAATTCCACCTCTACCTGCAAAGAACTATTACTGAGTCTGCGCAAAATTTGATTTTCTGTCATCACCTTGGTTGGCATGAGATTTAAGATCGCAATACGCAAAGGACGAATATCCTGGGTCATCGCTCTAGCTTTTTCCATAGAAAAAATATTTTCTTTAGCTAATAGCTCTGCAGCTGGTAAATTTTGAGGAATAATAATTGGCATAAAATCACCTTGCTTTCAACTAATATGTTTTAATAAACTTGCTTAGACTTTGGATTTTTCTAATGCTTGTGCAAAGTCAGCAATAATATCTTCAATATCTTCAATACCCACAGAGACCCTAATCAAATCCTCCGTTACACCACAAGCAATTTGTTGTGCCTTATTTAACTGACGATGAGTCATACTTGCAGGGTGCAAGACACAGGAACGGGCATCACCAACATGTACTACAATTGCTGCTAGTTGTAAAGCATTCATCAAACGCTTGCCAGCCGCTAAGCCGCCCTTCACTCCAAAAGTAAATACACCGCTACAACCCTTAGGTAAATATTTTTGTGCTAGTGGATAATCTTTGCTACTCTTTAATCCTGGATATGTGACCCAAGCTATTTGAGGATGTTTTTCTAAAAACTCAGCTAATGCCAAAGCGTTTTTACTATGCTTATCCATCCTTAAAGACAGGGTTTCTAGTCCTACATGGGTAAGAAAAGCATTCATAGGAGCTATTTGGCAACCAATATCTCTTAGAAGAGTTACTCGCGCCTTGGCTGCAAATGCTGCAGCACCAAATGTTTCCACAAACCTAAGCCCATGATACGCTGCATTTGGCTCTGTTAGTTCAGGATATTTGCCATTATTCCAGTTATAGTTACCACCATCAATAATCAACCCACCTACAGCTAAGGCATGACCATCCATGTACTTTGTCGTAGAGTGAATGATAATATTTGCTCCAAACTCAAATGGATTACATAAATATGGAGTGGGAAAGGTGTTATCAATAAACAATGGCACATCCATCGTTTTCGCAACACTACTAAACTTAGCAAAATCCAGTACATTCATACTTGGATTACCTAAAGTTTCTGCAAATAATAGTCTTGTTTCTGTTCTAAAAGCTTGTGAAATTTCTAGCGCTGAGGCAGCTGGATCTACGAAGCTTACGGAAATACCTAAGTCCTTTAAGGTAGAAGTGAATAAAGTATGGGAGCCACCATAAATAGTACTTGCGCTTACAATATGCTGTCCTGCATGGCAAATATTGAGAATCGCAAGCATTGTAGCTGATTGTCCAGAAGATAAGGCTACAGAAGCTACTCCTTTTTGCAAGGCAGTTGCCTTTGCTTCATAGGCTTCAATAGTTGGATTGCTAATTCTAGTATACATATGTCCAGGAATTTTAAGGTCAAACAAATCTGCCACAGTATCAACATCGTCATAGGCATAGGTAGTAGACTGAGCAATAGGCAACACCCTTGGTTCCCCAGCAAGCGGCTCATATCCTGCTTGCACAGCTAATGTGTCAAACTTCCAATTTAAGTTAATTTTCATTTTCCATTACCCCTTACTTTCATCATAATTATGTGGTTCTCTAGCTATTTATTCGATATTTGTTTTTATTCCACTCTGTATTAGTTCATCCATCGCTTCATTTGCTAAGTCATCACAGCGGTTATTATAAATGTTATCGCTATGTCCTTTCACTTTGTGAAAAGATACCTCATGATCTTTTAGCAAGTCTAACAAAGCTTCCCAAAGTGCCTTATTCTTTACTGGCTCTTTTTTGCTAGTCTTCCAGCCATTTTTTTGCCAACTATCCAGCCATTTATTTTGAAACGCATTAACCAAATAAGCGGAATCACTATATACATCAACCTTACATGCCTCTTTTAAGAGTCTCAATCCCTCTAGTACACCGGTAAGCTCCATAATATTATTAGTCGTATTTTGTGTGGCAAATTTTATTTCTTTCACATGCTCATCCCATAGCAGCACAATTCCATAGCCACCAATATTATTTGTGCCCCCGTTACCTCTACAAGCACCATCTGCATAAAGTATGACTCGCTTCATTTTACCTCCAATAATTATACATCAAATATACATCATATAATTTTACACTAGTTAGCCTTGGAAAGAAACAAAAAACACAAATTAGCTCAATTTTTTTCTCTTTTTCTCAGGTTCTACTAACTATCTTAGGGATTTTAGTGGTACAATAGAGATTATAAATTTTACCGCAAAGGAGAATCACCAATGAAAAGCAAAAAAATTATTACCCGTATTATTATAGCACTGGTTATTGTATTTTTTGTGCTGAAAGCAAGCGCTAGTTTTTTAGTTTCCCTGTTGTGGTATCAAGACTTAGGCTATTCTCAATTACTCTTAATGCCCATCACTAACAGTGTATTACTAGTCGGGGTCGCATTTATTTTCTTTTTTGTTTTACTGGCTAGCATGGGTTTTATGCTCATAAAAACTTGGGCTAATAGTAGTCAAGAAGGAAAGCCAAATTCTACTCTTAGAAACCGCATTAAATTCCCAGCTAATTCCCCTTATGAATTTTTAAATCAAATTCTGCAGGAGCCAACAAAAGAAGATTCATCTGTGATTGATATTACCCCTATCAACACCAAGAAATATAATAAGTTTATGTTCATCTTTGCAGCGCTTGGAAGTATTGTGCTTTCGTTAATGACAGCAAGCGGTGGTTGGATGAAATGGCAAAGCTTCATTAATGCCACTAGCTTTGGCCAGGCAGACCCAATTTTTAATTTAGATATTTCATTTTATGTATTCACTATGCCATTTTTAAGCTTTTTCTTAGGTATCGTCTCATTTGCTTTAATTGCTCTTTTTATTCTCAGCTCCTTCCTCTTTATCAGTACAGGTACCATTAATGTTGATTGGCATTTGTGGCGTAAAGATGCCCTTGATTTACCAAAAAGCATCCGTATTTTTTGGGGCACTTTACTATGTGCCATTTTTGCACTTTTTGCAGCTCAGCAAATCTTAAGTGTTTTTGCTGTTATGTATCAGCAGAGCGGAGCCGTTTATGGTGGAGGCTTTACCGACTTGAATGTTACTGTACCGAAAAGCCTTATTTTAGCTGGTATAGCCGTTATCGCTTCCCTTACAGCACTATTCAATATTTTCAAAAAAGAACACCGACCATTTATTTATTGTCTAATTGCTTATGTCGGTGCCAGCGTTTTAGGCGTTGGCATTACTGTAGCTGTGCAATATGCTGTTAGCAATAATGAATTAGCCTATGAACAACCATATATTGCTAGAGAAATGGAATTTACAAAGAAAGCTTTTAATATCGAAGATTTAAGTGAATTTCAATATCCAGGCGAAAAAGATGTTTCCTACAAAAGTGTCATAGCTAATCAAGCAACCGTAGAAAATGTCCGCATCAATGACCCGGAACCTTTCAAGGAAGTAATTTCTCAACATCAAGGCTTGCGATATTATTATCGTTTTAATGATGTAGATATCAATCGCTATATGGTTGATGGCAAATATCGCCAAGTGTTAATGAGTGCTAGAGAATTATCAGAAACTGCGCTAGCCGAAAAAGCAGCAACCTTTGTTAACCTTACCATGCGTTATACCCATGGCTTTGGCGTAGTAGCATCTCTTGCTAATGAAATTGATAGTGACGGCTATGCAAAGCTTTTTCTCAGAGATTTGCCAGTACAAAGTGCTTCTAAAGACATGACTGTTAAGGAGCCACGTATTTATTTTGGTGAGCTTACAAATGATGATAGCTACGGCTATGTAGTAGCTAATAGCAAAAATAAAGAGTTTGACTATCCAGAAGGTGAAAATAATATCCAAAATACTTATGCTGGAACTACCGGCATAAAGTTTACGCCTCTGAATAAACTACTCTTAAGTTTCTATTTTAATACCTTCCGTTTTTATATTTCCAGCGAAGTTACTAATGATAGTATCCTCTTGATGAATAGAAATATCGTAGAGCGGACCACAACATTATTTCCTTGGCTCAGTTATGACCAAGACCCTTACATAACCCTAGGCGAAGATGGCAAGCTTTACTGGATGTTGGATGCTTATACAACAACAGACCGATATCCTTATTCTCGCCCGGTGCAGCTAGCAAATGGTCAAGTTGTTAACTATATGCGTAATCCAGTTAAAGTAGTAATTGATGCATATAATGGAGAGGTAAGTTTCTTTGTAAGCGATCCAACAGACCCAATTATTCAAACCTACAGCAAAATATTTCCTAACGTTTTTCAAGATTTAACTGCAATGCCTACTAATTTGCGCGAGCATCTTCGCTATCCTGAGGATTATTTTAATGTTCAGGCTGCAGTTTTGCGTAATTACCATGTAAATAACCCTAGCGTTTTCTATAATAAAGAAGATACATGGGATATAGCAAAAAGGGCTTATGCCGATCAAGTACGGGTGATGGATCCTTACTATACAGTAATGACACTCCCAGGCGAAAAAGAACCCGAATTTGTAGCAATGCTCCCTTATACTCCTACAAGTCGCCAAGAAGAACAAAGAAATAATATGGTAGCTTGGTTAGTAGCTCGTTGTGACGGTGTGAATTATGGCAAGCTCCAGCTTTACAAGCTGCCAAAAAATCGGGAAATTCAAGGGCCGCTGATGATTGATAGTTTAATTGACCAAAGCCCAGATATTTCTAGTAAGCTCTCTCTTTGGGGACAAAGTGGTTCTAAAGTAATTAGAGGAAATCTTTTAATCATCCCAATAGATAACAGCTTTGCTTATGTAGAGCCCATCTATTTGCAAGCTGACAGAGAAGGTTCATCAATTCCACAAATGCAAGCAATAGTCTTTGCCGTAGATAAGCGTCTTATTATGGTAGAAACCAATAGTCTTAGTACAGCAATCAAAGCCTTCTTTGAAAAAACAGCACCAGGTGTCACTGCTCCTCCGGTAGTTGTAGTTGCCGAACCTACTACAACCCAGGCAGCAGTAACTACTGACCCTGCCATCGTAGTACCTAAAGAAGATCTTTTAAAACTCATTCAAAGCTTGCGTGATCAGTTAAATAAACTAGAAGAAATCACAAATAAATTACCATAAAGCAATTAGCAAAAGCTATTGTCAACTATATTTTATTATATAGTTGACAATAGCTTTTTTGTTTTTTATAATACAGAGCGGAGGTGAGTTTTTTGAGCATAAAATTAGCTGTTTTACAAATGCTAGAACAACAAAGAACAAAGCATCTTTCCGGCCAACAGCTTGCTCTGGTCTTAGGTGTTTCTCGTTCAGCTGTTTGGAAGGCAATTAAAGCCTTGCAAGCTGAAGGATATTCCATTGCTGCTGTACCTAATTTAGGTTACGCTTTAGCCGCTACTTCTGATTTGCTTTCAGTAGAGGGCATTAGGCTATACCTCTCACCAGCCTATCAAGGATTCACTATCACCAGCTACAAGACAGCCACCTCAACAAACCTGCTAGCTAAGGGCATGGCACTAGCTGGAGCTAAAAATGGCTCGATTATCGTAGCTGAAGAACAGACTGCAGGTAAAGGCCGTTTTGGTAGAGCTTTTTTTTCACCAGCACAAACAGGTATTTATTTAAGTCTCATTCTGCGTCCGGATTTAGCTATTAGTCAAGCGGCTCTTGTCACAACTGCCGCGGCTGTGGCCATCTGCCGAACTATAGCAAAGCTTACAAATTTAGCACCTCGTATCAAATGGGTTAATGATATATTCTTAAACGATAAAAAAATTGCAGGTATTTTAACCGAAGCTGTTTCTAACATGGAAAGTGGTATGGTAGAGTATTTAGTATTAGGGATTGGCTTGAATTTTAAAACTACTACTGCTGAGTTTCCACCTGAGTTGCAAGAGCTGGCTGGCGCACTTTTCCAAGATAACGCCCCGACAATAACTCGTAATCAATTTATTGGAGAGCTCTGCAATAATATTTTTGCACTAATAACTAACTTGCAGCCAGAGTATTTTATGGAAGAGTATAAAAGTCTATCTTTAGTACTTAATTCAGATATATCCTATGTACTTAATGGTCAAGAATTCTCAGCTCGTGCCATAGATATTGCCCAAGATGGCGGATTAATAATTGAAAATCTCCAGGGTGTTCAATCTACTTTGCAAGCTGGCGAAATAACTATTCGGAGGAAATGATGAAAAGCAAAAAAATACAAGCAAGAGATATAATTTTCTGTGGGCTTTTTGCCGCACTAATAGCTGTTGGTGCATTTATAAAAATTCCGGTACCTTTTGTACCATTTACATTGCAATTTCTTTTCACTAATCTAGCTGCTCTCCTTTTAGGTAAACGCCTCGGCAGCATTTCCGTCTTGGTTTATATCTTAATTGGTCTGGTTGGACTTCCCGTTTTTGCTAATGGTGGTGGTTTAGGTTATATTTTTCAACCATCCTTTGGTTATATCCTCGGCATCCTAGCTGGTACTTGGGTAACAGGAGCTATCAGCGAAAAACATACTGTTTTTAGTGTGAAAATGGTTATAATTGCTAGCTTAGCAGGCTTAAGTGTAATATATGTTTGTGGTTTAGTTTATTACTACTTGCTAGCTAACTACTATCTCCACTCCCCCATTGCTGCCAGTACACTTTTATTACATGGTTTTCTTCTTACCCTACCTGGGGATTTCATTAAAATATTTGCTAGTTTATTTATTGCCAAACGCTTACAGCACAGTCTAATAAGATAAATATAATTGGAGAAAAATAATCATCTCAAAATACGACATGGAAGTGCCGATAGCTTCTGATATCGGCACTTCCATGATTTTTTTAAATTGGTATAATAATTATTGCCATTACTTCTAAATTATATACAATTGCCCTCTTCAATCTAACTCAAAAACGATTTTATCAGCTTCCAAAAAACTTTTAGTATTAAGTTCTTGGCATAAGGCTATTTCCCTGTTGATCATTTCAGCTCCGCTAGCACCGACTTGCATCTTAATCCTTGCTTTATCAATAATTTTATAGGGAATACCCGTTAGCCTTGTTAGTTTGCTATCCTTAATCTCCATTTCCATCATGAATCCTTGTTGATTTAACGGTTCATTTTGGTCAAAGATAAAATTTCCTAAACTATAAAAAATCGGTTTGCCTCTGTATAGCTCTATCCCTTGGAACCTGTGAGTATGGTGCCCAATTAGCATATCCGCCCCCGCATCAATAATCCCATGGGCAGTTTCAACCTGTTCAGTGGCTATATCATAAGTATATTCCGTCCCCCAATGCAAGGAAACAATCAAAATATCCACCTTCCCCTTGGCATTGAAAATATCCTCTTTGATATATTCTAAATTATTAGGTGCTACACCGGCTTTATCATTATCTGCACCAAAAGAAATTGCAGGACTGCCTTTATAGACATTTTCAGCCATATCCGTATAGGCTAATAAGCCTATCTTCACGCCTTGCTTTTCTATTATAACTAGCTTCCTTGCCTCTGCTAGATTTTTTCCAGCGCCTGCATATTTTATCCCATTTTCATCAAGGATTTTCATGGTATCAAACAATCCAGTGGCATAATAATCTAAAATATGGTTATTAGCCAAACTAAAGAGGTTAAAACCCGCATACTTTATTCCATTCATTGCTTCTAACTCATTTTTGAGAACGTATTTTCCACCTTCATTAATTCCTGCTAATGATTTACTGCTAGCTGTAATAGCTTCCTCCAAATTAGCAAAGATTACATCATTTCTTGTGAGAATTCCTTGTACCTCTTCAAATGGATAGAGGTATCTGCTAGGTTGTTTCTCCACTCGATTTTTAACGCCTCTTCCTAAGAGAATGTCACCTACAGCAATTAGCTTGACTGTTTTGCTAGCGTTAGGTGTAAGCTTTTCACCCTCTACAATGGCTTCAGATGTTGTTATTGCAGAAGTCGATGTATCGTTTATTGCATTTTCTGCTATTTCATTAGCTGCAGGTAAATGATTTTTCTCTGATACTAACTCTGCATTATTTTGATAATAAGTAAAAACTGCTACAGCAATTACTATCATCACTAAAATCACACTAGCCAGTAATAGCTTTTTTTTATGCATTACTATCCTCCCTGAATAATCTTTAATAGCTTGCACTTAAGTATTTCCAGATGTAAATTCTAAAAATCATTATCTACTAGACTTAATCTAGGGCAATTTATTTTTATGCTTCTTACATTAGCACAGAGCATTTTTAGATGCAAGATAAATGCGCTTTACCAGATTTTTTGTGTAACTAGTAATTATGCTTAGAAAAGTTCAAAAAAAAGAACAGGCTACCTACCCTGTTCTTTTTTTAATAAAATACTTATAAATGACTATGCATAAAAATCTATTAAAACTTTAATTCATTGTTTAATCATTAATTTCCTTATCAGCCGCTGCATCTGCCGCCTCGGCTTTTACTTCAGCAGCTCTCTCCGCAGCCTCCGCTTTTACTTCAGCAGCTTTTTCAGCCGCATCATTCGTCGCACAGCTACAAATTCCACTGGCATCTAAACAGTCTTTACAGTCAATGCCTGAATAAGTTGTACTACTGCAATTACAGTTATCATCTAATCCTGATTTAGTCTTCGTAACTATACCATCTTTACTATTACTATCATTACAATCATCCGTACAAATACCTGCAGTAGTGCTTATACAATCATCACTACATTTAACCACCATAGCTTGCTTGCTGGCATTGGTAACGTTAGCCATTAATAAGTCACCGCAGTCATCAAAATCTCCATCTTGATCATCATCAAATAAAATAGTCTTTGATTTATCTCCTGCTGCAGGATTAGCAGCTGTTAGTGCTTGATTTAATCTTATTTGCTCACTAATTGCTTCTACTGATTTATTAATCCAAATTGCAATCTCAGCGTCCGTTAAATGAGCTTTACCATTTGCGACTAGGCTTGCATCCAGTTTTAGAACTAAATTCAGCTTACTAGGAGTAACCTCACAATCCAGTTCATCACTTAAGATTGAGGCATCCTGTAATTCTTTATCACCAATACCTATTACTAGGTCCTGACAATCATCAATATCAACTTGTTTTGCAGTTTCATTAAATATTATATACTGGAGTTCATTTTTAATAGCTAGGATTAGTCTTTGCTCTCGTTCTGTAGAAGAGGAATTCACACCTATTAGCAAATCGTTTTCATACCATTTTTTATCATTAAGATAATTATTCGCTTTTAGTGCGGCAATAGTCTTTTCAATAACCACCGAAATTTTTTCATTATCCCATTTGATGGTGTCCACAATCACGCCTGCAGATGTGCTATTTACTAGCTCTACATCTATAACTCTATCTAACATATTCACGGCATACATAATTGAAGGATTCACATCCATGCTTACATGAGCAACTGGAGTATTGTAGGCAAGTGCTCCTCCACCAAATATAAGCATCATAGCAGCAGCTAATCCCGCCACAGTTGTCATAAACCTTCTACTCATTTTCAGCATAGGTATCGCCTCCATTTCAATAGTATCTCCAACTGCATATTTACTATTGAGAACTTCTGAAAAATTGCCATCCTCAGCTAAAACTGCCACTTTATCGTTTTTAATTTCTAGCACAACAGCTTTCATTTTTTCAACCCTCTTTCATACTACTAACATAAGGTGTAAGGCACCGATACTCACCATGAAGTATTTCCACCACCGTTATTATATACTTTCGATGTCGCTCTAATATTTTTCGGGGTACACTAGTATTTTTCTCAATAATCTTTATTGTAAGCAGTCCTGTTGCATGCATTTCATTAAAAACTATGCTGTTTTCAAGAATATACTGAATAGCAATTTTACAAGCCTGTTTAGTTTTCTCCGCCTTTGGTGAACAATTAGTGAGCTCAAAAAAAGTAAACCCATATTCAGCTAAAGTTTTTGATAATTCTTCAATTTCTTTGGTAATGCCAGTTTCTGTATCAAAGCTATCTCTTAAATACATGCCACTATTTTTATCCTGCTCAATAGCAATATTTGTAGGATCCATAGGTATAATATGTGCTACTGTTTTTTCCTTGCGGACTTCATCAATTAGCCTCCTATTTATTACTAATTTAGCAAAGCTTAAAAAACTGCCCTTTGCAAATGAATAAGCTCCCACCGCCTCAACAAATGCCTCGATTGCTAATAATTCTTCTTCACTATCCTTACTAATATGCCTAAATAGGGTTTTTCCTGCGCAAGCCCTAATATATGCTCTTTCTTGCATAATCAGTTTCTCTAGGGCATTTTCATCATCAGCAGCTAGTATCGCAAGTTCATCAATTTCCCTCTTTTTTAGTTCTTCAATCATTTTAGCACGCTCTTTCTTTACTTCGGCAGTTTTGCCTGCTTTTCTAAATCTTCAAGAATAGGTATGTTATTAATATTCGAAATATGTTTTCAAATTATTGGGGTATGTTGATTTTTATTTTTTTTTAATTTTTTCCAGAGTTCGTTTTGTTTCTAAGCTAAAAACAATTCTATAACTTGCCTCTTATGATCGTAAAAACAATAATTATCAGCAAATTTTCCCAGTAAAAAAAACTTCAAAATTCACAATAAAAGCAAAGAATATTAAGGTAAGATTAGCCCTTACTTTAACTTTCTTTGCTTTTTAGTGAATTTCAAGTTGAAGATTTATCATTGTGTGTTTGTATATTATCCCTACTCAAACCATACTGCATGAGCCTTATAATATTTTTATTCTGTTAAAACCAGCTTTTCAGTCTCTCCCATTACCTCTCTTAAAATTAAAATACCTTCCATCATTTTCGGGAAACCTAAGGTAGAGGCAGATAAAAGGATACAGTGTTCAATTTCTTCTCTACTACAACCGCTCTTAAGTGCTTTTTTGATATGTGTTTTTAAGGCATAATGGTTTTGTCCTGCAGTAGAAAAAGCGACTTTAATCAGCCATCTTGTCTTTTCCTCTAATGGTCCACCCTCATTGTGCAATAAGCTGCCAAACTTTTCATAGGCTTGATATATTTCTCCATGCTTTTCCTTAAAATAAGCTAAATTTTGCTCAATAGTATTCATCAGTACCCCTCCTAAAAATATTTTCTTTTTTACATTAGCTGATTATTTATTTTCTCAGCTTTAGCTTAATGTTTTTCTCTTCAGCTTTAGCTTCAAATAAGGCAACTATTTTTTCAATTTTAACTTTTTTCTGGATATCCTCTTTACTGATATTAGTAATAATTTCATTCATGATTGCTTGTAAATCTGGTAAACTCAATAAATTAACGGCAAGGCAATAAAATCCTTTGCTTTTACCTTCATTAAAATTTTCAATTAAGTATGCTAAAATCGTAATCTTTTTCTCCAATTCCTGCTGATATTGCTCTAAGCCTCCATGCTCTGCCTTCTTAAAATCTGTAAGAACATTTTGATAGGTGATAAAGGAATCGCTCTTACAAGTTTCCTGATATCTTACGCAAGGAAAAAATTTGCATTGAAAACAATATTCAACCTGGTCTCTTTTCTGATTGCAGGTAATAATAGCACAAGCTGGGTGTTTTTCATAAAAATCAATTCCTCCACAGCCAGGACATTTTGATTTTGCAGTTGTTTGATAACGAGGGCAAAGCCCACAATTTAAGCCGCATAAAGCAAATAAGGGAAACTCTCTTTGATATGTTTTCATTTTTTCACCTACTCTTAGTGAGGATAGATAATTTCTGCGAAACCTATTTTTTTGATTTTAGATACTTCCTCATACTTTTTTTTATCCCTTATTCCGCAACCCAAGAGAAAGCATACAAGGTATCCTTAGGAACAGTTATTTGCTGTGTGGATACCTGCTTAAATTCACCATGTAAATTGTACTCAAGGGCAGCTAAATGAAAATGACATGCGGCTATCCCCATATCTATCCTTTGAATATCATAGCCAAAAGAAGTGCTGTAGCCTGGTGACTTGCACTCAAAAAAATGGTACATTTGTTTATTTTTTACAATTCTCCAAGGCTGTTTATTGGATGCAGATGGTGCTAAGCGTAGCATTTCTAAAGGAATTGCATATTCACCAGCCTCGACTTTAGTGAGTGGAGTAGAGAAATCTTCCTGGAAAAATAATTCGCTCCAAGACTTTCTTGTATCTCCTTTAGCAAGAAAACGCACCAGCGAGTCTGTCATGCTTCTTTTTTCTGCAGCATAGCCAAAGGGCGATATCGCAGGGAAAAGCTCATCCTCTTTTACTCGCATTGCCTTAGCAAACTCACCACGCTTAAAAGTACCTCCTAACCAGCAAGTACCAAGCCCTAACGAAGCAGCATATAAAATAAGCTTTTCAAATTCATAGCCTAAAGCCTCTAAAGCAAATTCTTCAGCTTTAACTGTTGCTCCTATATAATCAGTTGCGCCCTTAATTACGCCATAGGTACCAAGCTTAGCTGAATTAAGAGCAGTTTTTGATTCCAAAAGTTTAAATTTTACTTTAGTAGAAAATGGACTTGATAGTTGACTAATGTAAGCATTAATTTGATTTTTCAATTCTGTGGTAATTTCAGTGACATTATAAGTTCTAACAGAGATGCGTTTTTTAACAATCTCCTCGATAGGTGCTACAAATATTGTTTGCATTTTTATTAGTCTCCTTTTTATTAGGTTTGAATATTGTATCCTCTTGTTTGATTTTAAAAATATGCCAAAACAAACAGTTTTTTATGCGCACATCAAGCTTTACACGCTAGCATTTAAGAGATAATCTCTTACTCCCTTCCACAAATAGCCAGCTGCAAGTTCTTCAACATTGATAGGCTGAGCATTTGGCACTTGATCTTCCAATATTTTTAAGCTATATCCTTCCTTAATCAGAATAAATTTCATCAACCTAACAGACAGCGCATTTTTCGGACATCCATATAAGCAATTGAGACACATATGGCACTTATTCATAAAAAGTGGTTTATTATTTTGCATTTTAATATTCTTAGCAGGACAATGTTCAGCACACCACTCACAGCCATTACAGGTTTTACTTCGTTTTATACACCACTTACCAAAAAAGATTGCTCCATGCTTTTCAAGTTCTCCTATAGATGAAAGTATTCTATCTAATAATGGTGGGGTTTTTCTGAACCTCGACCCTTTTTGCAGCTCATCAACTATCAATTTTATCTTTGTTGGCAAAACCTCCAAGAGCATCACTGCCAGAGGTTTTGGAGTAGCTATGAACCCGTTAGATGGCATTATCAGCATCTTTTCATAGATTATATCATAGCCCTTTTTCTCAAGACGACGAATACAGGCTACTCTACAAGCAGTATTAGGACTTATTTCTCCTCCAGCAGAAACAGAAATAACTGCAACCTTTTCCCCATTGACAGGAGGAAGGCTTTTAATCCATGCATATACTAATTTAGGAGCGTTCAAAGCATGAACAGCATAGACTAACAATAAAAGATCAGCTTTATCCTCAGGTATTAAATCCCCGTCTCGCAAAGCAAAAGTAGCAACATCAGCACCGCTAGCTTTTAAGGTGCTCTGGAAAATATCAGCTGTCTTTTTTGTGTTTCCTGTGCCTGAATAATAAACTATTTTTACGCTTTTAATGCTGGCAATGCTTTCGCTCACCATTATTCCTCATTCCCAACAAGTTATTTTTTTATCACAAAAGAAGAAGCTAATAGCTTTCTATCCATATTATTGATTACTTTTTCTTCTCCCAGCTCTGCAGTTCAACAATATTGCCTTCAATATCTGTGGCATAAACAATTGTAGCTTGGATATTATTTGGGTAATCAGCAAAGATTAATTCTCCCGCTTGCCCGCCTCCGGCTACTAGCAAAGTGTTTAGTGTTTCCTGCACATTGTCTACTTCAAAAGCAATATGCCCAAAGCCAGTACGGTTAATAAGAGGTTTTCCCCCATCCTCCAAATTATCATAAGAAAATATTTCTAGGGTTGGATGATCTATTTCGTAACCTGGCAAGCATAAATGTTCACCAGTGATATGAGCACCCGATATGCCAGTCATTTTGTCTAGCCATACTCCCCTTAGATTCCGCTCCGGTGGAACCGGAACGCAACCGAAGACCTCTTGATAAAATTTCGAGAGTTTTTTCCAATCCTTGGCAATGATATTTGTATGTACATATTTCATGACCATTTGCAGCACATCCTTTCATCTTTTTAGTGAAAAAATAGCTTTTAGCAAATATGCAAACTACAAAACTTTTAACTGCATTCTTTAATAAAATTATAGCACTGAGCTCTTCTAATTAATAGAAGATTCAAATTTAAAATGATTAACTTTATTAATTTCCAAAGTGATCAGTAGAAAGAAAATAGTAGCAACCACTACCGAAAAAGTGGTTACTACTATTTTCTTGAAAATTAATTATGATTATTCTCACAGATAGTTATCTCTTTCATAACTATCACTTTCATTACTTTACAAGTTGATATTCCATATAATCTAAAGACATATTGTTTTCAGGCATAAAATTTCTAATGGTAGCTCGTACCATTTGCGCTTTTGTATTATCCTTATAGACATAGTCAATCATTTTCTGGAGTAGCTCTGCTGGGCTATCTTGTAAATTATTCATGACAGTATCTACAGCTACATCATAAATCGTTGTATAGCTATAAGAATACGCTACATCATCTTCTCTAATAGAATCTTCCATTGGAAAAGCAACCTCTAAGTCGACTTCATACCTTACATCCTTGTTGAACACTCTTGCGCTTCTAATCTTGGTATAGTTATAATCTTCCATTTGGGTGTATTCAGTTTTATATCCTGCTCTTCTCTTACTTACTGTAGTAGAAACATATTTTACTAACCCTCCTGGCATCCCAATTCTAACTGGTGTAGAAGGCTTTTTGAATTCAACTCTAACCTCAAGAATATCTTCAGTACTAAGTGCTAATATTTTATCTGCAATTCTTGAGGACGCAGCTTGAATCATATCCCAATGCTGTTCGACGCCAATTTCCTGGATAATATTTTCAATCACATCATCAGCTATCGCTGCATTCATTTTGTTTAAGTCTTTACCAAAAAGTGTAACATCAATCACGAATTTTTGACCAAGCTCTTTTTCTTGAATAGCATGACCATGGGTAGCAAAAACAAAATAATTTTTATATAATTTATAATTCATATCTATGCTCCTTATATTTTCAATTATTAAATAACTTTTATACTTCTAAACAGCAGGACAAAATCAGAAAATATACAACATAGTTAAATATTTTACTCTGCGTAGATTCATTTTCTCAAACTCCTTTCTCTTAGTAGTTTAATCAGAATCCACAAGTGTGTCAAGCGACAAAAGCGTAATGTATGCTTAAATTTTTATTTCCTAAAAATAGCAAGTTACTTGTTAAAAATTAACGAGGTAAGTGTTCATCAGTATCTGCTTTTTATTCAATTATAACTGCTGTACCAGATGCCGTTACCATTAGCATA
>JBAXCZ010000016.1:0-42907 GCA_037141195.1 Clostridia bacterium
AGACTTTATTGGATAGCTTAATAGTTAAGATAGAAGCGCTAGAAGTAGAAGCAGCTAAAGTAGAAACAGCAACCTTAGCAGTAGAAGCTTATGAAGCAGCAGCAATTACAACACTAGCAGAAGTAACAACAGCAGAAGGTCTGGAAGTAACAGCCAATGCAAAAGTTGCCCTAGTAGCAGCAGGAGCTACCAAGACTGGATTAGCAGACAGAGTGACTGCGAAAAAAGCTTTAGTAACCGCAGCGAAAGCAAATTTAACAGCCATAGCAGCAGCAGAAAGCTTTAAGACAACACATGCAACAGTCTTAGCATTAACAGTAAATACAGTAGCTATATCCAACAAGACAGCAGTGAACTTAGCGCTTACAGCTTATGGAGAATTATCCGAAGCAGCCAAAGCCAAGCTAACAGCTGAAAAGACTTTATTGGATAGCTTAATAGTTAAGATAGAAGCGCTAGAAGTAGAAGCAGCCAAAACAACTGCAAAAAGTGTTCTTTCAACAGCATTAGATACATATGAAGAAGCTTATTATACTGAAGCAAATTGGACAATCTTAGAAGGCTTCAAGACAGCAGGAGACACAGCTATTAATGCAGCAACAACCTTAAATGTAATTACTACAGCGCAAAACACAGCAACAACTGGTATGGCTGGAGTACAAAAAATCTATACATATACTATCTCCCCTGGTGCAGTAACTATAACAGGATACAATGGCACTGATACCATCATTACAATACCTACAACGCTGGGTGGAATTTCTGTAAAATATATTGGAGCCAATGCTTTCCAAAACAAGACAACATTGACCAGCATAACCATCCAAAGCGGCGTAACGAGTATTGGGGATTATGCATTTTCTGGTTGCTCAGGACTTACTACACTCATCATCCCAGATGGTGTGACCATCATAGGGGATTATGCTTTTCAAGTTTGCAAAAAACTGACCAGTATAATTATCCCAAATAGTGTGACTCGTTTAGGAGGGACAGCTGCGTTTAGTGGTTGCACATCACTAAGCAGTATAACCATCCCAAATAACGTGACATTTATAGGGGGATCTACCTTCAGTGGTTGCACTGCACTGACCAGTGTGACCATCGGGAGTAGCGTGACTCTTATAGGGGGATATGCGTTTTGGAATTGTACAAAACTGAGCACCTTGACTATCCCAAGTAGCGTTACGACGATAGCGTATCATGCATTTCAAGGTTGCACAGCTCTTACCAGCTTGACTATCCCAAATAGCGTGACAAGTATAGAGTATAATGCATTCAATGGTTGCACAACACTGACTAGCATAACGATGGAGCGAGCAAATACAGCAATAGGTATTGATCTTATGGCTACTAGCAATAATAATTTTAAGACTGCTTACTTAGCAGGTGGTATAGGCACTTACACAGGAACTTTGACTGGTGCTTGGACAAAATTCATACCAGTAACAAGCATTACTAACCTACCTACAACGGTCACAGTTGGCACAGAAGTTAACTTGACAGGAGCAGCGGTAAATCCTACTGAGGCAACAAATAAAACCATTGTATGGACAGTAAATAGTCCTGGCACAACAGGAGTTACTACTGGTGATATAACTGAAGGCAAGTTTACCCCAGCATTAGACGGTACACTTGTATTAACAGCAACAATCACAAAAGGGTTAACTCCAAGCACAAATTATACAACAGATGTTGCGATTACAGTAACTTCACCATTCACATATACTACTTCTGATAACAAAGTAACAATAACAGGATATAGAGGCACTAGCACTGATGTCATAATACCTTCAACGCTAGGTGGAAAGCTTGTAACAATTATTGGTGCCGGTGCTTTCGATTACATAACAACATTGACCAGCATAACCATTCCAGATGGTGTGACGACTATAGGACAACAAGCGTTTGATCATTGCATATCGCTAGCTAGCATCATTATCCCAGATAGCGTAACGACTATAGTGCTGGGGGCGTTTAATAATTGTATAGGGCTTACCAGCGTTACCATCCCAAGTGGCATGACTACTATAGGGAAGCAAGTGTTTGCTTATTGCACATCGCTGACCAGCATAACCATTCCAAATGGTGTGACAAATATAGGCGATAGTGCGTTTTATAATTGTACAGCTCTGACCAGCGTGACCATAGGGAGTAGTGTGGCAACTATAGGGACGTATGCATTTTATGGGTGCACAAAACTAAACACACTGACTATCCCAAGTAGTGTAACTACAATTGATAGTAATACATTCGAAAATTGCATAGCTCTGACCAGCATAACCATTCCAAGTAGTGTAACTATTATATGGGATAGTGCGTTTAAGGGTTGCATAGGGCTGACCAGCATAACCATTCCAAATAGCGTAAGTTCTATATATGATAGAGCGTTTGAGAGTTGCACAGGACTTACTAGTGTAAGTATCGGGAATAGCTTGGATACGATAGGTTCAAATGCGTTTTACAATTGCACAACACTAACTAGCATAACTATTCAGAAAGCAAATACAAACATAATGTCTAATCTTATGGCTCCTAACAATGATAAGTTTAAGACTGCTTACGAGGCAGGTGGGATAGGCACTTACATAGGAACCTTGACTGGCGCTTGGACAAAATTCATACCAGTTACAAGCATTATTAACCTACCTACAACGGGCACAGTAGGCACGGAAATTAACTTGACAGTAGCGACTGTAAATCCAACTGAGGCAACAAATAAAACCATTGTATGGACTGTTAAAAATGCTGGCACAACAGGAGTTACTACTGGTGATTTAGCAACAGGCAAGTTTACCCCTGCATTAAACGGTACACTTGTATTAACAGCAACAGTCACTAATGGTTTAACAACGAGCACAAATTACACAACAGATGTAGCGATTACAGTAACTTCACCATTCACATATACTACCGCTTCTAACGAAGCAACAATAACAGGATACACAGGCACTGATACTTCCATCACAATACCTACAACGCTGGGTGGAAATCCTGTAACAATTATTGGAAATAATGCTTTCATAAACAAAACAACATTGACCAGCATAACCATCCAAAGCGGTGTGAAGATTATAGGATTTAATGCATTCAAAGGGTGCATAGGTCTAACCAACATAATTATCCCGGATAATGTGACAAGTATAGGGTATGCCGCGTTTTCTGGTTGCACATCACTGGCTAGCATAACCATTCCAAGTAGCTTGACAGGTATATCGGATAATACGTTCACAGATTGCAAAGCACTAACCAACATAATCATCCCGGATAATGTGACGAGTATAGGGTACGCTGCTTTTTTAAGATGCACATCATTGTCTAGCATAACTATTCCAAGTTTAGTGACGATTATAGAAGGACAAGCGTTTTATGGTTGCACTGCACTGACCAGTGTGGAAATCCCAAGTAGTGTAATGACTATAGGGACAGGTGCGTTTACTAATTGCATAGCACTGACCAGCGTGACTATTCCAAATAAGGTGACGATTATAGATAATTGGACATTCCAAAATTGCAGTGGACTGACCAATGTGACAATCCTAGGAAGCGTTACTAGTATAGGTGCGGAGGCGTTTTCTGGTTGCACAAAGCTGGCAAGCATGACCGTACCTGATAGCGTGACAAGTATAGGGAATAGAGCGTTTTTTGATTGCACAAAGTTGGCCAGCATAAACATCCCAAGTATCGTGACCAGTATAGCGGGAAGCGCGTTTTATAATTGCTTGGATCTGACCAGCATAATCATTCCCAATAGCGTAACGACTATAGACGCCTTGGCATTTTTTAATAGTGGGCTGACCAGCATAACTATGGATGGAGCGAATACAGCAATAGGCAATAATCTAATTGGTAATAATGATAATTTTAGAGTTACTTACACCACAGTCGGAACAGGCGGTATAGGCACTTACATAAAAAGCGGTAGTAATTGGACAAAATACATAGCAGTTACAAGTATTTCAAGAATAATAGAAAGCGTTGCATTGATAGGCTATGTATTTTCCTTGAATGGTGATGTAAAAATAGATCCAATTGAGCCAACAAATAAAACGATTGTATGGACCTTAAAGGATGCAGGTACAACAGGAGTTACTGCTAGTGATATAACAGCAGGCACGTTTACACCTTTAGCAGTGGGCACACTTTTAGTAACAGCAACAATCATTAACGGTTTAACTCCAAGCACAAATTATATAAAGGATATTATAATCGTAGTCAGTGATCAGTAGTAGCTTAACCATTCATATATACTTCTTCGACAGGCTTGGTAACAATAACAGGATATGCAGAAACTGTTCCAGCTGTCACAGTTCTCTCAGTGCTAGCTGGAAACCCTATAAAAACCCTTAAGGCCAATGCTTTCAAAAACAAAAAACTCTTTTATGATAACTCCAATTTAGGTTTCATTAAGGGATCGGGTGCTAAAATAAAAAAAACAAGGTTCTATCCCTCTGAATAGGATTATAGATAATGAGCAGCAGCTTAGTTTTAGTGGAGAGCAGCTTACGCCTAAGTTCTTAGTACAAGCAAGAAAAAAACCTTAAAGATATGCTTTATACTCAGCATCAGCAAGATGAAATTTTAAGTAATCAATCCTGTGATGCTCTGACCACGGCTAAGTAAATTTTGCAAATAAAACAAAGGAGAGAAAAAGGATGAAAAAAGTGTTATGCATTATGCTAGTGCTGATGTTTGCAATTGGAGCCACGGCTTGTACTGCTCCTACAGAGGAAGTAAAAGTTGAAGCTGATGCGGTTGTATTTAATGACCCCGCACTAGAAACAAAGATTCGCACCATCATGAATAAGCCGGAGGGAGACATTACTGCGGCTGAGGCGCTGGCAGTAACGGAGCTGAACCTTGCAAACGAGTGGCAACCACAGATGCCAGAGGAACAGCAGATAAAGGATATCAGTGCTCTCAAATATTTTCCTAATCTCACGAAGCTTAGTTTTACTTTCAATAAAGTCACAGACATCAGTGTGTTATCAGGTATGACGAAGCTTGAGAATTTGGATTTGGGAGGAAATTCTGTCATGGAATTGAGTCCTCTAGTCGGATTAACGAACCTTAATAGCCTGAGCCTATTTGGCAACAAGATTACAGACATAACTGCACTATCTGGGTTAGAAAATATAAGTTCACTGTTTATCCACTCAAACCAAATCGTGGATATTAGTAGTTTGGCTAACATGAAGAAGCTCGATTTACTGATGGCACAAGATAATCAGATTATGGATATCTCAACCCTGAAAGGATTACTGCTGACAAGACTCTATCTTAATAATAACCCCTTTACTGATTTCAGCCCAATCAAGGATATCTATGCAAATCTTAAAGAGAAGGATTTTGAGCTTATTTCAGCCGACAACATTTCCGATGAGCCTCTTGTTTTTGCAGATGCCAAGTTCGAAAAGGCACTGCGCACCGCGATGAATATTTTAGACAGGCCAATCACGCAAAAGGATGCCTTTCTCGCACAAGCACTTTTCATTGGTAATGATAAAACACCTGGTTCACAATTTACCGATATTAGTCCGCTAGCTTTTTTTACAAACCTTTCTTCCTTGGAATTTAATTCTAATTTAATTAGCGATTTAAGTCCACTTAGCGGTCTGGTAAAGCTGAAAACTTTGAAGGTGCCATTTAATCAAGTTGTTGATATCACCCCACTTGCTAGCCTAAACCAGTTGGAACAGCTTGATTTGGTGAATAACAAAATCACAGATGTAAGTCCACTTGCTGGCTTAAATAAACTCTGGTGTCTTTCGCTTAGAGATAATCAGATTACCGATTTTAGTCCGCTGAAAGTTATATATCCCAAACTGACAGCTAAGGATTTTGAATTAGAATAGAGCTGCATGGGGCAATTATTAGAAAGTTGGTTAGTTGGAAAGGTAATTTTCTTTAGCAAGTATGAGGAGGAATGAAAAATGAAGTGATACAGAGTAGTACACCGAAGAACGGTGCAACTATTGATGTTAGCTTTGATATCAGGAATTTGAGCGAACTAAGAATAGCTGGTGATGCAAAGCCTGCTATACGGGGATTACCAACTTTTAATGTGCAAATATTAGCACAAATGCAGAAAAAACAAGAGTAATTATACATAAAGCATTGACAGCATGATGACTAAGGAATAAGATATTGTAAAAGAAAGTTGGATTTTTTAGTTGGTTAGTTGGAAAGTGAATTTTAGAAATTATTTTAATTTTAGCGAAATAAGATAAAAAGAGAGCGAGGAGGGAACAAAAGGGTTTTAACAAAATCAGCCAATTATAAAAGGAGGAAATTATTTTATGAAGAAAATTAAAGTATTATTATTGGTTTTATTATTAATAGGTGTTTTAGCAGTGTCAGTTTTTGGGGCGAATTTTAGTGGTCTCCCTACAGGTAGCTTACACATAGCTAATGGTAATTTGGGAACTAGTTTTAATTTGCCTTATAATAGTAGTACACTAACAACTGTTATACCAGGGGTATCCTATTGGACCCTAACAGGAGTGGGGGTTGTAGCTGAAGTGCTTGTTCCAGGGTACTGGGATTATACTCCAGAACCAGATGTTTGGGTTAATACTACCTATACTGGTGATTACACTTATTCCGGTGGTACAGTAACAGGATTGATTATTAGAGAATCACATTCAATCAGCGTGGATTTGGGTATTCCGGTTTATGTTTGGGCAGGAATCCTTGATGACAATGGTGGCAATGATGTAATTGCCTCTGGGGGAACAGTCTATGGTTTGAATACAAACTTGAGTTCATCTAATACAGTTTATGCAGAGGGAGATTTTAACAGCGTTAACGGGCCTATTACGATGACTGGAGACTTGACTATAGACAGTGGTACAGCTTCAGTTACCGGTAACGCCAATTATGACTTAGTTGTCAATGGCGGAACAATTGATGTTTATGGCAGTTTTGAAAGCATCACAATCAATGGAGGCACCGTAAACACTCATAGTATTACAGTGAACAACATAAATACTGGTGATGAAACAGATTATGGTATTAAGCTTAATGCAGGGACTCTGAATCTAGCTGGAGTAAATAATATTTCTGCTTATGATTATGGATTATGGGTCCATGATGGAAATGTAACCAGTGCATTAACTGGGTCAGGGAGCATTAATGGATACTTAAATAATGGTGTTTATGCAGAGGGCGGAACAATTTATCTGCATGACTACGACGTAACAACGACAACTTCTACTGCTTATCCAGTTGCAATATCAGGCTCAGCTAGTCTGCGTATTGATGCTACAACTACAGTTAGTGGCGGGATTGGCACAGTAATTGGTAGTGGAACTCAGGCGACGCTAATTGTTGATAATGGCACCAGAGTCATCAGAGTGGAAGGCGCTTATTATATTCTTAATGGCACCGTTACAACAGGTAATAATTTAAGAGTATATTCCACATCAAATGCATCAGCTAAAGTCGTCGGTGATGGTGCCGGACATGCGCTGATTGTTGACACTGGAATTGTGACAATTTCCGGAAGTCTTGGAATGGTCACTGTTAATGGAGGAACTGTTACAGCAGTTGGTGGAAGTATTTACAATGATGTCAACATAATTGCAGGGACTATGACGGTTGAAGGCGCTGACTTGATTGTCGGAGAGGATGGCGTGGCCGGAACGGTTGGAGCAAGCGGAACGTTTATAGTAAATTCCGGAAGAGTATATATTCCATTCACAAATGATGGCGATTATAAAGTAAATGGCGGTACAGTAACCGGCAATATAACCAATACAAGTATAGGCGATATATATATAGATGGTGGAACGGTTTGGGGAAACATCACCAATAATGGTGGAGACATCTATATTACGGGTGGAACCTATTCAGGAACCATCTATAGCACCTCTGGAAATCTTTATGTTTCTGCTAGTTATGCTGGAGCGCCAGTAAAGGTGTACGGAACGTACACTAATATCGCCGGTCCAGTGACTATGTCCGGAAGCAATCTAGTTATTAATGGAACAACAAACAGTGTTCCAGAGACTTATACAACTTCAGCAGCAATCGTAACTGGAAATTCTAGCTATACACTGACGGTAAATGCCGGTGATGTAACACTGAACGGAAGCGTATTATCAGCTCTCGTCACTGGTGGTAAACTGACAGATAATGGTGGTAATAGTGTAACAGCTAGAGGTGGAACTGTTGTTGGAAATACTAACTTATCTAGTTCAAGCACCGATTTGCGTGTTGATAATAATACAGAAGTTAATTCAAGTGTAATAGCCTACGGGAATTTTCATACAATAATTGTAGACAGTGGAGATATCTTGAATTTAACTGCTGCTACTGCAACATCTGGATCTTTTACAAATAATGGAACTCTAAATATCACAGCCGCACATAGTGCTAACAGTGGAATTGCCAATAGTGGCACAATTTATGTGAAGACTGACGGCACAATCACAGGTACGGTTACTAGTACAACGGGGAATCTATATGTGACAAGTGGAACAGCAGTGGATGTATCAGGCACATTCTCCAACATTGCTGGAAATGTGCATATGACAAATGCTGATCTTACTTTAAGTGGAACTACGGATAGTTTAGGCACATTTGGTGAGAGTAAAGCTATTGTTGCAGGAGCGGCTGCCCACTTTAGAATGCTGGGTGGAGATGTAACCTTAAATGGTTCTGTGACAGATGCTGATTTATCAGGTGGAAAGTTAACAGATAATGGCGGAAACACAGTTTATGGTTATCATGGAATTCTATTGGGAAATGGTTCTTCAACTTTTACTACACTGTATGTTGATAATGGAAATGAACATGATAGTTCTATAGATGCAAGTGGTAATTATGCTAATATTTATGTATCCACTAGAGATACACTAAATTTATCTGGCGGTGCAGTAACAGTTAGCGGTGGTGAAATTTCTAATGCAGGTACCCTAAATGTATACAGCGCTACTTCAGTTATAGGTGGTATAAGCAATAGTGGAACCATCGATGTGAAAACTGATGGCTCAATCGTTGGTTTAATAACTAGCACTACAGGTAATCTTTATGTAAGAAGTGGAACTGCAGTTGATGTGAAGGGAACTTTTTCCAACATTGCCGGTAATGTAGCAATGACTGGTGGAGCGTTAACAATTAATGGAACTGCAGATAGTAATGGAACTTATGGTTCTTCAAAAGCTATAGTGACAGGTGCGGCTTTTACACTGATAATTAGTGGCAGTAACAGCGATGTTACTTTGAACGGGTCAGTTGCTAGTGTTGCCATTACTGGTGGAACGCTAACTGATAATGGTGGAAATACAGTTAATGCTAATGCATCTCCATCAGCCATCCATGTACATGGTATAGGTACTTCCTTAAATGCTACAGGAGCAGCAATAACCTATGCAAAGGGAACTTTTGTACTTGTAACGGGGGCAATTACTAACTGTGATGATTTAACTATCACCTATGCAGGGATTAATGGCGCAACTCCTACTTATGCAGCGATAACTGGAAGTTCTTTTGATCACATGGGACCTGATCAAAGGGTAGATGTATTTTACGACTTAATAGTACAAGGTGGATATACGTACATAAATAGTACTTTCGCAACAATTACTAATGCAGCAATTATGGAAGTAAATGGACTAACTACTGCATCAGCTATCAGTAACAACAATGGATTTACTGTTAACAACAATTTTACTCTATCAAGTGTAACACTTGTAAATAGTGGCATCGGTGAAGTTGCCATTGCTGGCACATTAGTTGGTAATATAACAAATAACAGCACTAGTACTGATACTGCTATTTGGGTAGATGGTGCTCTTAATGGCACACTCACAACTAATGCAGGAACGGTAGAAATTGATGGAAATACTTTAACCACGCTAATTGTGAATGGCGGAACAGCTTATATCAGTGGTACTTTCCACAGTTTAGTTGGTTCAGCTACCATAAGTGATGCGATAAGATATGGAAGCTTAGCATATTCTTATAGTACTGTAACGATTGAAGGTACAAGTGAGGGAAAAGCTACTATTACCGGTGCAGAGCGGATTATTTTTGCCAAAGGTAGTTATGACTATCCTGCATTAGAAGTGCAAGCAGGAACGGTAGATATTATTGGTGGAAAAATATCTTGGCTAATGGTTACGGGTGGGAATGTAGCTATTAAAGGTGGAACCTTTACTGCAGGATATTTAGTAAGAAATACTGATATTAATACTCAGGTGCCTGCTGAAGTAGTAGTTAATGTAACTTCTCCAGGAACTTTAGAAGTAACGGGCGGATTGTTCTATGATACTAGTATGGTTCCTTATATTAAAGCTGGATATACTTATAGTGAGAATAATACCTATGATACTAACCATACTTATTATCAAGTATCCCCAGTTATTTATTACTACACAATTTATGTAACTCCAATTCCTGTAATTCCGCCTACTTTAAGATTTAATATTGGCGAGAAAGATTCTTTCCAAACATCAGGCTCTGCAATTGAAGTGGTTAGACCGATGGATATTGCTCCGCTACTTTATGAGAATAGAACATTGCTACCTATCAGATTTGTTGTGGAACCTTTAGGTGGATCTATTACTTGGAATCCAGCAGAACAAAAGGTTACTATTATCAGGGGCACAACTACTATTGAACTTTGGATTGGCAATAATATGGCGAAGATTAATGGTGTGGCTGTGATGATAGATCCTGAAAATCCAAATGTAAAACCATTAATCATTGATCCAGGTAGAACTATGTTGCCACTACGTTTCATTTCTGAAGCGTTAGGATGCATTGTAACTTGGGATGATGTGAAGCAAGAAGTTATCATTACTTACTAGAATTTAACGCAAGTACAAACAAAAGCGAAGGGCAGCGAAAAGCTGCTCTTCGCTTCTGTGTATGCTACTGCTCTCAATTGACTAGCAGGTATTTTTAGAGTATTATAAAAATAATAAAATATACCATAACTTGCCTAGCACTAGAATTTAGCTATGGATAAGTAGAGGGAGTTACGATGCTGAAGAAGAAACTGATAGCCTTAATATTAAGTATTTTACTAATTGCTGGGAGTAATGCTAATACGTATCCCAGCTTTGCCTTGCCTAATGCTAACGGTGCGGAGCAAATTAAGGTAATTGTCGGGTTTAAGTCTGGTCTTATTAGCAGTCAGTCGGTCAAGTTTGCCAAAATTGCAAGCCAAGGTGGGCAGGTGCGTCAGAGCTTCAAGCTAATTAATGCGGTAAGTGCTACAATGACGGCGGATGAAGCCGCTATGCTAGCAATGGACGCAAATGTTGCTTATATTGAGCCTGATTACCCAGTACATAGCCTAGAGCAGTCCACTTCATGGGGAGTGGAAAAATCCTTTGGTGGTGAAACCTATCCTTTCCCAATTTGGCAGGAGGCATCAGGAGCCGGTATTAAGGTAGCTGTACTTGATACAGGTATTAGCGGAACTCATGAAGACTTAAATTTATCCACGGTTGGTGTGAATTGTACTGCTGTAGGTAGCTTTAATGTTGATATAAAAGCTCATGGAACCCATGTTGCAGGTATTATTTCCGCCCAAGATAATAGCATAGGTGTTGTGGGGCTTGTACCAAAAATCAGCTTGCATTCTGTAAAAGTGCTAGATGATAGTGGTGGCGGCAATGTGAGTGATGTTATTGAAGGTCTAGATTGGGCGGTAACCAATCAGATGAAAATAGTCAATATGAGTTTAGGAACCTCTGAAAATAGTAGCTCTTTAGAAGCTGCTTGTGCTAATGCAAAAGCTGCTGGTCTGCTATTAGTGGCTGCAGCGGGCAATGAAGGCGTTGCAGGAGACAATGTGCTTTATCCGGCAAAATATACTTCTGTGCTAGCGGTTTCTGCATCAGATGAGTTAAATAAAATCGCAGATTTTTCTAGCAGAGGACCTGAGGTGGATATCATTGCTCCAGGGGCAAATATTTACAGCACTATCCCCGGACTAGGTGGACATATTAGCACTGGTGGCATTACTTATCTCTCATCGGTTTTAACGGGAGCAACATTAGGCGCAATCGATGGGCAAATTGTTGACTGTGGCACTGCTAAAACAGAAGCAAGTGTGCTAGAGGCAATTTCAAATGCTGGTATTAGCACTACTTCGGCTTGGATTGCTTTGATTGATAGAGATGCAATTGGCTTTGGCTCAACAACTTTTGCAACAAAAGTGAGCAATGCGATGACTTGCGGAGCAAGTGGGGCTGTAATTGTTAATAGTGATTCTACTAATGCTAACGATCCTGGTGCGTTTACGCTTTATTCAACTACAAGTGATGAAGCTATCAGTTGGATACCCACAATTGCTGTTTCCACTAAGAGTGGTGTCAACATCCGTCTGAGCTTAAATGCTGGAGCTTCCTCTAAGTTGGGCAGTTTAGTTGTCAGGGAAAATGCTGCTTACGCTTATAATAGCGGAACCTCCATGGCAGCACCACATGTTGCAGGCGTGGCTGCTCTACTTTGGTCGGCACAGCCCACCTTAACTAACAATCAAATTAGTGCCTTGCTAACTGGCACTGCTGTAGATTTAGGACTCTCGGCTGCAGAGCAGGGAGCAGGTCTCTTAAGAGGTGATTTAGCTCTGACAAAGCTCTATCTGGATTATCCTTTAGCGGAAGCAAAAAACCTGACGATAGCTGGTTTTACGGTAGTAGATAAGCTCTATGACGGAACAACCAATGCAGTATCTGGAGCAGGATTCTCAGATAATAGAGATGCTGGCGCTGACTTGCGATTTAGCTTTGAGGCTAATTTTGACACGAAAGATGTGGGAGCTAACAAGCCAGTAAGCTTTACCAACATTACCATCAGTGGTGGTGCAGACCGCTATAAATATCAGTTAATTCAAACAACGGGCTCTGCTTTTGCCAGCATTAGTCAAGCCGCACTTATGGTGAAAGCCAAGGATTTGAGTAAAACTATTGGAGATTCTGATCCGACTTTTACAGCAACCTACGCAGGATTTGCGCTCTCGGAAAGTGCATTAGATTTAGGAGGTTCACTAGCCTTTACGAGACAAGCTGGTGAGGCTGTGGGTAATTACACGATTACACCAGCTGGACTCACCAGTACTAACTATGCTCTAAGCTTTGCAACAGGAATTTTAACTATTAAGGCGAAAGAGATTGTGATTATCTCTGACCCACCACCAAGTGGCGGTGGTGGCGGAGGAGGTGGAATAATTCTTCCACCTCCAGTAACTATTCCGGTGGTGACCGTACCAGCTATTGTCTTATCTCTACCAACTATCAGATTCAATATTGGCATGACCAGTTTATTTCAAACCAGTGGAACTGCCTTAGAAACATTCCTGCAGATGGATGTAGCTCCAATTCTTTATCAGAATAGAACTATGCTGCCAATCAGATATGTGGCGGAACCTTTGGGGGGAAGTATTGCATGGGATAGACTTCTGCAGAAGATTACGATTATCAAAGGTAGCACAATGATTGAGCTGTGGATAGGAAGTAATATTGCCAAGATTAATGGTATTCCAACCTTGATTGATGGAACTAATCTTAATGTAAAGCCAATTGTGCTAGCACCAGGTAGAACTATGCTACCAATCCGTTTCATCTCTGAGGCACTTGGTTGTAAGGTAGAGTGGAATAAGGAAAAACAGGAGATAACGGTAAAATAGAAATAATATTTGCTTTACTTTTTCTTGCAATTTTTTAGAGCTTGCTAAAATTTTCAGGAGAACTCCTTGATATTAAACTTGTCATATAGTAAGATGGCAGTTACATGTAATTAATCTTTTTTAGGAGGTTTATGTTTATGAGTACTCCCATGATATCAGCACATTTTAAGCAAAGAATGCCATCAGATATTCGGCTAGCACAAATTAAATTTGAAGAGAGGCAGGTTAAACCTGTAGCAATTAATGTGGCAATTGGTAATGTTTCCTTGCCTACCCATCCGGCTATGCAACAAAGGATGTTTGCTCTAAATGCTCCCCAAAGCCCCTTTGCCACAGGCGTAGTCAAGTATTCTAGCACTGTGGGCTTTACTGAAACCAATCAAGCCTTCTTAAATATTATTGCTAGTGGTGGCTTTGCTACTGATAAACTATGCTCACAAATAACTGATGGTGGCTCACATGCCATGGAAATGCTACTCTTGGGTGTTTGTGGAGCTGCAGGCACTGAAGAAAAGCCGCTACTGATGATTGATGCAGCTTACACTAATTATATTGCTTTTGCTGAAAGAATTGGGCGAAAAACCGTATCTGTCACCCGCCATTTAGGTGATGATGGAAAATTTAGCCTGCCACAGTTAGACAAAATTGAAGCTACTATTAAGGAACATAACCCTGGTGCTCTCTTAGTTATTCCTTATGATAATCCCACAGGTCAGTTGTATGATTACCAGACGCTAGTTGAACTAGCTAAACTCTGTGTGAAATATAATATGTGGATGATTAGCGATGAAGCATATCGTGAGTTGTATTATGTAGATACGGCTTTAGTGAGTATTTGGGGAATTAATGACAAGGAAGTACCCGGTATTGAAGGTAGAAGAATCAGCATTGAGACGGCATCAAAGGTCTGGAATGCTTGTGGTTTAAGAATCGGGGCACTGGTTACGGATAATGCAGAGTTTCATAAACAATCGGTAGCTGAGTATACAGCTAATCTCTGTGCTAATGTTATTGGACAGTATATCTTCGGTGCTTTGGCACATGAAAGCAAAGAAAATATTGCCAAGTGGTGTAAAAAGCAGCGGGAATACTATCAAGCAATCTTGTTTAAGGTTTATCATAGTTTGCAAGAATTGGAACCACGCTTGATTGTTTCTAGTCCAGATGCAGCTATCTATTCAGTAATCGATGTGCGCAATATTGTAAAACCAGGTTTTGATTCGGTGGATTTTGTGATGTATTGTGCGCAAGAAGGTTATGTGAACTATCAAGGTGTGGATACTACGCTCTTGGTAGCACCAATGAAGGGCTTTTATGATGTGAAGCCTGGACAACACAACCCAGGCACTACCCAAATGCGTATTGCCTATGTAGAAACCCCAGAAAATATGGACAAAGTTCCTACTTTATTTATAGAATTATTAAGACAGTATGAAGCAAAACGCTAAATTGAGTATGCAAAAGAGATAGCCCTTGAAAAAAGGCTATCTCTTTGTTTTTTAAAAGATTAGTAGAAATAATTAAACAGCAGAATTAAGCCCACAAGATATAAAATTATTCGACGATTTCAAAATCCCTGCGAACCATGCGTAGGGGGAAAATTTGAGGATGAAAGCGTAATTTGGTACAACAGATAGGACGGTCATTTTGATCATAAATAATCTCATCCCAAGTATTGATGACAGAAGGAAGATGCAGAGAAAACAAATTGCTAGTTTCTTGATCAGCAATTTCAGGTACAAATTCAACAATAGAATGAAAGGCGGTTATTTGATGCTGTGAAAAAACATCAAACAAACTGCATCTAGGGCACTCTGTCAGCACATCCTCTTGTCCAAAAATAGCTACGGGAATATACATGTGATGGGTAGTAGCAGGTTTATTATCGGCATACATGATTTCATCATAGGCATAAAAATTCTGCTCTTGAAATCCTAGCATAGTTAAGTTTTCAATGCGAAAGTTTGATTGCTCGAGGGTAACAGCATAGCCAGCTCTGCTTAAAAGTTGGATGAAATTCATATTTGCATCGATTCTAAATTGGGTATTGAGAACACTGCGGATTAAGGTGTTGCCTATACCATGCCTTTTGGAGATATATACTTGAGATTTTAGTTCAGCCAATGCTTCACGCACGGTATGTTTACTCGTTCCTAAGGAAGCTGATAATTGCTCCTCAGAGGGCAGAGTATTATTGGGAAAACTGCTCTTGTTAATTTGTTTTAATATTTCAGAAGATACCTTTTTATATAAAGGAATACTGCGTACAATTGTCATTTATTTTCCTCCCTATAAAAACTAATAAAAACATTATAGCATGTATTTTGAGGCATGCTCAAGTTTTCTTTTAAGGATAGCCGATTTTGAACATTAGAGAAAGCAAGAGAAAATTTGAGATTTCCCCTTGCTTTCTCTAAAAAAGTAAAGTATAATTTTGGCAAGAGGTGGAATGAGTACACGAGTTAGAAAATTTAGCAATGCACGCATTCAATATAACCAAATGATGATGAATGTGTATAAAATAAAGCTTAAAATTTTTGCTTTAGAGGGGTGGAGATAGCTTTGTATTTATCGCTAGATGTGGGGACTACTGTTGCTAAGTGTGTCTTGTTTGATCAAAACGGCAAGGAAATTTTGGTTAAAGAAAATGCTTATCAACTCCTAAATGCTGAGCATGGAGCTGCTGAGCAATGCCCAGAAGAAATTAAAAAAGTGGTATTTTCCTGCTTACAAGAGGTATTCACCTCTGATTATAAAAATCAAATTCGAGCTATCTGCATTTCTACCCAAGGTGGTTCTTTTTTACCAGTACGGGCTGATGGAACTAAAACTCACAATTTGATTACTTGGATGGATACTCGTGCCAAGGATATTGTGAAAAAATGGGAGCAAGAGGGCATAACAAAATTGGTAAGAGAAAGAAGCGGATGGTGGGTTGAAGAAGGTCTTCCTCTAGCCACTATTGCCTGGTTTAAGCAAAATATGCCAGAAGAATTCCAAGCTACGGATTACTTTCTCTCACTGAACGATTATCTTGCTTTTTTGTTAACTGGAAAATTTATCACTAATCCCTCCTGCGCAGGAGAAATGCTACTGGTTAATAGCAAAACAGGGGTATGGGATGATATTTTGTGTGGTCTTGTGGGTATAAAAAAAGATCAGCTTTCAACTATCCAACCTGCGGATGCTATTATCGGTTCACTAAGTGAGGAACTAAAAAGTTTATTCGGCATCTCTCAGCAGATTCCTGTAATCAATGGTGGACAGGACCATACCCTAGAAGCACTAGCTGTAGGGCTAACAGGAAAAGGCAAAACACTATTAGCATGTGGCACGGCATGGGTGATAAACTCTGTTGCTAAAGATGGTGAACTTGCTGCCATTCCACCAAATATGGGTGCTAATTTTCATGTTATGCCTAATCAATGGATAATATCTCAATATATTGGTTGCTTTGGTGGGGTGATGGAATGGTGGATTCAGCAAATGTGGCAATCTCCTGAGAAAACTTGTAGCCGTAGTGAAATATATGAAAGGCTAAATAAGCAGTTGCTAGCCAAAGCTTATACAACAGAAGACTTATATTATTTTCCACTTAGCGGTGGTAGACAAATGAATATCAGCAGAGACGGTGGCATTTTTTGGGGAAGTAATTTGCATCATACTAGAGAGCAGTTCACTTTGGCTGTGATGGAAGGAGCAGCTTTTGAGGTACGGTGGGCGTTAGAAAATCTAGCGAAACATAATTTCCATTCTGAGGAGCTGTGGATGATTGGTGGGGCAGCCAGAAGTGTCATCTGGACTCAGATGATGGCTGATATCTTGGGAATTCCTATTTATACTAGCAATTATTCTCATGGGCCAGCATTAGGTGCTGCCATGATTGCTGCTGTTACATTGGGAGACTTTGTCAATTATGAAGATAGCAGAAATGTGTTCAAGATTTCTCATACTGTAATTGCGCCTAATGCTATGATACACCGAGAGCTTTCAGAAAAATTTATAAAATTTATGGAGCTTTCAAAAAACTTAATGCTTTAGCTTTTCCCTAGGTATTACTCTGCTGGGTTACCAGTAGATGCAAGATATAATGAAAATTAAAGGAGTGTTTAGTTATGGTGACGAGAAGATTAAGGAAGTTTTTTAAGGATGATGGTAGGGCTTTTGTGGTTGCGTGTGATCATGCAGCTATTTATGGACCAATTAAAGGTATGGATAATATTGAAGAAACACTTAAACTGTTGATTGCTGCAAATGTTGACGGAATTATGGCTGCCTATGGTACTGTTCGCCGTTTTCCAGAACTTTTTGCTAAGACAAATTTAGTGTTGCGTATTGATGGAGCGGCTAGTTCAATTTCCAAAAAAGGAAGTAGCGGTGCTGCGTTTTATACTGTAGAAGATGCTCTGCGTTTAGGTGCTGAGGCGATGTGTGTTACTAGTTTTCCTGGAACAGATAATGAAGAAGCTGGCTGGCATACTTTAGCAAATATTTGTCGGGCAGGTCATGAATGGGGCATTCCTGTAATGGCAGAAGTAATGCCTGGTGGTTTTGCAGATAATCCTGAGTTCCGTAATGTTGAGGTAACAAAAGTAGCAGCTCGCGTAGCCGCTGATACAGGAGCTGACTGGGTGAAAATACCTTATGTGGAAGGCTATGAGGAAGTTATTGCTACTTGTCCGGTGCCAGTGGTAACCCTTGGGGGTGCTACAAAGCCAGATCCTTCGGACACGCTGACTATGGTCAGCAAAGCACTTGCTTGTGGTGCATCAGGTGCAACAATAGGTAGAAATATCTGGCAGAGTAAAGATACCTATCTAATGGCTAGCGCAATTCGTGGAATGATTCATGAGGGGCTTTCCCTTGAAGCAGCGATTGCGATGATGAAATAAGCAATGAGACTGAGTGAGATAGATTGTTTAATGATTGATGTGGATGGAACCATCTTTCGTGGGGATCTGCTTTTGCCGGGTGCAAATAATTTTTTTAAGTTTCTTGATGAGCGAAAGATAGAATATTTGATTGTAACTAATAACACTAAATCTGCAGAGACATATCAAGAAAGATTTGCTCTGCAAGGGATTAAGCTCATGCGGGAAAAATTTTTCACTTGTACGGATTCAACTAAAGCTTATATCATGAAAAACCGAGCACAGATTAACTCTGTTTATATTATTGGTAAGCGGGATTTAATTGCTGCAGTTGCTGAGACTGGTGTGGAAATACGCAAAGATGCAACTGGTTATGTGGATGCAGTAATTGTCGGAGGAGATTTTGATTTAAGCTTTGAAAAACTAAAAAATGCTGTTTTACATCTCCAAAAGGGCTCTATGCTGATTGGCAGTAATGGCGATATGTTAATCCCAACAGAAATGGGACTAGTTCCAGAAGCTGGAATGACTCTTGCAGCTCTTACTGCAGCTGTTCCTATCCAGCCAATCATGCTGGGTAAACCTGAAAAGTTTTTCTTTGAACTAGCTGCTAGCCTTGTGGAAAATTCTGTAAAGCATATTGCAATGTTAGGTGACAGATTGGATACGGATATCGCTGGTGCTAATGCTGTAGGATTTACTAGTATTTTGATTTGTACTGGGGTAGACAATCAAGCTAGTGTGGAAAGTAAAAATATTCACCCAGATTATCTTGTAGAAGATTTAATGGAATTAATGAAAATTTGGGATGATGAAAATTAAGGAGAATGTCAGATGGATAATATTGTAATTGTTACTGGTGCCGGAAATGGGATTGGAGCAGGAACTGCTAAAGTTTTCGGAGCTAATGGCTACAAGGTTGCTGTATTAGATTTGAAAATTGAAGATGCTGAAAAAACTGCAAATGAAATCGTGAAAAATGGCGGAGCAGCAATAGCTATTAAATGTGATGTGAGCTTAAGAAAGGATGTAGAAGCAGCGATAGATCAAGTAACTGCAACATATGGTCTAACTACTACTTTAATTAATAACGCTGGGGTTGGAGGCGCATTTCACAAGCTAGATGAAGTAACGGACGAAGAGTGGGACTGGGTTGTCAATACTAATATGCGTAGTGTATTTATGTTTTGCCGCAACCTTTTACCAAAGATGAAAGAAGTAAGCTTTGGTCGTATTGTGAATGTTTCATCTGTACAGGGACTTTTTGGTTCGCCTCGTTCATCAACCTATGTGGCTACAAAACATGCTATTGTAGGCTATACTAAAACCATTGCAGCTGAGTGGGGTGAATATAACATCACTTGTAATGCTATCTGTCCTGGTTATGTGCAAACATCTATGGGGATTCACGATGATATGTTTACTGGTTTTACTGAGAGTGTAATGAAACTTACTCCAGCTAAGATGATTGCTTCACCTGAGGAAACTGGTCAATTAATCTACCAAATTGCACGAAAAGACATGCGTTATCTGAATGGTGCAGTTATACCCTTTGACGGGGGAATTACCTGTTATACAGGTGTGACAGATTTCAAGAATTAATTGATATCCAAATCCTGCCACATTTTTTAAGTGTAGACATGATACGAGTAATTCTTTATTAGAGGTGTGAAAATGGCTGAACTATATCAGGTGGAGTTTCCCAAAGATATTTATATGAACCGCATATTTGAAAATCATGAGATACTTGCTGAATTTAGCAAGCGGAGCAAACAAATAGCAACTCTGCCCCAAGTGAAACGCATGTATGGTGGTGATTTGCTTTTTCCAGCTGCTTATGAGGATCGACCATATACCTATTGCAGCTTGATTTCATCCTTAGATGGACGGATTGCCTTTATGGATGATCCTGTTAGTACTCATATAGCACGCCATAACTTTTTGGATAATATCGGTGCAACTCTAAATTTTTGGTCGCTGATTATGCAAAGGGCACATGCGGATGCTTCAATCACCGCAGCAAAAACCTTAATTGCGGAGCCAGAAGGGACATTACATGTATGTGATAGCGAGTTAATTGAGCAACGCATAAATTTGCTGGGTAAAAAGACCAAGCATCCCTTAAACATTGTAGTTTCCAGAAATGGTGATGACATTCCTTATGCACATAAGATCTTCAATTCGCTAAAGGATCAAGATTTGCATATTTTAATTGTTACATCTCCTCTTGGTAAAGCACGAATTAAAGAGAAGGCGACTAAGCCAGTTAGATTTTTTGAGATTTCATCAAGAACAGATTCCCAATGCATTGCTGAATTTTCTCAGGCTTTACAGGATACAGAGGCGTTAGCATTACCTGTGTTGGTGGTGGGAACAAGTGGTGCTGAGATAGATACTCGTCTATTTATGTGGGTATTAAAACAGATTGGTATTGAACAACTTGTTATTGAAGCTCCAAGGTATATGTATCATTTGATGGAACTGGGCATATTGGATGAGTTTTTTATGGATTTCTCGATGCTTTTTGCTGGAGGTACAGTAATTGCAGGAAATGGATTTTCCTTTCAAAGTCTTAAACACCCGCATACTGAGATTATCAATATTGCTATTCATCAGCAAAACTTTATCTACACCCGTCACCGCTTGGTATATGATAGATAGTAAGTAATTATTACTTAAATAAATAAGCTGATAAAAGCTGCACTGAACATTTGAGTCCAAAGACTGATATGCTCAGCGCAGCTTTTTGATTAGAAGAGGTTAGATAAAATTGTCCACGAATTTGAATAGCACAAAAAAATAATTTTGAATAATTGTACTAACAACTGTTATAATTCTATTACTACAGCAAACAATTGAAGTGAGGTTTTCTCTATGCCTATGGAAATAGTCAGAAATGACATTACAAAAATACAGGTTGATGCTATTGTCAATGCTGCCAACGCTAGCCTGAAGATGGGTAGTGGGGTTTGTGGTGCTATTTTCTCAGCAGCTGGAGAGGCGGATTTGCAAAAGGAATGTGAACAGCTGGGTATTTGTCATGTTGGTCAGGCTGTTATTACCTCGGGATATGCTCTACCTGCAAAATATGTCATCCATACTGTTGGACCCATATGGCAGGGAGGAGTAGCAGGGGAAGCGCAAGCTTTAGCTAACTGCTATAGTAATTCTTTAGAATTAGCCCTGCGCTACAAATGCAATTCCATTGCTTTTCCGCTTATTTCATCTGGTGTATTTGGCTATCCCAAGGATGAAGCCTTAAAAATTGCCATAGCATCCATTGGTGAATTTCTCTTAAGAAATGAGCTACTTGTCTACTTGGTGGTTTATGATAACAAGGCTTACCAGTTAAGTGCAAAGCTCTTTTCTGCAATTGAAAATTATATTGATGATAATTATATTGAAGAGCACCAGCGCAATCAAAGAATTAGCCAGGTAGTTATAAATAATTATATGGAAATGCAAGAATTCTTGCTTGAAGACACTATTTATGAACAATGCGCGCCTGCTACTAAAAAACAACGAAGCTTACATGAAGTAGTTGCGCAGTTGGAGGAATCTTTTTCACAAATGCTTTTGCGCTTAATTGATGAAAAACAGCTGACCGATGTAGCAACCTACAAAAAAGCCAATATTGATCGTAAATTATTTTCTAAAATACGCAGTGATAATGCTTATAATCCCAAGAAAACTACAGCGATTGCTTTCGCCATTGCGCTGGAGCTGAGCCTTGATGAAACCAAGGATTTATTAGCTAGGGCAGGATACACTTTATCTCATTCCCATAAATTTGATCTCATAGTTGAATATTTTATTGCAGCAGAAAACTATAATATTTTTGAAATCAATGAAGCTCTTTTTGCTTTTGATCAGCTTTTGTTAGGGGCATAATTGTCGCTTAAGAAGCGACCAACAAGCTCTTGAATTTTGTTATCCTTAAACCATCAAAGAAATGGAGGGTAATAAAATGGAAAAAAATATTACAGAATTGGTGTTTATTTTAGACAGAAGTGGTTCGATGGCTGGGTTAGAAAGTGATACTATTGGTGGATATAATTCTATGCTTGTCAAGCAGAAGTTGGAAGCAGGATTAGCTGTAGCTACAACGGTGTTGTTTGATGACAATTTCGAATTGCTCCACGATAGAATTAACATTCAAGGGGTTGCTCCAATCACGGAAAAAGAATATTTTGTGCGAGGTACTACGGCACTACTGGATGCAATTGGGAAAACTATCCAGAAAATAGGCAATGCACAAAAGCACACCAGTGCAGAGCTGAGAGCAGATAAGGTGATGATTGTAATCATCACTGATGGAATGGAAAATGCCAGCAAAGAATATTCCCATGGGAAGATTAAAAAGCTGATTGCAGAGCAGAAGGAAAAATATGCTTGGGAGTTTATTTTTCTGGGTGCAAATATTGATGCAATTGCTACTGCAGCAGAATTTGGGATTGATGCTGATAAGGCGGCAGACTATCAGGCTGATGCTGAAGGCACAATATTAAATTTTAAGGCTCTTAATAATCTAGTGAGTGAATATAGATTAAATAAATCAATAGATGCAAGTTGGAAAAATGAAATTGAGGAAGATTTTATCAAGCGTGGAGGCAAGGGAAAGCAATAGCACTAGCTAAGCTTAAAATTACCTATGCAAAATTATCAAATCAGGCGTTGTTTAAATTTTTCTAATAGGAATAAGCAGGCAGACAATTGCAAATAACCCATGGAAGATGTAAAATTTAGTTAGGCTAGTTTGCCAAATTATATAAGTATGGAAGGGGTAGTATGATGGCTCGTGTAAGCACTTATCTCAATTTCTCCCGTAAAACTGAGGAAGCATTTAACTTCTATAAAACAGTGTTTGGAACAGAATTTGTAAGTGGCATCAGCCGTATGGGTGACAGACCACAAGGGGCAGGAAAATCAAAGCTAGCCGAAGAAGATAAAAACCTTATTATGCATATTGCCTTGCCTACTATTGGTGATCATATCTTGATGGGGACAGATGTTCTTGAATCTTTTGGCTCAACATTTAAAGCGGGGAATAGTATGTATATTAACTTGGAACCAGATACTTATCTAGAAGCTGAAAAGCTCTACCTAGCTTTATCCGAGGGTGGGAAAATTGAGATGACACTGCGAAAAATGTATTGGGGAGATTACTATGCTGCTTTCATCGATAAGTTTGGGATTAGCTGGATGATTAATAGTCCTGCTGAAGCTTAAGTTTTGTGCTGCACCTTTGGAATTATTAAATTATATGCAAACATCCCTCATGCCTAAATATGAGGGATGTTATTTTTATACGCAGCAGATGAATATAAATAGTTAAGAGCCCGTGCTAAATTAGAGCGTATAACTATAGTGATATTCATTTGATCAGCTTATAAAGTTGGTAAAAAAATTACTAGCCTTGCTTTTGAGAGGCAATGGCATTAAAATTTAAGTACAAGAAACTAAATATAGCTGAGTAAAATATCTTCTTTTTTGGAAGAATTCAGAAAAATACTTAGCACCTAGGAAATTGGAGGAGTAAATAATGCTGGAACATAGTGCAAAAGCAGCTTTGCAGATAAGGGGAAATTTATATGCTGATTGTGAAAAATGTTTTGCTCTTTGTTGCATAGCATTGTATTTTTCTACCATAGAGGGATTCCCTGTTAACAAAGAAGCAGGTCAACCATGTCCAAACTTGCAGCCTGATTTTCGGTGTAAGGTTCACCAAGGCTTAAGTGAGCTTGGACTACGGGGGTGTCTTACATTTGATTGTTTTGGTGCAGGACAAAGTGTTTCGCAAACTACCTTTAGTGGAAAAGACTGGAGGCTGTTTCCCGAAATTGCTGAGCAAATATTCGAGGCTTTTCATGTGCAGCGTCAAATCCATGAGCTACTTTGGTATCTTACAGATGCACTTGCCTTAACAACACATGGGTTACTCCATGATGATTTGCAGGAACTACTGCTTAACACAGCAATATTAGCCCAGCTTGAATATATGTCGCTGATGAAAATAGATGTGGCGGCTGTAAGAGCAAAGGTAAACTCACTGCTCTTACAGGCAAGTGCAAATGAGCGAGCAAAAAATTATCCTGATGCTAATATTACTAAGGAAAAAAATAGAAAATTTGGGCAAAGATTAGATTTTATGGGAAGAGATTTAAGAACAAAACAACTTCGGGGTGCTAACTTAAGAGGAGCATGTCTGATTGCTGCTAATCTTAGTGGGGTTGACTTAAGTGGCACTGATCTCATCGGTGCTGATTTTCGGGATACGGATATCAGAGGAACAAATCTTGCTAAGAGCATCTTTCTCACACAAGCGCAAATCAATGCTGCTAAAGGTGATGAAACGACAAAGCTACCAGTAAATCTTTTGCGGCCAGCACATTGGCAAAATACAAATAATGAAAATTTTAGATGATATTTATGAATTAAGCAAAACAAGTCAAGAAATCCCACTGAATTATTGTATAATTTGTCATGGGGGATGTGATAGGATGCTTCAAATGGATGTGATTAATGCGGTGGAGAAGATGCAAGAATATATTGATAATCATATGCAGGAGAAAATTACGCTAAAACAGCTAGCTAATGTTGCGGGCTATTCTCCTTGGCATTGTGGTAGGATTTTCAAAAAGCTTACAGGCAGAACACTCTTTGAATATATTCGGGGTATACGCTTAACCAAAGCAGCGCTACTGCTACGAGATGAGGAGCATAAGATTATTGATGTTGCATTGGATTTTGTTTTTGATTCACATGAGGGATTTACCCGTGCTTTTTCTAAAGAATTTGGGTTATCCCCTAAAAGTTACAGCCAGTTAAAGCCACCAATTCAGCTGTTTATTCCTACAAAAATTAGAGATTATTATCTTGCCATGGATAAAGGAGGGATTGAATTGCAAAAAAGTAGAGAGAATAAAACAATATTTGTACAAGTGATTGAAAGACCAAAACGAAAATTACTCTTAAAAAGAGGAATAAAAGCAACAGAGTATTTTTCTTATTGTGAAGAGGTTGGGTGTGATGTATGGTCACTATTGACTAGTGTAAAGGAAGCCTTATACGAGCCAATTGGGATGTGGCTTCCAAAACATTTAATTATGGAAGGTACTTCTGAGTATGTACAAGGTGTGGAACTACCACTTGATTATGCCAAAGGGATACCTGTGGGCTATGAGCTGATAGATTTGCCAAGTTGTAAAATGATGGTTTTTCAGGGAGAGCCCTATGATGATGAAAACTTCATGGCGGAAATTAGTGATGTGTGGGAGGCTATTACCAAATACAATCCTCAAATATATGGATTTGATTGGGACCCAGAAGTAGCACCTAGTTTTCAATTGATACCAATGGGATATAGAGGGTACATTGAGGCTAGACCGGTAAAAGGTGTTAATACCAGTATTTAATGCCTATTTGCAATTTATTTAATATATTTTCCAAAATAAATATAATATTACTAAAAATGGAGAAGCCACATTCGATAGAATGTGGCTTCTCCATTTTTATAAAGTAAATGAAATAAGAATTTTATAAATATGCTGTTTCTCCGTGAAGAGCTTCATCAAGTCCATAAAGCTCATCCTCTGCAGTTACCCTTACTGGAGTAATCTTATTAATAAGGAAGAGCACTACATAAGTGAATATAAAGGAGTAAGCTGCAACACCAAGCACAGCAACAACTTCCTTCAGGAAAAAGGCAGCATTTCCTAGTAATAATCCATCTGAACCATTGGCATTTAAGGCCTTTGAGGCAAAAACACCAAGCAGAATAGTACCTAAAATTCCGCCAACTCCATGTACGCCCCAAACATCCAAGGCATCATCAAGTCCAAATTTATTTTTCATTTCCACAGCTAAATAGCAAACACCAGCTGAGGTGATGCCAATAATTACAGCACTGTTAATCGATACATAACCTGCTCCAGGTGTAATGGTAGCAAGTCCAGCAACGGCACCTGTTAAGAGACCAATAAATCTTGGCTTTTTGTATCTCCACCAATCAATAGCTAACCAAGTTGCGGCTGCGAAAGAGGCGGCAATATCGGTATTTAGAAAAGCTAGGGCAGTATTAGCATCTACCTTCAGTTCGCTACCGGCATTGAAACCATACCAGCCAAACCATAAGAGTCCGGTACCTAGAGCAACTAAAGGAATACTATGTGGTATTGAAGCTGTATCTTTCCGTTTTCCCACAAATAGTACGGAAGCTAAGGCCGCCATACCAGCAGATGTATGAATTACTATCCCACCTGCAAAGTCAAGCACGCCCCATTGTTGTAAAATTCCGCCGCCCCAAATCATATGAACTAATGGGAAGTATAAAAATAGTAGGAAGGCAAGTAAAAAAAGGATATAAGCTTTGAAATTTACCCTGTTGGCAAATGCTCCAGTGATTAAAGCAGGGGTGATAATTGCAAACATCATTTGATAGGCAATAAATACTACCAGAGGAATATGGTTTGATGAGGATAAAAAGGTATTTATTGATACATTACGCAAAAAAGCCATATCTAAATTACCAATAATTCCACCAACATCACCACTGAAACAAAGTGAATAGCCAACAACATACCAAAGAACGGTGGTAATTGCCATGGAAACATAGCTTTGCATCATGATTGCTAAAACATTTTTCTTAGAAACAAGACCTCCATAAAAAAATGCCAAACCAGGGGTCATTAACATAACTAGACTTGTAGAAATTAGCATAAAACCAGTACTACTTAAATCAAACATAAGCCACCCTCTTTCTGAATTATCCATTTATTATAGCTTGTTATTTTCTAGAATTCAATAGCTTTAAAATGATTTCTACACATTAGAATTGTGAAAATAATTCATGCTAATAAGAACAAGTGTAAGGCTGCAAAAGAGTTAATTCATGAAAAAGTTCTGAAACATTCAGTAATTGGTCACCTAGTATTCACATTATAGCTCTAAGATATAATCATTGAAGGGAGGATAAAATGGATAGATAAGATTTAGAAAGATAATTATTCAAGCTAGACAAAAATAAAAAATTTGAAAGGATATGAAAATAAAGATGAAAATTAAAAAAACTCTGCTAGTTGTTTGTTCAGCAGCACTAATAGGAACAATGGGGGTCACGGCTTTTGCAGCAAACTTAGGTACAACAGCTGGAAGCTTAAAAATTGCTGAAAATAAACAAACAACTGCAATAAATCATTTGGCAGATCAAAATGTAAAGAAAGCGTTACTTGATGCAGCACAAAAAAAATGGACTGCTCTAACAGTAGCACAGAAGAGCTTGGCTTATGCTCTGCAACAAGAAGTAACTGCAGTAAACAATCAAGTAATCGATCAATATCTGGTGCTTGGCTTAATCAATCAAACCACTGCAACTGAAATGAAAACAAGAATTAGTGAAAACGAAGCTAAAATGCAAGCGGATGGAAAGCTTCCTTTATTCGGACTTAAACAAGGACCGCAAGGGCCAAGAGGAGAACGCCCTACTTTAAGTACAACAAAAGGTAGTATCGATACTAATCAGCTTAAACCAGTTTTAACTGCAGATGAGCTTGCTGCACATGAGACGGAAAAAACAGCAATGGACGAATTGCAGAAAAAATGGGTAGCATTAACTGCAGCGCAAAAAGAAACAATCTATGCATTACAAGATAAAGTAATTAGTATTGAAGGTAGAGCAATCGATCAATACCTCAGTTTAGGTTTAATTGATCAAGCTACCGCAACTGAGATGCGGACAAGACTTAGTGAAAGAGCAGGGGATGTGCGTACAAATGACAGAATTCCTATGTTTGGGAATGAGCGTGGTGGGAGAGCTGAACAAGGTGTAAAGCAACACGCTGGTAGAGCTGAACAAGGAGGAAAGCAACATCCGGGGATGCAAGGTAATCCTAGAAGAAGCTAGTTGTTAGCTAGCTAATATAATTAGTGCTTATGAATAGAGCAAGAGACTGCGTAGCCTCTTGCTCTTTAAGATTGGGTTATACTTTCTATGCTAATTGCCAGCTTAACTGTTGCTGGTAAGAGCATAGAATTCTCAATATTTTCATGATATAATTGTTAAAAAAAGCGAACTTGTTTTTGGGGGGTGAAGATCATCTATAAAATTCTGATAGTTGATGATGAAGTGAAAATTAGGGCATTAATCAAAAAATATGCAATTTTTGAAGGGCACAAGGTTGTTGAAGCGGAAAATGGGATGGCTGCAATAGAACTATGCCATAAAGAGCAATTTGACATCATTATCATGGATATTATGATGCCTGAGCTTGATGGTTTTTCAGCTGTCAAAGAAATTAGGAAGTCAAAAGATACGCCTGTTTTAATGTTGTCAGCCCGTGGTGAGGAATATGACAAAATTCATGGTTTTGAGCTGGGCATTGATGACTATGTGGTAAAGCCTTTTTCTCCAAAAGAGTTGATGATGAGAATTGATGCAATTTTGAAAAGAACACAGAAAAATATTTCGCTTAAACATGAAATCTATCAAAAAGATGGATTTTCTGCTGATTTTACTGCAAGAAAAATTACCATCAATGGTGAAAAAATTGAGATGTCTCCTAAAGAATTTGAACTGGTTTTTTATCTAATCAAGAATAATAACATTGCCTTAACTCGTGAAAAGCTCATCACTGAGGTATGGGGTTATGATTTTTATGGAGATAATAGAACGCTAGACACACATATTAAGCTCCTAAGAAAAAGCTTAAGAGAATATGCAGAATTGATAACTACGCTGCGTGGTGTTGGTTATCGTTTTGAGGGGTGAGCATAAATTGGAAATGAAAAATATTAGTATCAAATGGAAAATATTTCTATATTTAATTGGCTTTTGCGGAGTGCTATTAGTTATGCTTTGGCTTTTTCAAGTAGTGTTTTTAGGGAAATTTTATAAAGATATCAGAACTAACGATGTAAAAGCTGCGGCTAAAACAGTTATGGAAAATATTGAAAGCAAAGAGCTCGGTGCAATTTTATTGGATCTCAACAGAAGCCGTGAAATATTTGTGACTATTACTGATGAAAACAACAAGACAATTTTTGGAGATGACGCAAACAGAAAAATTGAAAGTAAGCAGGAATTAATTAAGGAAAGACGGCCTCCAGAAAGCATCTCATTTACTCAAGAGGTTACACTAAGTAGTGGCAAAAAAATCACCATAAATTCAAATGCTATCATCACTCCTGTAAATGCAACGGTAACCACCCTACGCATACAGCTTTACTATATAACCGGATTTATGCTCTTGTTCTCAATTATTCTAGCTTTGGTAATTGCCAAGAGAGTCTCTAAGCCAATTGAGAAAATTAATGAGAGTGCGAAAATATTAGCCACAGGAAACTATCAAACAGTTTTTCACGGTAATGGATATAAGGAAATAAATGAGCTTTCTGACACTTTGAATTTCACTGCTAAGGAATTGGCAAAGGTTGAAGGACTAAGGCAAGAATTAATTGCAAACATCTCCCATGATTTACGGACACCACTTACTCTGATTAGTGGTTATGCCGAAGCTATGCGTGATTTACCAGAGGAAAATAATATGGAAAATGCCCAAATAATTCTGGATGCGACAAAAAGGCTTACCACTCTCGTGAATGATGTGCTAGATATTTCTAAGCTGCAAGCAGGAGAACAAAATATCAATTATGCAACTTATAATCTTACGCAGAGTTTGCAGGAAACTATCAGCAGAATGCGAGAGCTTGTAAAAAAAGATGGGTATAGCTTGAATTTTGTCTATGAAGAAGAGGTAATGATAGTTGCCGATGAAAAGAAACTAGCGCAAGCATTCTATAATTTACTTACTAATGCTATAAATTATACCGGTGCAGATAAAACGGTAATTATTAAGCAACTAGTAGTTGAGGATAAGGTAAGAATAGAGGTTATTGATTCAGGCGAGGGTATTTCTGCTGAAAATTTACAAAATATTTGGAATAGATACTACAAGGTTGATCAAGTGCATAAGCGAGCAGTTGTTGGCACCGGACTTGGGCTTTCCATTGTAAAATCAATTATAGAACTCCATGAGGGAGAATTTGGGGTTTTATCTAAAATAAATGAAGGCAGTGTATTTTGGTTTTCTCTGAAGAAATAAACAAGAACAACCCCATAGGAATTGTTCTTAAAGCAATAACACAAAAAAAGATTAATCTTTTTTTGTGTTATTGCTTTTCTAATTTCATTTGCCTGTATTCTAAAACTGTAAGTACAATCATTGCAATATCAAGAAGTGTAAGTAGCAAAAGCATTACGGAGTGACTGCTGGTGTAATGGTATAATTGATATACAATAAAAACAATAAGCATGACAACTGACAATGGATATGCCCACAATTTTTTCTTCCACAAAAGTAGTATTATTACCATTTTAACCGTACCATGGGATAATAGATAAAACATAGTAAATTGCTGTGCACTGATAGAAAAGGTATGTCCAAAGTTGACTAAATAATTCATCAGCCAATCAGTTGGATCTTCAGCAAGTTCCTTGCCCGATACAAGAGTTGTTAACTGATTCATTCTAGAGGGGCTTAAGAATACCAATGCAATACCGCCAATTATTTCAAGTAAAGCATTAAAGCCTTTTAATAATAATCCTACGTCAAAGCTGATGTGGATAAGGTTTCTATTATTTTGTTTTTTCATATGGCCCTCTTTTTTTATCTTGCATTAGTAGAAGTATAGTTTTTCATATTAGACTCTGGTGTTTTACTTTTCTTCAGTGATTTTCTTCACAATTAAAATGTTGATGAATTACCCATTGATCCGGCAGTTATTCTAAAGTCATTAGCCCTTGACTATAAAAAGTTGATTTCGAAAACTGCCCCAGCATGATTGTAGGCTTTGATATTGCCACCGAGAAATTCTACTGCAGATTTTGCAATGGCTAGACCTAGTCCAAAATTGCCCTGTTTTCCTTTATAAAATCTTTCGAAAATATTCGGTAGATCTTGCTCGTCGATTCCATCACCATCATCTGAAATGATTAGTTTTTTATTAGTTAAACGAATTTTCAGCTCGCTTTTTGCATAACGAAGGGAATTTCCAGCAATATTAAAGACAATTTGTGCTAAGAGGCTTTCATCAGCCAAAATGAAGATATCTTCATCTGAGATTAAAGTTATTTTCTTATTTTCTTTTAGTGCTATGCCATCAAGACTACTTTTATAATCTTTTAATAAGTCAGAGAGGTTAAGAATTTTCAGCTCATGCTCATAAGAAAAACTTTCAATTCTAGAAAGGGTCAATAGTTCATCTACAAGCTTATTTAAGATTTTGCCTTCTGCTTTGATGATGCCAGCAGATTTTTTCACATCTGTTAAAACGCCATTTTCAATACCCTCAGCATAACCACTTATAGACATAAGTGGCGTGCGAAGAGCGTGCGAGGCATTTTGTAAGAAGGTTTTTCGTTCTTTATCCTGTGCCTGCATTTTTTCACCCATTTGTGTAATACTCTTAGTTAGCTCATTAAGCTCAAGGATATCAGTTTGTAGCGGTAAGAGTTCAAACTTTTCCTCACCGATATTTTTTGTGATTACACAAAGAGTTTTTGTTGCTCGTGAAACATTATTTGATACTACATTGGCTATGTAGATACTGATGCTGATTCCTAATAGCATAACCACTATTAGAATAAGATTTATGATGAGTATCAAACCACTTGCGGAATTTAGTGATGCAACAAATATAATAATTGGAGCGTTTTGCAGAGCAGCCAATGTTTTACTAGCAACTAAATATGATCCATAGTCTGTCTTGACGGTGGTTATTTTGTTGGAAATTATATTTTGTGTTGCTAGCTTTTGCAAGAGCAAATCATTAGTATAGTTTTCAGGATAGATAAGCTTACCTTGCTGGTTGAAGAGTAAAATATCCGTGTTAACGGCTATTTTTGATGCTTTCACGGCATTGCTAATGTCAAACATAGCATTTGCAATAACACTTTCATTAGAAAAATCAAAGCTGTTGCCTAAAAACTCCTGTTTGATAATGGTATTCATGGCAGCTATGGTATTTTTTATTTCCTGTTTTGCGCTATTGCTGACATAAATATTCATAGCTATATTAAAAATTAGCAGCGTGGTTATCGGGATAATGATGATGATTGCTAAAAAAGGTGTAAGAATGCTATTTTTTATACTTTTCATGCTACTCATCTTCATTCTCAACAAGCCTAAAACCAAAGCCCCAAACAGCAATAATTTTTGCAGTGGAGCCGCAAGCGGCTAATTTTTTTCGCAGTCTTTTAATCATATCATCTGTTGCTCTTGTATCTACCTCAAAATCAAATTTCCAAACATTCTTTAGTAATTCTTCACGTGAAACGGCCCTTTCTTTGTTTTGCATTAAATATATGAGTAGTGCGAGTTCCGTCGGGGTTAAATCAAGGATTATATGTTCTATTAATGCCTGTCTAGTATTGATATTTATTTGTAAATTACCAAAATCAAGAAGATTGTTTTCTGTTCGCTCAAAGGAGAGTCTCCTGAAAATTGCTTTTACTCGCGCCACTAGTTCCATGGGAGAAAAGGGTTTGGTTAAATAGTCATCGGAGCCTAGGGTTATACCGGTAATTCTATCAAGCTCACTATCCCTGGCAGATACGATAATAATTGGTACATTGCTTTTTTGCCTTATTTTGGTGCAGAGGCTAAGTCCATCTGTACCAGGCATCATGATATCTAAAATAACCATATCTGAAGGAGTTTCTAAAAACTTTTCTAATAATTTATCACCTGTTGCAAAAGCAAGCACTTCAAAACCATCATTTTTTAAATAAGTATCAATCAGTTCTCTAATATTTTTCTCATCATCTGCGATATAAATTGTCTTTTTCACCAGAAATCTACCCCCTGTTCACTTCGTATTATAAAGTATTAGCTGGAAAAATACAGTAGTTTGCAAAAATGCCATTACTTTGCCACAGTTTGCTAATGCAATTACTTGACACAATTGATATAATGAATGCCTAAGGGTACATGAGAGCAACCGAAAAACATGCCATATACGTAATATCATAGCGCCCAACTAAGCATAAAACAAGTAAGCGTTTATATAAAATGAAAAGTAGAGGATTTGATGGTAATAGTTATAACAAGCAAGTGGAGCTTTAGAGCAAATGAAAACAAATTCAATTACCAAGCAATTTAACCATATTTTTGGACATTTAGATGATTGCCTTGAATTTGCCATAGTTTGACCTTTGCTTTGCGTTAAGAAACTAGATTATAATCAACGCAGAGAGGTGGAAAATGTGTGAAAAGAATGATAGCAATAGCACTCGTGGTGTTATTGTCCATATCACTTGTCGGGTGTGGCGCAAAAACAAGTATTAAAACAAACTCTAACATTGATTCTTCCACATCAAGCCAAATATATTTTAACACAGAAGGTCTGAGTTCTACTGCACTAGGTCAGAACAACCTTGGTATAGTTACTAAGAGTTCTATCACAACAAGCCAATTAAGCACTGGCGAAAAAGTACAAAGTGATTTAGCGGAAATTGAAGCTATGCTAGATGAAACAGAAAAGCTTTTGGCAGAACTTGATCAAATTTCTGCCAGCGATATGGAAATTCCTAATCCTTAAGATGTAAAAAAATAAATTGAGAAAGAGGTAATGAAAATGAAAAAATTTATTAGTATATTATTAGCAGGATCAATTATTTGTGCAATGGGCACAACTGCTTTTGCTTCCACACCAAATTTAGAAAATCATTCTTATGCATTTACCCATCAAATAGAGAAAATGGAACAAGAACGAGCTGAGCATACGACAAGACCAGCTATTACAACAACTAGGCCTGCAATTACAACTTCTAAAGCAGCATTGGAAATAAGAAAAGCAGAGCAAGAGGCAAAAAGACTAGCCTTTGAGAAATATCGTGAGCAACTAATTGCAGCAAGAAAACAAATTTTAGTGCAAAAAGAAATTAATAATGATTTAGTTAAGGCAAACAATGAAATTAGAAAAGATATCTCAAAAGCTCTAAGAATAATCAAACACGATGCTAGTACTACAGGCGCGCTTAAAATAACAGCATTAAAGCCATTAAATACAAGCGCACAAGCAATTCTTGTTGCTATGCATGATACTAAAGGTGATGTAAAACATCTAGCAGAGATTAACAAGAAAAATATTAGTGAAAAAGACTACCTCAAGATGGCAGAAGAGTTCAAAAAGATTTTTGCTATTCAAAATTTGCGCACTACGCAGTTAAAAGATCTGAATACTATATTTAAGGCTATGTTGGTAATAGTTAAATAAAGAAATTATTTATATGCAAAACAGAACTAAAAAGCTAGGATAATTCTCTCGGAGAATTATCCTAGCTTTTTCTGATTTTATGTTATTTTTTTGGTTTAATGAGGATAAAAGCTTCAGTAACAACTAAGAGTATAATCGAAATAACGACGGTATTAATTACTGCTGGATATGCTCCTGCAAAGCCGCTTGTAGAGGTGTGTTTAAGCCAAATACCTGCATATGCCCAGATAATCACAAGACCATAGGCGAAGTCTCTGTTTCTAATGATAGTGGCAGCACTGATAATTAATCCCACTAAGATAATTATTACTGTCCAAATAGTTTCAGAAATGCCAAAACCTTTCCAACTTAGGCTCACTAGCAAGGTGGTAAAATTAGCAATGACTGCCACTGTGATCCAACCAAAATAAATACTAAAAGGTAGACCAAGATAAAGCTGCTCATTAGAGTTAAGCTTTTCTTTGACGATTGCCCTATTAATCATAATCAGGCATGCAAGCACAACTAGTATTAAAAGCATGGATAATGGAATTATCTGATAGTGCCAAGAGAAAATCCAAAGTGTATTAGCTAGTGAAGAAATAGAAAAATAAACTCCAATTTTTTTTATTAAGGCTTCTTTCAAAGGCTTATTCTTATTTGACAATAAACCAAACTGATAGAGGCTATATAAGGCTAAAGTAAGATAAATCACTCCCCAGATGGCGAAGGTTAAGCCTGCTGGAGCAAAAAGATTTTTGTAAAAATCTGAAATCTCACCTGTTCCCTTGTTGTTTATCGGTAAAATATTTGCTAAAGCATTAACAACAACCATCAAAACAAAGGTTAAGGCAACAAAGGCTTTCAACAAGGTATTCTTTCTTGGAACAGTTTTAAGCTGATTTTTAGTTTTCTTAGCTTGCATTTTACAACACTCCCTTTTTTTAATTTAAATAGTTAAAAAAATTTAATTTCAGGTGGTTTTAAGTTTCTCCCCTTCCATGTTGTATTGAAAAAAATGGTTTTAATCATGGAAATGTAACCAATAAGTGATGAAATTAGGATAATAAGTGGATGCAAAATTATAATAATTGGTGGCATCTTGAATTTTATGGTTGGAATAAGCCAAAGCAATGCTTGCAGGAAAATTATTAGATAGCAAATAAGGGACCATCTAAGGGTGAGAAAAGGAGCGACTATATTTGAAACTGCAATAATTAGGGGAAACCAGCAAATAAAAACTATCCAGCTCCAAACAAAGATAGAAAGGAGAATCCTATAATTAAATATTGCAAAATAATTTTTTGTAAAACCAGCATAAGCTTCTTTGAAGGAATGGTACATTCTACATTCGACTAAAGCAGTTGCATCATGAATATGCAATTTTAGTTTGTGCTTGATTATTAGCCTGCCCAAGGAGATATCATCGGCAGCATGATTTCGTACACTTTCATGTCCACCAATCTGATTATAGCTGCTTTTCTTAAAAAACATAAACTGTCCGTTAACTGCACTAAAAGCAGGTAAATGAAAAATAGTGCCAATAAAAATAGGTAAAAGAGTAAAAATGCTCCAAATGGGGAAGGGTACAGTAAGTTTTTCACCAAAGGTCAACATTTTTTGTTGCACAAAAGCTGTTAGCAAATCTGAATCGAGTTTGTGGGCAAGATTTAAAGTTGAAGTGAGCATACTTGGTTGGTGAACTGTATCAGCATCTGTAAAAAGAATCCATGCTCCTTTTGCCTCCTGTGCAAGTTGATGACACGCCCAATGCTTGCCATACCAACCAATCGGAAGCGGAGTACCAGATAAAACTCTAAGCTTAGGATGATTTTTTGCCAAATCAGCAAGGATTTCGCCAGTGCTATCTTCTGAATAGTCATTTAAGACGATGACTTCGTAATTAGGATAATCCTGTGCTAAGAGTGAAAGCATCAGCTCTTTTATATTTGCTTCTTCATTTCTTGCGGGGACAAGGATGGATATAAGCGGATTGTCAACCACATTTATAGTCATGGGAAAGCGAGAAATGATTAAGACATTTCCTAGTTCGATTAGCAGTTGTACAAGTATAAAGCATAAAAGAGAGATAAGCATAATATAAATAAACATGAGCGACAACCTCTCTAATGTTTAATAGCTATCCGTAAGGGCTTTGTAAGATCACTTCTGTGTTTATAGCCTACGACAATGATATTCAAAACGAGGATTAACCAATAGGCAAATGGCGCTTGTATAATTAGCAGCGGAATTGCGATCCCAATTAGCCCAAGCATTACTTTCCAGCCATCGGTGCTTACGTTAAAACAAAGATAAAGAATAGCTAACACGACGCCTAGAAAGGAAGGCACTATCCAGAGGGTAAGGGCAGTCCAAATTCCAAAGGTTACTGCTACTGCTTTCCCCCCGCGAAAATGTAAAAATGGAGAAAAAGCATGTCCGAAAACGGGAGCAATTGCGACTGCTATCCAGGGGATACTCCCTATATCCAGCATAGGAGCTAAGATGATTACTGGCAATAGCCCCTTGGCGAAATCTAACACTATGGCAATTATTCCTAGTTTGAGATGTCCCGTGCGAAAAACATTGGAAGAACCTGGGTTTTTATCACCTATGGTTCTGATATCAGTTTTTGCAAAAAATTTGCCTAGCCAAAATGAAAAAGGTAAAGTGCCAGAGAAAAAAGCGAGTAAAATAAGGAAGATTTCTCTTGTTGTCAGCATATATTTACTCTGGTATATAACATTTGCAACTTCCTCCGTAATATTGTTAGTTTTTAGTTATGAATCAGTAAAAATATTATAGCATTTATCATCTTTATTGTATATTGACTTGGTGATTTATATTGCGATTATATGAAAATTAAAACATAAAAATAACACAACTTTGATGTATAATAAGCACAAAAGGAGGTAGTGAATTGTGAAATTATTAATTGCAGATGATAATAAACATATTACCTCTATCTTAGAAGAATATGCAAAAAAAGAGGGATATACGGTTATTGTAGCGCTAGATGGTAATGAGGCTACAACTAAATTTCAGCAGGAAAAGCCTGATGTTGTTTTGCTGGATGTCATGATGCCCAAAAAGGATGGTTTCGAGGTTTGCCGAGATATTCGTAAAATTTCTAATGTTCCAGTAATTATGGTTACTGCACGGGGAGAAGATTTTGAGAAAATTATGGGACTGGATATTGGAGCTGATGATTATATTGTCAAGCCGTTTTCACCTAGTGAAGTAATGGCAAGAGTACGAGCAATACTAAGAAGAATAGGAAGAGCAGATGCAAAGGAAAAACAAGTCTTAGAAATTGAGAATTTAAAAATAAATCTTGCAGACTATACCGTTGCAATTGATAAAAAGGCTATTGCTTTAACAAAAAAAGAAATAGAAATCTTATGGACACTTGCTGGAAATAAAAACAAAGTGTTTTCAAGAGATAGCCTGTTGAACAGTCTGTGGGGGTATGATTATTTTGGTGATAACAGAACTGTAGACAGCCATATTAAGAGACTGCGTTCTAAATTAGAAGTGGTGGTGCATGATACTTGGGAAATCAAAACTATCTGGGGTATAGGCTACAAATTTGAGGTTCAGGGTGATGATTAAAAACAAGATTGCGCTTAAATTGAGTCTCTATTTTGCTGTTGCCTTACTGGTATTTTCGTTGATCATCAGTGGTGTTTTCCTAGTATTATTTCGCAATAATACGATAGAGTTGCATAAAGCGGAAATGGAAAAACGAGCAGTCAGTATAGCGACTACACTCTCAACTTTTATGGCTGGACAAGGAGCTACTAGTGATAATAAAGTTTATTCTGGAATGCGAGGTGGCTACGGGGCATATATGCGGTTTATAGGGGATATAGCAGGCTCTGATGTATGGATTGTGGATAAAGACTTAAACCTAATAACCAGTGGAATGGGAGATAAAGCAACTGGAAACGGATATAAATATGGCGATTTACCAAAAAATGCAACTAGTATTGTTAAAGAGGTACTAAATGGCAAAACGGTATTTAGTGAAGATTTCAGTAGTATTTTAACTAAACTCACTTTAACTGTAGGTACACCAATTAAAACAGCCAACAATGAAGTGTTAGGTGTGGTGCTACTGCATTCTCCTGTTGAAGTGACTAATCAGGCTATATTCCAGGGGTTTACTCTTTTAGTCCTGAGTATGGTAGCTGCATTACTAATATCATTTTTACTTGCCATTAGATTTTCTATTACATTTACCAAACCATTAAACAATATGAAAACTACTGCCTTGAGGCTTGTAAATAGTGACTATACAGCCAAAAATAATATTAAGCAAAACGATGAAATTGGAGAACTGTCATTAACACTAGATGTTTTAGCAGAACGCTTAGAATTAGCAAATATACAAGGAAAAAAGCTAGAGCAATTAAGAAAAGATTTTGTTGCTAATATTTCACATGAATTAAAAACTCCTATTACTGTAATACGAGGATCATTAGAGGCATTATTGGAGAAGGTGGTCACAAATCCAATAACAATAGAGAGTTACCACCAACAAATGCTCTCTGAGATATTATTCTTACAAAGACTTGTAGGAGATTTACTAGATTTATCTAGGCTTCAGAATCTTGATTTTATCATCGAAAAAGAAAAAATTTCATTTTGTGCTGTCTTAGATGATGCAATAAGAAGTGCAAGCCAAATAGCCATAAAAAAAGCTATTAATATATCTGTGAACAAGGATGGTAAGAACTGTTTAATTGATGGAGATTATAACAGATTACGACAAATGCTGATAATTGTTTTAGATAATGCCATTAAATTTTCTCCTGAGGGTAGTAGCGTGGAGCTAGTTTTACAAAATGCTACTTTAACCATTCGTGATCATGGGGCTGGAATTGCCAAGGAAGATTTGCCATATATTTTTGATAGATTTTATCGTACTCCCACAGAACAGAATAAATCTGGTACTGGTTTAGGGCTGGCAATTGCTGAACAAATTGCCGCTAGACATAATATTGAGATAGTAGCAGAAAACGCAATAGGTGGAGGAGCGATTTTTAGTTTTCGAGTATTACAAAGTTAAAGAATTGCAGAAAATAACATCAAGTGGTTTCTACAGGTTAATTAAGGTTGAAGTAAGAAACTAATTTAGCACAAAAACAAAATACTTAAAACATAGTTCTGACACAGATATCAGTTAAGATAAAGCCATAGCAGAACAGAAGTTTCAAATAAGCTGCTAAATTGAACTGATGAGAAGAGGAAAGATCATGAAGAAATTAGGAAAAATTTTCGCGGTAAGTGCAATTGTATTAGCAATAGGAGCAACATCTGCGAGCGTGTTTGCAGCATCAATCTATAAAACACCTGCAGAAGCTGTTGCAGGCATTACAGGTAGAACGGTAGCAAGTGTCACCGCAGAAAGAGTTGAAACAGGCAAAACATATGGCTCTATTGCTAGTGAAGCAGGTAAGCTTGCAGCATATAAGTTGGAAAGCTTGGAAATGAAAAAGGATTTACTTAAGGCTCAGGTGGCAGCTGGTACAATTACGCAAGCTAAGGCAGATGAAATTATCAAAGCTTTAGTAGACAACCAAGCTATTTGTGATGGAACAGGTACTGCAAAAATTGGCCAGAGCTTAGGTGCAAAGTTTGGTTCTAATGGTGCAGGGCGTGGCCAAGGTGGAGCAGGTAGAGGTCAAGGCGGAGGATGTGGAATGAGCTTACAGAATGGAATTTGTATAGCTCAGTAATTATTTGATTGAAAAGCAAAAATAGTTGATCCGTTAAAAGCATAAAAAACAGTTGCGCCTGTAGAATCTGAGCAACTGTTTTTTTAATGCAACGAAAAAAATTGAATGTTAAAGGTTATCCTAACTATAAAGAAATCTGCAGAATAGTGGATATATTTCTTATGGTTTTTAGGTTAAGATAGGAAACCTAAAGCACCAAAAAAACCAGCACTAGCAGCTACCATAATAACACTTGCAATCAGGATTCCTCCAAAGATAGCAACCATGCTAGACTTGAAATCTAATTTCAAAATGCTAGCTGCCAAGGCGCCTGTCCAGGCACCGGTTCCTGGCAAGGGTATTCCTACGAAAATCATTAAGGCAATAAAGATGCCATTTTTGCTTGCCTTAGCTTGTAGGCTTTTGCCACCAGCCTCACCTTTAACTACGCACCAGGAAAAGAGTTTACCAATTATAGCTTTATCTGAGCCCCAGACGAAGATTTTGTGGGCAAAAAAATAGATAAAGGGTATTGGTAACATATTGCCGATAATTGCGATTGAGTAATACGGGAGTATGGCTAAATGCTGTGATTGGGCGTACGGAATTGCACCACGCAATTCAATAAAGGGAAGCATGGAAATAAAAAAGACCCACATGTATTTCTGTAACATATATTTTTACCTTCCTTTGTGAAAATTATAATCCCCATTATAGCAAATGTTTGAATGTATTGCACTTCTTTATAATAATTTGTGACGAGATCTTTATTGCAGAAAAAGCTAGATAATGTTAAAATACACAAAGATAAATTTAGAAGCATAATATTTTGAAGATATAGCTCAGTTGGTTAGAGTACCTGCTTGACATGCAGGGGGTCGATGGTTCGAGCCCATTTATCTTCACCAAAAAAGCCGCTAGCACCAGCTAGCGGCTTTGCTATGTGATTTTTTGATTGAAGAGGAGTTTTACTCGTCTCCAGTACCACTCATATAGATCTTTTGTTCTGCTGTTAAGGCATCAAGTCCTAGACCTAAAGCTTTAACCTTCATCATTGCTACCTCATGGTCAATTTCTTCAGGTATAGCATAAAGGTCTGGCTTGAGGTTTTTACCATTCTTAGCTATGTAAAGTGCCCCAAGTGCTTGAATGGCAAAACTTAAGTCCATAATTTCTGCAGGATGACCGTTGCCAGCAACTATATTAACTAGTCTTCCGTCGGCAAGTACATTAATTACGCGGCCGTCCTTCAGATAGTAACCTTCAATGAAATTTTTGCGTTCAATGACTTTATCTGACATAGCTAAAAGATCAGGCTTGCTAAACTCTACATCAAAATGTCCAGAGTTAGCTAAGAATACATTGTTTTTCATCACTTCATAATGGCGTTTAGTGATAACACCCTTACATCCGGTAGCAGTGATGAAAATATCACCAATTTTAGCTGCTTCATCCATGGTTAAAACCTCGTAGCCTTCCATAGCTGCCTCTAGGGCACGATAGGGATTGATTTCAGTTACAACTACCCTAGCACCTAAACCTTTGGCACGAAGGGCAATTCCAGAACTACAGAAGCCATAGCCGGCAACTACTACTACCTTACCTGCTATAATATTGTTAGTTGCATACATAATAGCATCCCAAGTGGACTGACCTGTTCCGTGGCGATTATCAAAGAGATGTTTGCAATTGGCATCATTTACGGCCATCATGGGAAAGTCTAAGGTTCCAGCTTGAGCACGGGCGCGTAATCTGTGGATGCCTGTGGTTGTTTCTTCACAACCACCTAGTAAGTTTTTGGCATACTCTTTACATTCTCCGTGAAGTAAGGAAACAAAGTCTCCACCATCGTCGATGATGATATCTGGACAGAATTCTAATGTTTTTTTCAGGTGCTCTAAATATTCTTCTTTACTAGCGGCATGAAAAGCATAGACATTCATGCCAAGAGAGTCGAGAGCGGCACAAATATCATCTTTGGTAGAAAGCACATTAGAGCCTGTAATTGCCACATCAGCACCAGCTGCTCGTAACACTAAGCCTAAATATGCGGTTTTTGCTTCTAAGTGGACAGATACAGCGATTTTCATACCTTTGAAAGGTTGTTCTTTTGCAAAACGAGTTTCCAACTCTGAGAGTACGGGCATAAAATCTTTTACCCATTCTATTTTTCTAAGCCCTTCATGTGCAAGGGACTTATCTCTGATAATGCTCATATCTTCACTCCATTCCAGAATAGCAATACAAAATTTTAAGAGAAGGAATCCTAGCAAGAGCTAGGATTCCTCATATTGTCAAAAAATATAATTAAAGTCTAACCTAGCTTTGCATAATACCAGCAACGAGAGTTCCGAAAGAACAAACGCCGCCTAAAACCATTACTGACATCAATTTAGCTTCGCCTGCAAATTGGAATGCTGCTT
>JBAXCZ010000017.1:0-42604 GCA_037141195.1 Clostridia bacterium
GAAAATGGTATGGGGTATCCTTTGTGCCATCTGATTTATATTTAGATATTCCTGAGAGTAACTTAGGAAACAATACCTATCGCTATGAGGATAGCTGGAAAGAAAGTTATGCTTGGAAAGCAGATACAGTAGTATATTTCCGTGTAAAAATAGCTCTTTGTGATGCTTCTTTTTCAGCTATTGCTGAATCTCCTTGGTCAAATGTTACTAGCATCGGCTTCAAAGCAAGTGCTTGGGCACTAGCTGATATTCAGCAAGCTGGAGAAAATGGACTAATTCCTCAATCAATTAATGGTGATTTTACAAGGCCTATTACTAGAGAAGAAATTGCGGAGCTTTCAGTGAAGCTTTATGAAAAAATTACCCAGAAAAGTGCAGAGTCTGTTTCGCCAAATCCATTTCTAGATTGTACAAATCCTGAAGTATTAAAATCTTATAAACTTGCTATAGTAGAAGGGATTTCTGCAAATAAATTTTCACCACTAGCACTAACCAATAGAGAGCAGATTGCCACGATGCTCTTCCGTGCAGCCAAAGCAATCAAGCCAGCAGGTGACTTTACCATTATAGGCGCACCAAAATTCGCTGATGATAAGACAATTGCAAGTTGGGCATCAACCGAAGTGAAGTTTATGGCTAAGCAAGGCTTTATTAAAGGGGTTGGGAACAACCGTTTTGCACCAAAAGGTACCACTAGCTGCGAGCAGGCAATTGCCATCGCCTTGAGAGTTTATAATAATTATGCAGGAATAATAACCTAATATTAATTATGCAGGAATAATAACCTAATATTAATAAAAAATCAACATAACCAAGAACCAGTTCAGAAATTCTTGAGCTGGTTCTTGTATTTTAACTTCAGAAAAAGCGATTAAGATTGCAAGAGGTGGGTGGAAAAGATGAAATATGAGTGGTTAGATAGGTATTGCCTTGCTAAAGCTGGAGTAGAAAAAGACTATAAACTGGAATGGAATGCAACTCGCTATCTGCTCAGAGGAAAAATGTTTGCCATGCAAGGTGGAGACAAGTATGGATGCGCAATTATTACTATGAAATTAGAACCTATGTTTGGTGAACTTCTCAGAAAAGAGTATCAAGATATAGTTCCTGGTTATTATATGAATAAGCAGCATTGGAATTCTCTATATTTGTCAGGTGAGGTGCCTGAGGAAGTGTTGCAAGAGATGTTAGATCAAGCCTACAATATTATTTTTGCAGCACTTAGCCAAAAAATGCAAAAAGAAATTATGGCAGGATGAGTGCAGCGTTAATTATGTAACTTGACGAGTTATTAAAAGATGATATAATCTCCTAAAAGGAGCTGAAAACAAGATGATTGTCATTAGATTAGGTAAGCTAGATTATAAAAAAGCGCTGACAATACAAGAAGAGCTTCTTGCTCTGCGGCAGCAAAATGAAATTGGTGATTGCCTTTTACTTGTTGAGCATCCTCCAGTTTTAACCATTGGGAAAAGTGGCAAAGATGCGAATATTACCACACCGAAAGAGCTGCTAGCGCAAGCTGGCATTACTATTTATGATGTAGGTCGTGGTGGTGATGTGACCTATCACGGACCAGGACAAATTGTAGGTTATCCAATTATGCATATCCAAGCAAGTGGAATGGGAATCAAAGATTATGTTTGGAAGGTGGAGGAGGTTTTTATCCGCCTACTGGCTGAGGAGTATCAGATTACAGCTCACCGCGAAGAAAAAAAATATACCGGAGTATGGGTGGAAGATGAAAAAATCACGGCTATCGGTATAGCTGTAAAAAGGCATGTGACCATGCATGGTTTTGCATTTAATGTCAATACCAATCTTGCGCATTTTGGCTGGATTAATCCATGTGGCATCATTGATAAAGGCGTAACATCACTGCAAAAACTGCTTGGTAAGGAAATGGATTTTGAAAATATGAACAATCTAGTCCTGAAATATTTCTGTCAAGTGTTTCAGGTACAGCCAGAATTTATTCAATCAAAAGCAGAAATTATGAAGCTCCAAGAGGAAGAGCTAAATTTCCAAGATATTTTATGCCTATTGGGCTTGCCAGAAAAGGTTTAAGCAGCGAATTAAGGTGAAAAATTGAAAATAGATCTTTTGAGTAGCTTGAAAAAGCAAATGAGTAGAGTTTAGCTAAATGCATACCTGCTAAAGTAAAATAGCTTTAAGAAGAAAGGGGAAAAATGTGGGAGAAAATTTTACCAAAAAATGTTAATAATGAATATCATGGTAGTAGATTGGCAAGCATGGTTTTTTTATTATTAGCTGTAGTGAGTATGGGGAGAAGTTTGATTCATCTCTTGGCCCCAGATGGAGGAGCAGCTACTATTGCTGGAATTGATCTTAGCCAAGGTGGGGCAGCCAGTATTATTTTTGCTTTTGGACTCTGGGGTCTTTCACAAGTTATCTATGCATTTTTGCAATTACTTGTGGCATTGAGATACAAAAAGCTCCTTCCACTGATGTTCATAATCTTGATTTTTGAAACAGTAGGCAGAATATTTGTGGGAAAAATAAAACCACCAATATTGCTTCACACACCACCAGGCGGGATTGCAAATTATTTTATCTTACCACTAGCAGCGCTTATGTTAGTGCTTTCTTTGCGAGAAAGGAAAATTGTGAAAAAATAAAATGCTAGAACAAATAAAATGCTAGAATAAATAGCCTGAAAATATAAAGGGTGTACATTTTAGAAATAATAAAATGTACACCCTTTGAATTATCTAAACACTGCTTTATTTTGAATTTACACGTTGAGTATAATACCACAAAGGAAGATATAGCAAGAGTACAGCCATGCCAACAATAGTAGATCCCCAACCCATATCAATACTATTTAAGATCATAATGCCGAAAAGATAGAGCGGAATATTTAATATGCCGAAAAACAAGGCAACCTTACCCCAGCCTTTGGGTGCTCGAAAGTCTCTAGATAGCTGTACAAATTTTTTATCATTATAGGCTTTATAAAAGGCAAAAAGACTGATTCCATTGGCAAAAACATAGCCAATTGCTGATGCTGATAATATGGCCGAAGGGGTTTTGAGAAAAATTAAACCGAGATTGAAAAGTGCTGTAAAAATCATAGCAAAGATGGGAGTTCCATACTTATTCGTTTTACCAAATATTTTTGGAAGATTTCCTTCTTTTGCCATGGAGTGCATGGCTCTAGCAGAGCCTAAAAAAGCTGTTTGAATAATTAAAACCATAGAAGCAATGAGCATTAATACCGTAATTAATGCTCCTATTTCACCAAAGGATTGACGAGCTAGCAGCAGCATCGGCGAAAAAGGTTCAGCAATCACAGCTTCAACCCCTAAGGCACCTATACAAGCAGTTTGTACTAGGAGAAAAGTGAAGATACAGATGAAACCACAATAGAAAAGTGCTTTGGGGATATCTTTTTTGGGATTCTTATATTCAGGAGCATAGATAGCTGCTGTTTCCCAAGCGCAGGCGCTCCACTGTGCCATGGCCATTATGCCAAAAAGAATCATAATATGCTTAAAATCCCAGTTCCAATCAGTTGGGAGAAAACTGTTGGTGATATTTGCTAAATGAAAATTTCCTTTAATAAAAGGCATCACAGATAAGGCTATTAATGGGATAATAGAAAGAAAACTCAAAATATATCCTAGAACAGCACCACCTGCTAAGCCAAAATAGCTGATCACAATTAAAAGGGTAAAGATTATAATTCCCGCAAGCAAGGAGAGTACGCCAAGATCGATACTAGCAAAGGCAGGGATTAGGCCATGTAAATACTGACCAATTAGGAGAGAAAAAATCGCCAGAACTGCATTCCAAGCAAACCAATAACTCCAAGCACTAAAACCTCCAATTAGCTTGCCTAGTTCCCAGCGTTTAAATTTTAGCTCCTTAAAAACCTCTTGGGCAAAACCAGGCAAGCCGGAAGCATCCGGAAACATTGAAGCCATTTCTCCGTATGCTAGGTTCTGCATAAAACCTTGAAAAATAGAAAAGAGCCAAATAAAAATAGAAAAAGCCCAAACATATTTAGTGAAATAACCGATGGAAGGTAGAATTAATAGTGGCACACCAATAGCAATAGACAAACCCTGTCTCCAATCGATTGTTCTTGCAAATGCACCTATCTGATCATTCTTTTCTTCCATTTTGCAAATCTCCCTTTTTATAATTAGTTTAATAGAGCTTATGGATAGTTATTTTGCAAATTTATATTTTCTTTAAGTTGATAATATATTCTCAGATAGTTTAACACTAACAATAGCTGCATTCAATCGTTTTTTATCACTAAAAAAATATTGAGACCTAAGTTATTAATGGAATAACAGTATTACCTGCAAAATTGGTTTCAGAAAATCCGGGTTGGGTTTATTTTTGGATGCTAAGTAACAAGCAGCAAATATTAACTATCCACCATGATTTAAGGATCAAAAAAAGTGACCATACAATATAGACGCTTTTTATTTACATGCTTGATATGTGAAATTATTGTGGAAAAAATGCAGATTAACCAGTCAGCATGAGAAATAAATCACAAATATAACCTCAGATAGCATTAAATATAACAAGATAAAGCTATGAACTGTATTGATGTTAATTCTTTATGGAAACGGAAATATTTAGCAGTATTTAGGCTAGGATGCTATAAATTATTACTAGCTTTTAGACTTTAGCAAGGTAAGAATATTGCTATTACTAGCTTTATAAACAACTTAGCTTAGAGTAAGCTAAAATGAGCTGAGTTAAGTAAGTAAAAAAGTAGCTTAAAAAATACTAAATATTACTTATTAAATCTGATTTAAAAGAGCAAAAAATCAAGATATTATTGAGAAAAGGTTCACATAAAAAGCAGCAACCTACTGTTGTATTTAAAATCTGTATGTGTTAAAATAGTTTTAGGTTAATCGATTAACTAAATCGATTAACCTAAAACTATTTTTTAATTAATTGCCAAATAAAAAAATATTAGCAGCAGATTTTGCAAACAAAAAATTCTCATGAAAGTAATCGAGGGATACTTTTTATGGGGTAAAGATTTAGAAAATTATAAGTACGGGGGGATTGAAAGAAAAATAAAAAAGACGGATAAAGTTTTAAAGTCAAGCAGTAGATTAAAAAAATTAGGAGGGTTTAAATGAAAAAAGCACTAAGTTTATTGCTAATTTTGGTCTTAATTATGTCAATGATGGTGGGCTGTGCTACCAAGCCGACTGCGGAAACTGAAAAGAAATTTAAGGTTGCTTGTTTATTACCAGGTCCAATCAATGATAATGGATGGAATGCAGCCGCGTATAAAGGGTTAAAAGACATTGAAACAAAACTAGGTGTAGAAATCGCCTATACCGAATCAGTTAAGCCATCTGATTTCGAAGAAGTTTTTAGAAATTATGCTAATGAAGGTTTTGATGTAGTGATGGGTCACGGATTCGAGTTTGGAGACGCTGCCATGAAGGTAGGACCTGAATTTCCTAATGTAAAATTTATTGTTACCAGCACAGATATTAGTCAAGCACCTAATGTAGCTTCTATTGATGCTGCAAGTGATGAAAGAGGATTCTTAGCAGGTATAGTTGCTGGGCTAGTAACAAAAACTAATGTAGTTGGCGCTGTTGGTGGCATGGAATTACCTCCAATTACCAAAGCTTTAGAAGGCTTTGAAAAAGGTGTAAAGTACGTTAATCCTTCAGCAACTGTCCTAAAATCAATGACAGGTAGCTTTGAAGATGCGGCAAAAGCTCAAGAAACAACACTAGCAATGATTGAGAAAAAAGCAGACGTAGTTTATGGTTGTGCAGATCAAGCAACACTTGGAGTTGTTGAAGCCTGTAAGACTGAAGGGGTATATGCTGAAATGACCGGAGATGATGGCAATTCACTTGCACCAGAAACAGTTATTGTTTCTGCTATGGATAATGTTGGTAATGCCTTTGCTTATGTAATTCAACTGATTTTAGATGGGAAATTTGAAGCAAAATGCTACGAATTAGGCAGACAACAAGATGTTGTTTATTTATCACCATTCCATGGTTTTGAAAATACCTTACCTAAGGAAACTTTAGATAAAGTTAAACAAATTGATGCAGACTTAAAATCAGGAAAGATTGAATATAGTAAATTGCCATAAACACTGCAACAAAACAGAGCCAGCTCAGCTTTTGAGCTGGCTCTGTTTTGTTGCAGTTCTAGAAAAATTGAGATAAGAGATACTTGTGATAAACGCACTTGTAAATGGGGATAGATTTGCTGTAGAATAGGGGTAGTGAAATATTATTTTTAAATTATAGCTAATTAACTTTAGCATTTGTTTGAAAGGGGATTTTAATGTGCCTATCATTAACATGCTGTCTTCCGCTGATAAAATAGCGGGACATGGTGTTGCTTCAGCATATCTTGAACAAGTGAATTTAGTAAAAAATGGGCTAAGCGATGATTATCAAATAAAAGTCAATAAATATTGCTTAGCAGATATCATGCACTACCATACGATTAACTTTCGTTATTTTCTCAGCATACCTTTAGCTAAGCTGAGGGGAACAACCGTAGCCTATGTGCACTTTTTACCAGAAACAATGGATGAGAGTATAAAACTACCATTTTTAATCAAAAAGATATTTTACATGTATATAATTTGGTTTTACAAAAGTGTAGATCATCTTGTTGTTGTGAATCCATATTTTATTGAGGCACTAAAAAACTATGCAGTGCCAGAAGCTAAAATAACCTATATACCCAATTTTGTGGCGGAAAAAAACTTTTATAATTATAAAAAAGAACAGATACAAGAGCTAAAAGAAAAATTTAAGCTCTCCCCCGCAAGCTTTGTGGTGCTTGGAGTAGGGCAAGTACAGACCAGAAAGGGTATTCTTGATTTTATTGAAGTGGCAAAGCAGCTTCCTCAAGTTGAGTTCCTGTGGGCTGGTGGTTTTTCTTTTGGTTCTATCACTGATGGCTACAAAGATTTGAAAGTAGTGATGGATAATCCACCAACAAATGTTAGGTTTTTGGGAATAGTGAGCAGAGCAGAAATGAATGATATCTATAATATTTGTGACTTAATGTTTCTACCATCCTTTAACGAATTATTTCCTATGGCTATACTGGAAGCTATAGCACTAAAAAAGCCTGTACTTTTAAGGGATTTAGATATCTATCATAATATTCTCTTCGATTTTTATCTAAAAGGAAATGATATAGCAGAATTTACAAAGCTGATAGAAGAATTAGCTACAAAAACTGAAACCTATGCAGCTTGGTGTGAGAAATCTAGCAAGTGCCATGAATTCTATTCTGAAAAATATGTGCTACAGCAGTGGCAAGAATTTTATGATATCGTTCTTGTAGAAAAAAATAAGGCGATTAGAAGTGGTCTAAATGAAAAACAAAAATATTAACCTAATCATTGTGGTAATTGCCGCATTTATTTTTGTATCTTTTTTTGTTTTTTCCAATGGCTTAAATAACTTAGTCAAACAAGTACAAACCTTAAATATAGCTTGGATTATAGTAGCAATTTTATGTATTATCAGTTTTTGGCTTTTTGAAGCTTTGGTTATTTATATAATTACTAAACTGCTGTATCCATCAAGCCAGCTCTTAGTAAAATCGATAAAATTCGCCATGATTGGGCAGTTTTTTAGTGCTATTACACCCTTCCAATCTGGCAGCCAACCAGCTCAGATATACTCTATGACCAAAAATGGAATTCCAGTGGGTTCTTCTAGTTCAATTTTAATGATAAAATTTATTATCCACCAAGCAACCCTAACTATTTATTCGCTTTTAATGATTATTTTTAAGTTCAATTATTTTAACAGCAAAATTTCCAATTTCATCTATTTTTGTGTTTTTGGCTTTCTCATCAATACCGTCATTATTGTATTTGCTGTCCTCTTTTCTGTAAATAGCGAAGCGACGAAAAAAATTATTATGCTAGCGCTGAGACTCTTACAAAAAATCAGAGTAATAAAGGATTTAACCAAGACTCAGCAAAGATTGGAAGGGGAATTAATTAGTTTTCACGAAAATTCCGCCTTTATAGCTAAGAATATATGGATGTGTATTTATACGTCACTGCTTACCTTTATTCAATGGACGGCTTATTATGCCATCCCCTACTGTATCTATAGGAGTTTTGGTTTTAGCTCTGCAGATATCTGGACCATGATTGCGGCACAAGTTTTTTTAACTATGTTTATGTCCTTTATACCTCTTCCTGGCGCAGCAGTTGGTGCAGAAGGGGGATTTTATATTATTTTTGGAATCTTTTTTAAGTCAGATAGTCTTGTGCCAGCACTTTTTCTTTGGAGGGTAATAACCTACTATGCTGCTATCGCAGCAGGGAGTATTTTTACCGTAATCTTGTCGGATAAAGATGATATTATAAATATGCAGAAACTATCCTAGCGGTTAATTAGCATGAACCATATTAGGAAATTTCCTTTCAATGAAGTTATCATCATAATATTTATCTAGAAGTTTTTCTGTGATACCTTGAGCTGGAACTTGTTGATACCTTTGATTGTACCTATAAACTGCCCCGAAGGATAAAATCAGGTCCAAGGTAATCACTAGAATAGTTAGTTTGGTAAAAATTCGACCTTTTCTACTATTCAGTCTTCCAGCAAATTTTTTAATTAAGGGATAAATATCCCTGACAAAAAATAAAGCTGCAGCGCCCCACATGAGACAATAAAGCAGGTTTGTTCTGCCATAAATATTAAAGGTCGTAGCACTATAATTCCAAGATACAGTATCAAAAACCATTTCTTGCAGATAGCTCAAAATAAATTCCAGACAACCACCAAGCAATGCAAATAATAAAAAGAGGTAGCGATCTCTTTTTGGATTGATCTTAACTGATACCAATACGAGCAATAGCCCTGCAAGGGCATATACTAGATTAAAGGGACCATATAGCACACCAGCTCTGCTCTCGAAATGACCATGTTTGATGAGGCAAAAAATATTTTCTAAAATAACACCAAAAACACCTGAGAGAATGAAGAGCCAAAATATTTCATTCATTTTATTCTTCTGCACGTTACCACACTCCAATATTCTATATTATACCATGGGTAATGCTAAGGAGTAGTAAGAATCGCAGTGATTATTCCTATCAGAATGTAAAAGTCATCTAATATGCATCCACAAAACACCACTTATGCGCTTTTAGCTAAGTGGTGCTTCTTAATATTTTATTAATATATTAGGGAATAATCCACTAGGTAATAATTAAGAACACGAAGTAAGCAAAAGACTATATATAACCAAACAAGGAGCATATTAGATGAAAATTGTAATCCCAGCCTATCAACCAGGGGTAAAACTCCTGCAATTGATCACAGAAATTAAGCAAAGCTGTCAGCTAGAGCTTGTAATAGTTGATGATGGCAGTGGAGTAAACTATTTGCCAATTTTTGTAGAGGCTGAAAAGCTGGGTAGCAAAGTGCTGCATCATCCCATGAATCTAGGCAAAGGAGCAGCCTTAAAGACGGGATTTCAATATCTGCTAGCTATGGGGGAAAAAGAAGGGGTTGTTTGTGCTGATTGTGATGGACAGCATAGTGTAGAAGACATTATGAAGATTGCAGTAGAAACTTTACTATCAAATAAAACTGTTGTTTTAGGTATTAGACAGTTTAATAGTAACGTACCCTTGAGAAGCAGATTGGGTAATTCTATCACAGCAAAAATTTTTACCATATGTGCAGGATATCAGTTGCAAGATACCCAGACTGGTCTAAGAGGATACCAAGCAGCGATGCTACCTTGGCTTTGTCAATTGCCAGGAGAGCGGTATGAATATGAACTTAATATTTTATTGCAGTTAAAGTTAGCAGGGTATGCAGTGAAGGAAATAGCAATCAAAACAATTTATGAGCAGGGAAATAAGAATTCTCATTTTCGAACTCTTATTGATAGTTTCAGAGTGTATTTAGCTTTTTTGAAATTTACATTTTCTTCCATCTTGTCGGGATTGTTAGATTTCGGTTTACTTTTATTTTTTGCTAGCCGCTTTACAGAGTTGCTCCCAGCAGTAGTATTTGCAAGACTAATAAGTGCTAGCTTTAATTATACTGTTAATAAATATTATGTATTTGGAGGATTACAAAAAAAACGCACATCGATAGTTAAATATGTTTTATTAGTGCTAGTAATTATGTTGCTAAATTATGTATTCCTAGAAACACTGGTCCTAACAGGTATCAGCTTGGTAGTAGCCAAGCTACTCACAGAAACACTACTATTTATGCTTAGCTATTTGGCGCAAAAAAAATTAGTATTTATAAAATAGACAGATTTCAAATAGCAAATTGTGATAAAACATATTTTCACATAATCTTTTATATTTACTTGACATTTATATGTAATAATAAAATTCAGAAGTTAAAGGAGGTTTGTAAAGTGAGAATATTTATTCATGGGCTTAAAAGTTTAATTCGTAGACCAGCAAAAACGTTTATGCTATTTATTATCCTTTTTGTTGTATTCAATTTAATTTTTACAGGATTTATTATCCAGAATAGTATCAAAGAGTCTAAGACGTATATCAGGGAGCAAATTGGTAGCGCCGTGGAGTACAAAATGGATTATACGGCGGCAATGAATGCAGTCCAAGGGGGAGCGTCTGCTGATCAAACTCGTCCTCCGGCTTTATCTTTGCAGGTTGCGGAAAAGATTGCAACTAATAAATATGTAAAGAGCTATTTTGTAACTGAATCAGCCAATGTGAACTCGGATAAGATTACACCAGCAGAGACACAAACAACCGGAGGAGGATTTCAAAGAAGCTTTAGCGATTTTACCTTGACAGGCTCCAATACTGTTGAATATAGAGATTTTGTTATGGGTAATACCAAATTGGTAGATGGGAATATGCTATCCGTAGATAATCTTAATAATGGAGATAAAGTTGTATTAGTTTCACAGGAACTGGCACAAACAAACAATTTGCGAATTGGTGATAGTATCAGTTTAAGTCTTGCAAGTGAGCGGATGATGGGTCCGCAGGAGCTAAACAACACCAATAGTACAGCTAGTACAACTGCATATGATTACGAAATAATTGGGACATATCAAGCTCTAAAAGATGATTTTAGTGTAAATACTATTTTCACTTCTAATAATGTAATATACAGCATTAATGGTACAAGTAGTTCTGATGATACAAATGCAAGTATAGTTTATTTGCTTGATAGTCCAAGTCATGTGGATGTATTTAAGAGTGAAGCATCACCATATTTGACATCGGAATATCATATACTATCCTCTAATGATGCCGAATATGAATCACTTACAAAACCATTGGATTTAATTTCGCTAATTGCCTCAATGCTCATTTGGATTGTCTTTATTGCTGGAGCAGCAATTATTTTGGCAATTGTAACAATCTTCGTGAGGGATAGAAAATTTGAGATTGGTTTGTTGCTTTCTAGTGGAGAAGGTAAAGCAAAAATTATTGCTCAATTTGTTTTTGAGATTCTCGTTATTGCAGTTGTGGCTTTTACTGTTTCAGTAGCCTCTAGTAATATAGCTTCAAAACAAGTTAGTAATTGGATTACAGGAAGCGAATTACTTTCACAGACTAGTATCATTGGTAGCACCAATAATGCTACAATACAAAATTTTCAACCAGGAAATTTTGGAAGGAATACTGCTTTAATTTATGGCAGCGTAGATATGCAAAATGTTGCCGATGAGTTCGATGTTTCTTTAAGTGGGACTGTTATTGGAGAATTATTATTAGCGAGTATCCTATTAGTACTTATCGGTTCAAGCATTCCTTTGTTTATTATTATGAGATATAAGCCAAAAAGGATCTTACAGGATTATTAATACGTGAGCTAAATTATTCAGGACTCTATGTTGTATTTAATACTAACTTTGTATACAACATAGAGTATCAAATGAAAGAGAGTACAATTTGGATATGAGAGATAGAGGAGGGGTAGCATTGAGAGAGACTATTTTACAATTAGAAAATATCAGCTATGGATATATAGATGGAGGAAAAAAGCGTGTCATTTTAAATGGGCTAAGTTATGACTTTGAAAAAGGGAAGTTATATACTATTTTAGGTCCATCAGGAAGCGGCAAAACCACGCTATTGGCGATTGCTTGTGCTTTAGATGACCCTGAAAAAGGAATGGTAAAATTTCAAGGGAAAGATATCAAAAGCTTAGGATATACTCGCTTTAGGCGAAATAATATTGCAATTGTTTTCCAAAAATATAACTTGATGGATTATTTAACAGGGGTAGAAAACGTAGAAACTGATATGATGATTATTGATAAAAAGGTCGCAGGCAGTAAAAAGGAACTTGCATATAAGATTTTAGATTTAGTGGGGATTGTTAAAACAAAGGCAGATCGGATTGTAACAACGCTTTCTGGTGGAGAGCAGCAACGGATAGCAATAGCTAGAGCGTTAGCAAAAGATGTAGATCTTATTCTTGGTGATGAACCAACGGGTGCTTTAGATACAGCCACACAGAAAGAAATTATAGATTTATTCAAAATGCTTGCTCATGAATATGGAAAAACAATTATAATTGTTACTCACTCCGACGATGTTGCAGGACAAAGTGATATTATTTTACATTTAAGGGATGGCAAGCTAATACCCTAAAAATAATATGTGAGTGGGATAGGTGAAGGCAAAAATGTCGGAAAACAAGAGCTTTTTAGATACTGTGGCACAAAATAATAAACCTGAAAGTTTCGGATTGGAAAAATTTGAAGTAGTAAAGGATAATAAGAGAGGTTTGAAAATAATTAGCATAATTATTATTATTGCGCTTTTATTTGCTGGTACTTTCATAGTATATAATATACTTAACAAGGTAAAGGTACCTGAATTAGTGGGTATGAGTTTAACCGATGCTTCAGATTGGGCGCTGAAAAATAGAATTACGCTAGCTATTAAAGGCGTGTATAACTTTGATCAAGCAGAAAATATCGTTTTGACGCAAGAAATAACAGCTGGTGAGTCTATCAATAAAAACTCAACCATGTCTATTCAAGTATCACTTGGAGCAGACCCAGAAGAATCAATTACATTTCCAGACATTATGAATATGAGCACGAGTGAAATTGAAACCTGGATTAGTGATAACAAGTTAACGGGTGCAAAATTGGTCACGGCTAATAGTGATGTTATAGCTGCAAATCAAGTGATAAGTTATACCTTTACAGATGGTGCTGAAGATAATTTTAAAAGAAAAAACAGGGTAACTATAACTGTATCTATCGGTTCAGAAACCCTATCAGCTACAGTTGTTGTAGGTAATTTTGCTGCTATGAAGGTAGGTGAGGTATTACAATGGGGAGCTGATAATGGTGTAATAATCAGCCTGCAAGAAGCTTTTGATGAATACATCTCAGCAGGTAATATAATTTCTCAAAGCGTAAAAGCTAATACAGAGATTAATAGAACAGATGGTATTACAGTGGTAATTTCCAAGGGAAAATCGGTCATAGTGCCTAATTTTTCTTCCATGACCAAAGATGAAGCCAATAGCTGGGCAAAATTAAATAATATCGTGCTAACAATATTAGATAGATATTCGAATGCCAATGATAAAGGTAGGCTTTATGGACAAAGTCTTATTGCCGGGAGTAGCATAGAAGAGGGAAAAGAAATCAAGCTTGCTTATTCTTTGGGAATGGTTGATGTAGCAAGCTATATTGGTAAAACAAAGTTAGATATCTTGAATTGGCAAAATAATGCTAATATTAATGGTGCTAATATTAAACTTATATTTAACGAAACTTATGGCGAAAAAGGAACTGTTGGTACAATTATGAGCCAGTCCATAAAAAATGACTTTGTAACGATAGGTACTACTATTAATTTAGGGATTTCCAAGGGTATGAAAATAGCCACACCTGACTTCAGTGGCAAGACGGAAAGTGAATGTATCACAATCGGCAAAGATAATGGGTTATCAATTCTATTTGATTATCAATATAGCAATACAATAGGTAAGGGCTATGTGATAAATCAGTCCCCAGCGAAGGATACTGTTATTACTGATGAAAAGCAGATTTCAATTGTGATATCATTATCAGGAACAGCCTCAGATAATATTGTAGTGCCAGATTTCCTTACCATGAAATCCAACACCATATTACAGTGGGGTCAAGATAACGGTGTGATAATTAACTTATACAAAATTTCAGATGATTTCATTTCCCCAGGTAGTGTTATTAGTCAAAGTATAGCTAAGAATACGGTGATAAAGAAAAATTCTAGTATTACAGTATATGTGTCCGCAGGTGCAACGACAGCAGTTGAATACGTTTCAGTACCAAGTTTCCAATCAATGTCAGAAAATGAAGCTAGTATTTGGGCAAAGTCAAATAATATAACGCTTTCGACATCAGAAAAATATTCAGATTCTACTGCTACAGGTATTCTGTTGAGTCAGAACATCGCTTCAGGTAATGTTATAGCAGCGGGTAGTGAAATTAAACTAAGCTATTCTTTAGGTAAAATTGAGGTAGCAAGCTACATAGGAAAAACAAAGCTTGATATATTAAATTGGCAGAAAGATGTTAATGCTAAGGGCGCAAATATAACCCTTGTATTTACAAATGGTTATGGAGAGGCAGGCTCTGCTAATAAAATCATAAGTCAGTCAATCAACAATGAATTAGTGAACATAGGATCAACAATAACTATCATCATTTCCGAAGGAATGAAAATAGTTGTACCAGATTTTAGTGGGATGACAGAAGCGCAGTGCGCGAGTGCAAGTTCTGGCATTGGATTGCCAATTTTATTTAATTACTCGTATAGTAGCAGTGTGTTGAAAGGATTGGAAATAAGCCAATCTATCGATGCTGGAAAGATTGTAACTGATGCTGATGCAATTATCATCTATATTTCTCTTGGTGCTACAACACCGTAATATTTGCTAAGCAATTAAGCTTGAGCAAGAGCATTAAGCAAGGACAAACTTTGTTCTTGCTTAATGCTAATTATTCTATAATCAAAAAAGTATGGGGTAGGGGTAATGAAAATGCATACTATTTATTTAGTGGAAGATGAGGATCATTTGCGAAAATTACTGGTCATGTATTTGGAAAAGGAGGGATATAATGTCACCGATTTTGCAAATGCAGAAGATGCAATGGAACACTTAAAAGATGATATTAGCCTCTGGATTTTGGATATTGGGCTACCTGGAGCAGATGGATTTGAACTAATTAATAAAATTAGAAAAATTGATGAAGATATACCGGTGATTTTTACTTCAGCGAGGGATAGTGAGATAGACCGTGTAATGGGATTGCAGTTTGGTAGTGATGACTATTTAACCAAACCATTTTCCGTACAAGAGTTGATTTTGCGAATAGAAAAATTACTAAAACGAGTCTATAAAGAGGAAATAGGGCTTATTAAGTATGAAGAGTATTTAATTGATATTTCAAGAAGAACTGTTTTTCAAGGAACAGAGGAGATTAAATTAACCTCAAAAGAGTTTGATTTATTGTTTTTACTATGCAAAAAAGGTCATAAAGCTTACTCCAGATTAGAAATTCTTGACTTGGTTTGGGGTGAAGCTTGTTATGTGGCAGATAGAGTTGTCGATGATACAATTAGGCGCTTGAGAAAAAAAATGCATAAAATAAAATTGGAAACAATTTATGGTTTTGGTTATAGGTTATTATGATGAAAAAAAATTCTATCCGCAATCATTTGACAATGTTATTTATTGCCATCACCCTATTTATTATGTTAATCGCGATTATTATCCTGCCTAGATATTTTAATAATTTAGTTTCTGAAACATTCTTCAATACTATTGAAAAAATACCAAATTTGCAAAGCCAAGAACCATTAAGTGGAGACATGTATGCGGTGCAACATTTAATGATTGATGCTCAAGGAAAAGTTTTAACTCGTAGAGAAGACATAACTAGCCATCGTTTTTTTTCAGAAACACTTTTAACGCAATTAATTGACAAAACACAAGCCCAGAATACTTTGCATGAAAGGTATGTGATTGATTTGGGGCAAACAAAAGTATATTGTGTGATTGATAAAGTTATGGAAGTTTACCGTGTTAATTATATGTACGATATTTATGGTAGTGAATTTAGGCAAAGGTTAATTATTGGAAATTTTATTTTATTATTTTGTTTGGCAATTTTTGGTGTTGTGGGAATGTATATCTATGCTCAATTTTTAATTAAGCGTATTACAAAAATCAATAATAAGGTTGAGTTAATTGCGAATGGGCAGTGGGAAACTCCCTTGGAATTTGATCAAGCTGATGAGCTCGGATACTTGTCAAATTCAATTGAAAACATGCGCGTGAAACTTATGCAGCAGGATAAATACAAAAGCGATATGTTTCAAAGCTTGTCTCATGAGTTAAAAACTCCAGTGATGATTATTAAAATGTATGCTCAAGGGGTTAAAGATAGTATGTATCCAGAAGGAGACTTAAATAAAACAATAGATGTTATCTTAGAAGAGTCAACTAAGCTAGAGGATAATATTCAAAAAATATTATTACTTAATAAAATAAGCTACTTAAAACAACGCAATGAAAAGTTTGGCGAAGTGAATATGGAAGAAGTAATAAAAAATACAATTAAACAGTTCCATAATATTAGCAAAGTGAAATTCATACTTGAGTTGGAGGAAGTATATTATTACGGTGAATGTGAAAAATGGAATGTGGCCATAGAAAACATTATTTCTAATAACCTGCGTTATGCAAAATCTCTAATAAAAATTAGCCTAACTCAAGAAGAATTGAAAATTTTTAATGATGGGACACATATTGAATTTGAAGATATTAATGATATATTTTTATTATTTAAAAAAGGTATTAATGGCGAGAACGGAATTGGATTGACTATTACTAAATCTATCATTAATTTATTTGATTACAACATTATGGCTGAAAATATCAAAGGTGGTGTCTTATTTACCATTACCAAACTAAAAAAATATAGAATATACAAAGCTGGAAATAGTATCTAGTAAATCAACTGGCTACAAGCTATGCTTCTTAAAATAGAGCTGTTTTGCTAACAGCTCTATTTTTTCTGCAAAAAGCTAGAAAAACATTCAAGAATAGCTCCTCTAAGCTAAGTTATATAAATGTATAAATGGAAAAAGTGGCAATTTTAACTAAAATCATGTAAAATTATTAAAAGAAAAGTTTGTTGTAAAGTACGAAGCTGTAGTAAAGCAAAGTATCCATTAGTAAAAATACTATCCGCTAAGAGCGGGAGTATACAAAAGAGAGGAAAGTGCATATGGAGTTAGTGCTTTATTTAACCATTATCTTAGTTGCAACTAAAATTGCCGGAGATATAAGTGTCAAGCTAGGACAGCCATCAGTTTTAGGAAAGTTAGTGATTGGCATTTTTTTAGGCCCTTCGGTTTTTGGCTTGATTACAGAAACTCAAACACTTGAAGAGATGAGTCAGGTTGGAGTTATCTTACTCATGTTTATTGCAGGCTTAGAGACAGATATTCATGAATTTAAGCGTACTGGAAAAGCTGCAACAATGGTTGGATTTGGGGGCATTATCGTACCACTAGTAGTTGGATTTATGGCCGGCAATATCATGCATTTAACAACTATAGGTTCTTGGTTTTTAGGCTTATTACTATCAGCAACAAGTGTTAGTATTTCTGTGCAGACACTAAAAGAATTGAATTTACTAAAAACTAGAGAAGGCTCGACCATTCTAGGGGCTGCAGTTATCGATGATGTTGTTGTTATTATAGCATTGGCATTTTTGATGAGTTTTGTAGGAGAATCAGTAAATCTTGGTCTAGATATTTTCAAGAAATCAATTTTCTTTGTAGGCATATATTTCCTTAGCAGGTATCTAATACCTATTTTTATGAAAAAATTCTCAAGCCTAAAAGTGACAGAAACAGTTATTTCTTCAGCCTTGGTTATTTGTTTTAGCTTTGCTTATTTGGCAGAATTTCTGGGAGTAGCAGCTATTATTGGCGCTTATATTGCTGGTATAGCAATTAGTAGGACTAGATTTAAGCAGGAAGTTTTTGAAAAAGTTGAAACCATTACCTATGCAATTTTCGCACCGATTTTTTTCGCATCGATTGGAGCAGCAGCAGATTTTACTGGACTTGCACATAATTTTGGTTTAATTCTGCTGCTTAGTCTACTCGCAATGATTACCAAATTGATAGGAGCTGCAATAGGCGCAAAACTTAGTGGCTTTAAGAATAGAAGTGCACTGGGCATTGGGGGGGCAATGATTGCCAGAGGTGAAGTTGCTTTGATTATGGCTAAAATTGGCTTAGAAAAAAAATTACTCTCAGAAGATTTGTTTGCAGTCTTGATAGTTGTTGTTTTGGCAACAACCTTAATTACTCCGCCGTTAATCAAAATAGTCTTGGGTTCAAAGGATGGAGATAAAGCTATTTCCGCATCCACAAATTCATAAAAGCTTAAATGCTTCGGCAGAGTAATTCCAGAGTAGATAGCTTCCCTCTTTGTGATGGCACTTGGTAGCGGATTAGTTCTTCAATAAAAAGACAGATTGGTAAGGGTGAAAATGTGAGTAAAAGCATCTATATAACTGAAAAACCATCAGTTGCTGCTAGCTTTGCTAGTGCGCTTGGGATGGATATTACAGCAAAGGATAGAGCAAGGGGATACGCTGAAAACTCAGTTCATATAATTACTTGGTGCTTTGGACATCTGATAACTTTGGCATACCCACAAGCTTATAAATCAGAGTATAAGTCATGGAACGTGGAACAGTTACCCATTATTCCCCAAACTTACAAATATGAAGTAATAGATAGTCGGGGGACTAGCAAACAATTTGCAACGATCAAGACGCTTCTTAGTAGAGCAGATGCGGAAATGATCTATGCTTGCACAGATAGCGGTCGAGAGGGCGAATATATTTTTCGGCTGGTCTATCAAATGAGTGGTTCGAAAATACCTGCCAAGCGGGTTTGGATTTCCTCACAGACAGAGGATGCAGTGAAAAAGGGCATAGCTGATGCAAAGGATTTGAGCGAGTATAATTCCTTAGCACAAGCCGCCTATTGCAGGGCTAAAGAGGACTGGCTCTTCGGCATGAACTTTAGCCGCATCTATACCTGTAAATATGGCAAGAAGCTCTCAGCTTTTTTAGGGGTTGAAAAATCCTCAGTAATCGCTATCGGTAGAGTAATGACCTGTGTTTTAGGTTTGATTGTAGAACGAGAATTGGAGATTAGACACTTTGTGCCAAAGCTCTATTATGGAGTCATTGCTAGCTTTTTAGCAAGGGACAGTGACATTACTTATAAGGGCAGATGGCAACAAAAGAAAAAAGCTACAGAGAATGCACCAACTGAAATTGAAAACGAAGAAAAATATATCAGTAAGGAAATAGCTACAGAGCTAATCGAAAGATTAGCTGGTCACGGGGCGATAGTGAAAAAAGTTGAGATAAAGGTCAAGAAGGAGCAAGCGCCGCTACTATTTAATCTTGCAGAGCTACAGTTAGAGGCAAATAAGAAGTTTAAACTCCCTGTAGGAAAAACTTTGGAAATAGCTCAAGCTCTTTATGAGAAAAAGCTGATTTCTTATCCCAGGACAGATAGCAGAGTACTCTCAACTGATGTTATACCAGAGCTTCCAAAAGTCCTTAATGGTTTATTTGCTAATTCTTCCTATAAAAGCATAGTGTTAAGAATTAAGGAATTTGGCACTCTCTGCATCGATAAGCATAATAAAAGATATGTGGATAATAGCAAGGTTACTGACCATTACGCGATTATTCCCACGTATATGACAATAGAGCTAATGAAGCTAGATGAGGATACTAGCAACATTTATAATTTGATTGTGAAAAGGTTTTTAGCCATTTTTTATCCTCCCGCGGAGTATAATACTGTCAGGGTAGAAACGGAAATAGCCAAGGAAATATTCCTAACTAATTCAAAAATCTTGAATCTACAAGGCTGGAAAGAAGTCTATGAGGATTCTACCAAAGCTGAAGAGGAGCTAACTGATGCACCAATTCAAAAGTTGAAGAAAAACCAGCAGTGTGAGGTGCTGGAACTTGTTTTGGAGGAAAAAGAAACAAAAGCGCCTGCTCGGTTCACCGATGGTTCATTGATTATTACCATGGAAAAAGCAGGGAAGTATATCGAAAATGAAGAGCTCAGAGAACAGCTAAAAACCTCAGGTATCGGAACCTCTGCCACTCGTTCGGGTATTATCAAAAAGTTGGCTGATATTGGCTATATTAAGGTGCACAATAAGACCCAAATAGTAACTCCGGAAGTAAAAGGAGAAGCTATTGTCGAAATAGTTCGCTTAACAGCAAAAGAGCTTTTGAATCCAACCTTAACGGCTAGTTGGGAAAAAGGGCTTTTCATGATTGAAAACCATGAGACTACAGAAGAAGTATTCGAAGAGAAACTAACTTCATACATCACAAAAACAATCGAGAAAGTAAAAAGCATGGATGCTGGACAAAACTTCGATTTTCAAACACCTAGTAAAAACACATTATAAACAATCTATTACTCATCCAAAAACTGCATAATTAGTTGACAGAAATTGGATGTTGTTGTATGCTGAAAAATATATATTTGTAATGAACCTCAGCTTACTTGGTGAGGTAGAGGCGCGGTATTTAACAGTCTTTAGGGGAGCTGGAGTAGCATAGATCCTATGGAGAAGGAAAGACCGCCGAAGTGGATAATAGACTCGCTATTATTTGCTGGGTCTGTAGTTAAAAACTACAGGACTGTCTTAATAAACATATTGTTTATTGAGTTGGGCTATCTCGAATAAAAAAGAAGAGGAATAAGGGCATGCAAAATAGCGACCTGAGTTCTTTGGGGTCTTTTTTTATTTGATAAACAACTTCAAGCATTACCTAAGACAAGAAGTTACTACAAAGAATCTTAAAAAGCGGAGGAGTAAAAATTTATGAGAAAGAATGTAGTATTATTCATGGTAATTTCCTTAACAGTAGCTTTAATATTTACTGGCTGTGGAACAAGTAAGAAAGATGATGGTACCTTTAAGGTTGGGATGGAATGTGGATATGCGCCGTTTAACTGGACGCAAATGGACAATTCTAATGGTGGCGTGCAAATTGATGGCAATGCTGAGTTTGCAGGTGGTTATGATGTGGAAATAGCTAAAAAGATTGCAGATGGACTAGGAAAGAAACTTGTTATAGTTAAAACAGAGTGGGATGGTCTTACTCCAGCTTTAACATCAGGTAAGATAGATGCCATTATCGCAGGCATGTCTCCCACGGCAGAACGTAAAGCGACAATCGATTTTTCAGACAACTACTATAAATCTGATTTAGTAATGGTAGTAAAAAAAGGTGGTAAGTATGAAGGGGCTACTTCTATTCAAGACTTTTCAGGGGCAAAAATTACAGCCCAATTAAACACCTTCCATTATTCAGTAATCGATCAGATTAAAGGTGTAGTCAAGAAAACAGCCATGGATAACTTCCCGGCAATGCGGGTTGCCCTGGAGTCTGGCATCATTGATGGTTATGTTTCGGAGAAACCAGAGGGCGTTAGTGCAGCAGCGGCAAACAAAAACTTTGCTATGGTGGACTTTACTGATAAATTTGTGACCTCAGATGATGATACAGCAATAGCTGTTGGCTTAGCAAAAGGCAGTAGCTTAACACCAAAGATTAATGAAATATTAGCAGGCATTAGCGAGGAAGAGCGAATTAGCATCATGAATCAAGCAATTTTAAATCAACCAGCAGCGCAATAAGGTTAAGCTAAAGCCGAGTGCAGCCTATGCACTCGGCTTTAATATATGTAATTAGGAGGCTAAGAAGTGAGTTTAGATTGGTTAATTAAAATTATTACGAACAATTGGCCGATGTTTATTAGAGGCGCTGAGATAACCCTTTTGATTTCTATGGTTGGAACTATCATTGGTTCAGTTATAGGACTTTTAATTGGTGTTGTACGTACTATGCCTAAGCCTGAAAGAGGTTTCAAAAAAACCATGATGCAAATCATTAATGGACTCTTATCAGCTTATATTGAGTTTTTCCGTGGAACACCGATGATAGTACAAGCTATGGTAATTTATTATGGTTCTGCCCAGGCATTTGGCATTGATATGAACATCTTAGTGGCAGGTATCTTCATTGTTTCCATTAATACAGGAGCATATATGTCTGAAATTGTCCGTGGCGGGATTGTTTCCATTGATAAAGGTCAATTTGAAGCTGCAGATGCAGTAGGGATGACCCATATTCAAACTATGGTTAATGTCGTTTTACCACAAGTAATTCGTAATATTCTACCAGCCACTGGTAATGAATTTGTCATTAATATTAAGGATACATCTGTGCTAAACGTCATTGCCGTTTCAGAATTGTTTTTCCAAACAAAATCAATTGCAGGCAATAACTTCCGCTATTTCGAATCGTTTTTTGTGGCTTGTATTCTCTATTTTATTATGACATTTACAGTGACAAGAATCTTACGCTATATTGAAAAGAGAATTGATGGGCCAGAGAATTACGACATGCTCAGCAATAAAATACAAGTTTAAGGATTCTGAAGCAAGTTACAAAAAGCATGATAGAAGTATGGCTAAGAGCAAGGAGGGAAATAGATGGAAAAAGTAGTAGATATTCAACATTTGAGCAAATCTTTTGGTAATAATGTAGTATTAAAAGATATAGATTTTTCCGTAAGTAAAGGAGAAGTTGTATGTATCATCGGTTCCTCGGGTTCTGGAAAATCCACCCTTTTGCGTTGTATTAATCTTTTAGAAAAGCCTAGTGGTGGACAGATTATTTACAATGGAGAAAATATCCTTGATGAAAAACACGATGTCTATGCTTATCGAGCAAAGTTAGGCATGGTTTTCCAACAATTCAACCTCTTTAATAATTACAATGCCTTGCAAAATTGTATGGTTGGTCAAATTAAAGTGCTAAAGCGTTCCAAGGCAGAGGCAGAAAAGATAGCGCTTAAGTATTTACAGGTTGTAGGCATGGAACAATATTTGAATGCCAAACCAAGACAATTATCTGGAGGACAGAAACAGCGAGTGGCTATTGCTAGAGCTCTCTCTATGGAGCCTACCGTAATGCTTTTTGATGAACCAACTTCAGCTCTTGACCCAGAAATGGTTGGAGAAGTGCTAAAAGTAATGAAAGGACTAGCTGGAACAGGTCTAACCATGCTGATAGTAACACATGAAATGGAATTTGCTAAAGATGTAGCAGATAGGGTAGTTTTTATGGATAAAGGTGTAATTGAGGAAGAGGGAACACCAGAGCAAATTTTTAATAATCCTACCCAAGAGCGGACACGAGAATTTTTAAAACGTACCTTGAGATAGGATAATAGCTTAGTATTGCTTAGCTATCTTGGGTAAAAAAACATCGGCAAGCAGCACCTTGAGTATCAACCTGAAATATGGTATAGTGAATTATAAGTATTATTTTGTTTTGAGATTAAACACTTTCTATTAACTTAAGGGGTGAAAAAAATGGCTCAAGCAAAGGATATAATGAACCGACAAGTTATCAGTATCAGCCCAAAAGCTAAAATTGAAGAAGCGATTAAAGTTTTGGCAATAAATAAAACAAGTGGACTTCCTGTGGTAGATGCAGATAATAAAATTGTAGGGATAATCACAGAAAGAAATATCTTAGAATATTGTGAAGAACTGCAAGTGATTCCATTTTCAGGCACTTCTAATTGGGTTTCGCCATATAAGGATGTTCGGGAAACGACTTCTTTTAAAAAAGGAATTAAATTATTAGCATGTACTAAAGTAGAAAATGTGATGTCTAGAAAGGTAATTCAAGCGGAGGAAAATGCTTCTTGGCAGGAGATTATCAGCTTAATTAATAGACCATCCATTGATCGAATTTCAATTGTAAATACAGCTGGAGTTCTGCAAGGTATTATCACTAGGAATGACCTTTTGCAGTACTTAGCAACTGGAGCAGATGTGGAACTGGCAGAAGCTGAATATTTAAATGATAATTATTAAATATAAAAACAGTCTAATTAGGATAAACTAATATTGCAAATAAAAAAGCAACTAGAGCTATTAAAATAGCCATAGTTGCTTTTTCATGTGCAGATTACTGATAAATATAATCCCTAGTCCAAGGAATTTTATCATTTATCCCTTTGGTAAATAAAAACTGATGAATATCAATATTCCCTGATCTGAAATTTGCAGCAAAGACATTCAAATATAATCTCCACATTCTGATAAATTCTTCATCTTTATTTTTACTAATCTCTGGCAAGGCATTTTCAAAATTAATTGCCCAAAGTTCCAGAGTTTTAGCATAATGTCTGCGTAGGCTCTCTAAATCTAACAGATTAAATTTCTCCTTAGATATAGCTAAAACTAATTCAGCAACGGAGGGAATATAGCCACCTGGAAAGATATATTTATTGACCCAAGAGTTTGTTCCATCTTCAGCTAAGCCAGTAATACAATGCAGCAGGGATACACCACCATTATTCAGTAGAGCTTGTATTTGAGCAAAATATTTAGGAATATTGCTTTTTCCTAAATGCTCTGCCATGCCAACACTGACAATCCTATCAAAGGTTCTTCCAGCTAAAGCTCGGTAATCAACTAACTGTACCTCTACAGAATCCTGTAGTTGTTCTTCTGCAATTCTAGCTTGTACACTACCGAACTGCTCTTTGCTGAGAGTTATTCCTAATGCTTTCACCTGATATTTTTTTGCAGCACTGATGATCAAATCGCCCCAACCACAGCCGATGTCCAGCAAGGAATCACTAGGGCTTAAACAAAGCTTTTTCAAAATATGATCTATTTTATTCTTTTGAGCAATCACAAGAGAATCATCCTCAGTCTTGAAATATGCACACGAATAGGTCATGGTTTCATCAAGCCATAACTTATAGAAGTCGTTACCAATATCATAGTGATGCTCAATATTTTGTTGACGTGCTTTCGCGTTATTAGAAAAAAGCTGGATAGGTTTTTTGTGTGGCATGCTTTTTCGCATAAAACTTTCCTGACTATTAAAAATTGAGGTTAAAGCCTCTTGCAGATTGCCTTCAATTTCTATTTTTTTCTGCATAAAGGCTTCACCAAAGGCTAAGGATGGATCTTTCATAAATTTGGTTTTAGCTAATGGTTCACATAAAACAAAAGTAAACTTACTAGTACTCGTGCCATACGTTTCTTCTTCCCCATCCCAATAGCGTACGGTGCAAGAATCTGAGAATAAAGTCTTAAATACCGATTTATAAAATGCCTTATCAAGATCCATTTAGAAGCCTCCTAATTTATATTAAACTCCTATAAGTGCTTAGTATCTTCATTAGTATATACATATACATAAACCTACTTTTCTGTATTTTACCACTTAAGATGCAGGTTTTCATTATTTTTTGTACTGTTACGAAAATTTATATTTTTTGAACTGTGGATTGACTTTTTTCCTAGAAAAGAGCATGATAATTTATAGAGAAAATAATAATTATTACAGTTGATTTACAGGGGGGAAAAAGATGAAAGCAATAGAGATAAGTAATTTGACCAAGTATTATGGTAAGGCAAGAGGAATAATTGATGTTAGCTTTGATGTAGAGGAAGGTGAGATATTTGGCTTTATCGGACCAAATGGGGCAGGTAAATCTACTACTATCAGAACGTTAATGTCCTTAATTTATCCTGACAGTGGAACCGCTAAAATTTTTGGCAAAGACTGCATTAAAGATGGTGTAGAAGTAAGGAAAGGAATAGGTTATTTGCCTTCAGAAGTATTCTACTATGATAATATGAAAGTGCTTAATCTTTTGAAATATTCAGCTAGCTTTTATGGAAAAGTGGATATGACAAGAATAAAATATTTAGCTGAAGTGATGGATTTAGATTTGAGTAAAAAAATAGATGATTTATCATATGGAAATAAAAAAAAGGTCGGAATAGTGCAGGGACTTTTGCACAATCCAAAGCTAATCATTTTGGATGAGCCCACTGGCGGCATTGATCCATTAATACAGCAAAGATTTTTTGATTTAATCTTAGAAGAAAATAAAAAAGGAGCAACAGTGCTCTTTTCTTCCCATATTTTAAGCGAAGTGCAAAGGCTTTGTACAAGAGTAGGCATTATTAAAGATGGCAAGATGATTAAGGTAGAGAATATTGAGGTTTTGCAAAATACGAATTATAAAAAGTACAAGATAACGATGCGGGAAGATTTGCCAAAAGATTTCTTCGGGATAACTGGTGTTAGTAATTACGCAGAAGATCATAAGGAAGCCTCATTTATTTTCAGTGGAGATCCAAATATTATGCTGGAAAAACTCTATCACCAAAAAGTGCAAAATCTTACTATTGAAGAGCCGTCCCTAGAAGAAATATTTATGCATTATTACGAAAAATAGCTAAAAGGAGGTGCACAATGAATATTTTTATCCAAGAAATGAAAATGTCCTTCAAGACTAGGCTGTCATGGCTAGTTGGGCTTTTAGTTTTTATAGGACTTTTCATGGCGATGTTTCCTGCAATGGCCAAAGCTGCCGGAACTTTGCAGGCGGTGCTGGATAAATTCCCAGCCGCCTTTGTGACAGCACTTGGTCTTGCTAATTATGATTTAGGAAATATTTTAGGCTACTACGGTTTTTTATCCGTATATATTCTTTTGTTTTTAGCCATCTTTGCCATGAAAATGGGGATGGGGATAATATCAGAAGAAATACGCGTAAAAGCATCGGATTTTTTATTAACAAAACCTGTTAGCAGATTAGCAATTTTGAGCTGGAAAGCTTTGTGTGCTTTTGCTAATATAACTATAGTTTCCCTAGTTTTTTCAGTTGTGACTTATTTTATCTGCTTGGTCATGTCTAGCAAAGGCGTAGATACTAAAATATATGTGCTTATTTCGCTCATTTTCTTTTTAGTGCAGTTGTTTTTCATGACATTTGGCATGATGATGGGATCATTCCTTAAAAAAGTAAAAACATTGCTACCACCTGTGATGGGAATGGTATTTGGGTTTTATGCTATTCAGTTTTTAAGCCAATCATTTCCTGATGCCCATCTAGCATATTTAACACCCTTTGCCTATTTTGATATCGCAAAAATTATCAGCACAGGAATGCTAGACATGCAATTTTTATACTTAGATTTAGGTGTTTCAATAGTATTTATAGCTTTGGCTTTTATAAAATATATCAAAAAAGATATGCCATCAGTCTAGGAGGTCAAGATGAACATTTTTATGCGAGAAATGCGAACGAATTTAAAATCCCTACTAATTTGGTCTGTGAGCATGTGGCTATTAATCTTAGTAGGCATGGTTAAATATTCCGGTATAGCTGCTGCAGGTAATGCTTCCATAGACCTATTTAATGCCATGCCAGAAGCACTGAAAAGTATTTTTGGCTTAAGTGGAGTAGATATAACAACAGTTGCTGGTTTTTATGGCATGTTTTTCCTTTATTTCATGCTACTAGCCGGCATCCATAGTGGAATGCTAGGGGCAACGATAATTTCAAAAGAAGAACGGGATAAGACAGCGGATTATATTTTTGCAAAGCCAAGAACAAGAGCGAAAATTATTTCCGGCAAGCTTTTAGCACTGTTCGCAAATATCATCGTTTTAAACATAGTAACATGCGTAGCATCAATTAGCTCGGTAGCAATGTATAATCAAGGGAAATCTTTGAGTGCAGAAATAACCATGATGATGATAGCACTCTTCGCTTTTCAATTAATCTTTGCAGCTATTGGGCTTTTAGCCTCTGCATTAGTAGGCACCAGCAAAAAAGCTACGTCTCTAACCACACTTGTGCTGCTTTCAACCTATGCTTTATCAGTGGCAATAAATATCCAGAGCAATCTAAAAAGCTTAAGATTTCTTACACCATTTAGGTATTTTGAAGGTGTAGATCTGATGAAAGGTAAAGCGCTGGAACTGAATTACCTCTTGCTTTCAGGCATTATTATTGTAATAATGGTGCTGGCTAGTTATTATTTATATGAGAAGCGAGATCTTAAGGTATAGTCAAACTAATAGGGCAAAGAGGAATAAAAAAGCTAAAATAATTAGCAGGAGGTAGACAAATGAAAAAATTTGCAAGATTATTTTGCTTGACAGCACTTGTGATTTTTCTTATAGGTTGCAGCGCTAATAAGTTGGCTGAAAGTTTCGATGAAAAGCAAGTGAAACTGGCGGCTGAAACAGCTATACAAGAGCTAAATGCAGGAAACTATCAGGACTTTACAGATAAGTTAGTACGTGAAGACGTGAGGGCTGCACTGTCGGCAGAGGTGCTGGAGAATGCGTCTAAGCAGATTTTGGGAGATGCAGGTGAGTTTGAAGCTTATCTCAAGGAAGATGTTGCGGGAGCTCGTGATAAAGCTACCAAGGAAGATTACGCAGTAGTTACAATTGCTGCTAAGTATGCAAATAAGATTATTACCTACACGATTTCTTTTGATCTTGAGTTGGAAATTGTAGGTTTTTATCTGAAATAATCAGGTGTAATAGCGATCAAGATAAATTAGCTAGAGAGGTGAGAGATACTTAAGATGGAAAGCACTAGAGATCAACAAAGTGAAGAATTGACATTAGAACAAACTATTGCGGAATTAAAAATAAGTAAAGATAAATACAAATATTTATCAAATCAATTCGAAGCAATCTTAGATCATATCCCAGGGCTGGTTTTCTATAAGGATACCAAAAATAATTTTATCCGCGTGAATAAATATTTGGCAGATATGCATAAAATGGATAAGAATGAATTGGAAGGGAAGAACTTAAGCGAAATCTATCCAAAAGAGGATGCACTTAAATATTATGTAGATGACTTAGAGGTAATAAATTCCGGTGAAGCGAAGCTGAGCGTTGAGGAAACTTGGGAAACAGAAAATGGAATGAGATGGGTGAACACAAGTAAAATTCCCTTTATAAATAATGCAGGTGATATTATAGGAGTTATCGGACTTTCCTTTGATATTACAGAGCGGAAAAAGGCTGAAAACGAACTAAAAATCCTCCAACAAGCGGTAGAACAGTCCCCAGCAGCAATTGTTATAACAGAGTTAGACGGCACAATATCGTTTGTTAACAAGGCATTTGAAACAATTACAGGCTATACTTATGCTGAAGCCATAGGGGAAACCCCTCAAATTCTTAAATTCAATCAGGAAGCAAAAGTAAACTATGAGGAATTATGGCAGACTATCTTGGCAGGAGATGAGTGGCGCGGGGTTTTTCAAAACAAGAAAAAAAACGGTGAGCTATACTGGGAAAGCGCAATAATTTCTCCCATCTTAGGTGATGAGGGTAAGATAATTAAGTTTTTAGGAATAAAAGATGATATTACTGAAAAACATAAAATGGAAGTTGAGCTTGAAAAACTCACTCGTATAGATTTTTTAACAAAAGTGAATAATAGGCGATATTTTTTTGAATTGGCAGAAAATGAAATTCTAAGAAATAAGCGCTATCAAAATAATTCAGCTTTTTTAATGCTAGATATAGATAATTTTAAGAAAATAAACGATAAGTTTGGACATAGCTTTGGAGATTTTGCCTTAGAGAAAATAAGCGAGGTTTGCCTAGATACGATTAGAGTAACAGACTTTATGGGTCGTTTAGGTGGCGAAGAATTTGGTATCTTCCTGATTAATACAGATTTTCTTGAAGCGGAAAGAGTAGCAGAACGCTTGCGATGCAATATCAACAAGTTGGATTTAGTTAGCGATGAGGGCATTAAGGTTACCTTAAGCGTGAGCATAGGACTGACTAAGCCTGTTGACTTTGATGAAGAGCTAAAAAATATTATGAAAAGAGCAGATAAAGCTCTTTATAAAGCTAAGCATCTTGGGAGAAATAGAGTTGCTATTATTTAAGGATACTAGAGCTTGGTTGGCATAGCATAAGCAGATGAGAGCACCTCTTGGAGAATCCATTGCCAAGTGGTGTTTTTCCATTTGAGATTGACTTGTGTCAAGCACATGCTATAATTGTGCTAATGAGATAATTGGTTAATTATTCAAAGAAATAAAGCAATAAATTGCAAACTAATGGGGGAAAAAAATGGCGATAACTTCCATAAAAAAGAAAAGCATAAAAATTCTTGCAGCTAGTGAGTTAGCAGCCTTTTGTCAAGAAACAAGTACCATCTTAAAAGCAGGAATACCACTTCATGATGGATTAACCATGCTTTTTGATGATATGGAAGAAGGTATCATCAAGAACAAACTCAAGCTAGTTAGTGACGAAGTTAGTGCGAAAAAACCACTCTACGAAGCACTTACTAAAGCTGAAGTTTTCCCTGAATATATGATTAAAATGGTAGAAATTGGTAGCATGTCAGGTAAATTAGATGATGTGATGAGCTCTTTAGCAGTTTATTATGAGCGTGAGGATGAATTGCGCCAGAGTATAAAAAGTGCAGTTGTCTATCCTATGGTCTTAATAGTCATGATGTTTGCCGTAATGTTAGTTTTGGCAGTTAAAGTATTACCTGTTTTTTCGCAAGTTTTTATCAGCCTGGGAACAACAATGTCCCCAACAGTTACAGCAATTATGAATATGGGATTAGCGGTAGGTAAATATGCTTTCATGATACTTTTACTGGTAGTTCTAATTGCCTTGATTGTATTCTTGCTCTTCAAGACAGAAAAGGGTAGAGCTATTATCGCAAAAATGCCTTCCTTAGGAAAATTTTCAGAAAAGTTAGCAGTATCAAGATTTGCTTCGGCAATGGCATTAATGCTAGCAAGTGGATTAGACACAGAAAGAGCAATAAGAATGACCACAACACTAGTCACGAATATCAAGATACGTGCTAAAATCAATAACTGTTTGCAGATAATCGAGGAACACAACTCATTTATTGAGGCACTTTATACTACAGAACTCTTTCCTAAAATGAAAACTCGTATGCTCAGCATTGGACTTAAAGCAGGTTCTTTGGATTTAACCATGGGTAGAATAGCAACAGCGTTAGAAGAAGAGATTGAAGCAACCCTCATCAAAAGGGTCTCTTTGATTGAACCGATTTCTGTAGCTTTACTTTCTATCATGATTGGTGGAATTCTGATTGCTGTGATGCTCCCACTAATGGGTGTAATGTCTTCGATTGGTTAGCAATAAGGCATTCCTACTAGAAATCGGAGGAAACAGGGATGGAAAAAAAAACTCACTGGAAAAAATCTAATCAATACCTTAAGAATATGCTGTTGCCGCTTTTGATTTTTCTGCTGTTATTGTGCCTGTTTTATCTGGGTATTAGTCAAGCCCAAGCAGTAGCGGATCATGAAAATCGCAAAGTGCTTGAACAAGCAGTACTTAGGGCAACAGTACAGTGCTATGCCATAGAGGGCATGTACCCTCCTAATGTAGCGTATTTAGAAGAAAACTATGGTGTGATTATAGACAAAAAAATATATATTGTACATTATGAAGCTTTTGCAACCAATATCTTACCAAGTATTACAGTTTTAGAAAAAGTAGGTTCTTGAGGTGAGTAGCTTGTTGGGCTTGAAAAAAGACGACAGAAGAACAATTTTAGCCAAAAAAATTCAACTAGAAACAAATCATGGGATGTTAGATTTGCTTTTTATCCTAATTCTCTTAGCATCCTTTGCAATTTCCGCACTAATCATCGTGATGATTGGGGCAAGAGTATACCAAAATGTGACAGTAGAGATGCAAAGTAATTTTGATTTGCGGATTCCGCTTTCCTATATCTCCACCAAAGTTAAGCAACATGATGCCAAGGGTGCCGTTCAGCTCATGACTAAGGAAGGTATAGAAGTACTAGTGCTCACAAGTTTAGAAAATCAAACGAGCTACGAAACCTGGATTTATGCTTATCATAACCAGCTTTATGAGGTTATGGTAAAAAAAGGAGAACAGGTTGCTATCGCTGATGGAATGGCAATCCTACCTTTACAGGGGTTAGACTTAAAAATGGACTCAAACAAGCTATTGCAAGTAACCTCCTACAATAAAGCAGGCAAGAAGCTAGATCTTTTTCTAAACATACGGAGCGATTAACTGTACAGAGGATGATGCAAAAGTGAAGAATAAATCTGCTACAAAAGCGAATATATTTATCTTAGAATTAACTATTATCATCCTCATCTTTGCTTTGACAAGTGCAATATCAATAAGTCTTTTTGCAAAAGCTCATCAGGTCGGGCAAAAGGCTAGTGAAACAAACTATGCCATGATGAAAATTCAATCCTTAGCAGAGACTATGAAAAGCAAAGAGAACTTGCTGGAACTTAAGGAGCTTTTAGCAAATGAACAAACCACCCTCTATTTTGATGAGGAATGGGCAAGCATAACTGATAGGGCTAAAGCTAGTTATGTAATAGAGACTAGTGGCAGTAGTGAAAAAACAGTTGCTGGTACCTTAGCAACTGTAAAATATCTAGCTAGAAAAAATTTAACTGATAGCACTCTTCTTTATCAGCTACAGGTACAAAAATATTTCCCTCAGCAAGGAGGGAAGAGCAAATGAAAAGCAAACTGAAAATGGGTATTAGCATTGGTGGTCCCACGATTATTATGATTTTTGTGGTTTTATGTTTAACAACCTTAGGCACTTTATCCTTAGTCACAGCAAATGCCGATTGGAAATTGACAGAAAAAACTCTGAAAAGTACAGATGCATATTATACTGCTGATAACCAAGGAGAGATATTTTTAGCAGAGTTAGATGCGCTTCTTTTAGAGGAAAACCCATTGGAGCTGCTGAATAAAATTCCAGGAACAAAAGCAGAGCTAAATCCTGAGGGATTAATCTCCGTCATGCATACCATAGAGATAAGTCCAGCACAAAACCTTTTGCTAGAAATAATTGTGCCAAAGCTATCTACAAATATAGCTACCACCTATCAGATTATAAAGTGGCAGGTAGTAAATAATACTTTCTGGAATTATGATGATTTTGAAATTCAGTTTAATGATACAATCCCAGAAAATTAAGGAGGATAAAAGATGGATGTCAAACAAATTTTCTCGGATGCTGTAAAAAGTTTAGCCTCAGATATCTTTATAGTTGCAGGTCTTCCGTTATCATTAAAGATAAACGGTGAAATAAAACCACAAGGTTTAGCCTTAATGCCTAGTGATACAGAGGAACTGATTAAAAACATCTATGGGTTAGCCAATAGAAGGATGGAAGAGTTTTATTTAAGTGGTGACGATGATTTTTCTTTTTCCTTAAAGCAGGTAGGTCGTTTTAGGGTTAATGCCTATAGACAGCGGGGCTCTTTAGCGGCAGTTATTAGAGTGGTACTCTTTAACTTACCCAACGCAGATAAGTTGGGAATCCCCAAAGAAGTAATCAAGCTTTTTCAAAAAACCAAAGGACTAGTTTTAGTAACAGGACCAGCGGGGAGCGGTAAATCCACCACCTTGGCATGTATAATTGATAAAATAAATAAAACTCGAAATGCACATGTCATTACCCTTGAGGATCCAATAGAGTATATTCACAGACATGATAAAAGTGTAGTAAGTCAAAGGGAAATTGGCATGGACACAGTTAGCTATGCCCAAGGATTAAGAGCCGCCTTACGGGAATCGCCTGATGTAATCTTGCTTGGAGAGATGAGAGATTTTGATACAATTTCCATTGCCATGTCAGCGGCAGAGACAGGGCAGCTAGTATTTTCTACCCTCCATACCTTAGGTGCTGCTAACACTATCGATCGGATTATTGATGTTTTTCCACCAACGCAGCAGCAGCAAGTGCGAGTGCAATTATCCATGGTATTGCAAGCAGTAGTCTCACAACAGCTAATTCCGTCAAGTAAGGGAGCGCTAGTGCCAGCTTTTGAGGTGATGTTTGTGAATAGTGCAATCCGCAATATGATTCGTGAATCTAAAGTACATCAGATTGATTCAGTAGTGTATGCATCTTCAGATGAAGGTATGTGCAACATGGATGCAAGTATTTTACAGCTCTATCAAGCAGGTTTGATTTCTGGGGATAGTGCAAAATTTTATAGCATTAATTATGAGATGATTAGTAAAAAAATAGAATAACGATAGAGCTAAGAGCATAGAGCTGATTTGTGAAGCACAGCGATTCAGTAAGAAAAATAAAGAGTTTTTAAGCAATTGAGGAGGTGACAGGATGGAACTAGGTACAACAGCTAGCGAAAAGACTTTACACATTCAAATGTTAGGATCTTTTACATTATGTTATGGAGAAAAGTCGCTTTCTGGAGATAAAGGAAAATCTAAGCAGGTTTGGAATTTGTTAGAATATCTATTAATTTATCGTAAAAAAGAAATATCACCAGAAAAATTAATGGATGCCTTATGGGAAGACGAGGTAGATAATCCAGCCAATGCTCTAAAGAATCTCGTCTATAGATTAAGAGCTATGCTCAAAGAAAATTTAGGTATTGAAAAACAGGAGTATATTATTTTTAACCATGGTACATATGCCTGGAATAACGCAGCACCTTTCACCCTAGATATCGATAAGTTTGAAGCTGCTTGGAAAATTGCCCAGCAGCCAGAGTTAGTGATTGCAGAAAAGTGTCAACACTATTTAGAAGTGGTTTCACTTTATAAAGGGGATTTTCTTACCCATTCATCCTATAAAGAGTGGGTTATACCGCTGGCAGTTTACTATCAAAGCATCTATATGGAATGTGTAGAAGCATTATCTATGCTCCTCTTACAGCAAGAAGATTATAATAAGTGTATCGAGATATGCTTAAATGCTATTGCCATAGATCCTTTAATTGAAAAAAACCATGAACTTTTAATTTTGGCATTACTTGGAGCAAAGAGCAATAATAAAGCGCTGATACAGTATGATTATGTTACAGAGCTTTTCTATAAAGAGGTAGGCGTAAAACCATCTGATGCTATCACAAGATTGTATGAAATAATAGTGAATAAAGACCATAATGGTGAAAAAAATATCGAGCTAGTGCAAACAGATTTACGAGAAGAGGGTCAAGAAGTTGGAGCAGTTTGCTGTGATTATGAAGCATTTAAGCTAGTTTATCGGATTAATGCAAGAGCGGCAATTAGATCAGGCAAATCAGTTTTCATCGCACTCTTAAGCTTTAGCAAACCAAATGGGATAGATTTCAAAGCAAAAGAGCTAAGTGAAACCATGGAAAAAATTAAAGAAATAATTAAACTAGCGCTGCGTAAAGATGATTTACTTTCCCGCTTTAGCAGAACTCAATATGTAGTGCTTTTATCCAATATTAATTTTGAGAATACAGAAGTAGTGCTAAATAAGCTCTTAGTAAAAATCAGCAAAGCTTGCAGTAGCAAAAAGATTATGGTAACAGGACATGTCCAACCCCTAGAACCAATCGAACTAAAACAAACCAATCAACAATACTTTGGGGGTGCATAAAGTGGACCCATTACGAAATGAGTTTATCTCTAGCAATATTTCCATATTTAAAATTCTAGTAAATCAAACAGTTGATTATAATATCTCTGGTATCTTATATAATGAATATTATCAATTAACCATGAATTTTCATGGAATCAGAGAATTCTTCGGATCATTAGACTTGTTTTTTGATGGAGTGAATTTTCCGCAGTCATCACATGAACATAGAACGTTTGGAGTTAAACGGAACAAAAGAAAGGAAGTGCTAACCATGAAAAAAGAGAAGTTGGAAATGGAAACTGGTGACAAAGCCACCTTTACAGTGCATGTACAATTTAGGCAGAATGCTTCCTGGCAGGGGACAATTCAGTGGATAGAGGGAAATAAAACCCAACGCTTTCGCAGCGAGTTAGAAATGCTTAAACTGATGACCAATGCTATAAATTTCGATAGTGAGAGTGATGGGTTAGCAGATTGGGAAGAATAACAAACTGGAAATTCAAGCCATAAAAATAAGGAGCTGCTGATAATGAAAAGAAAAATATTTTTATTGATCGCAATAGTTTCACTATTGTTATTAAGCTTTTCCTTTAGCACAGCAGCTGTGGGCTATTTTGACGAGACAGATTTAGATAAAGGACTAATTCATATTACTTATCAGAGTAGTGGAGCTAGAGTTAAAGTAATGATCGAAAAGGACACAAAAAGATATACCTATGATCTTAGCTCAAGCAGCATGGAAAGTTTTCCCCTGCAAATGGGCAATGGAAGCTATAAAATAAGTATTCTAGAAAATATTTCAGGAAATTCCTACAGATTAATTACCTCCATTAATGCGGAGGCAAACAGTAAAGATCCAAACCTAGTATTTCTTAATTCTATCCAAAATGTTAATTGGAATGTTGACTCCGAGTCAGTAAAAAAAGCCGTTGCCATGACCAAGGATTATCCGGATTTAGCTAAAAAGGCTCGCATACTTTGGAACTATATGGCAAAGAATAATAAGTATGATTATAAAAAACTTTCAACACTTAAGCTGTCATATGTGCCGATAATCGATGCCACCTTACAAGAAAAAACTGGTATTTGTTATGATTTTTCTGCACTTTTTGCAGCTATGCTAAGAAGTCAAGGTATTCCAGCCAAGCTTGTAAAAGGTTATGCGCCAAAGTATGCTACAGGCTATCATGCCTGGAATGAAGTTTATGATGCTCCTACCAAAACCTGGCTAGTAATTGATTCAACCTATGATTTGCAGATGATGAAACTTAGACCAAAGGTTGTTACCATGATTAAGAGTACAAGCGCCTATCAAAAAGTATATGAATACTAAGTGGAGTTCAAAGCCATACTTACTTAAAAACTTAAAGCCCTTATTATTATATTAGATAATCGGGGCTTTTAATTGACAAAAATCAAAGTTGTGACCAACTTGAGACTTAAAATTGCTACAATGTTTCTACAAAGATACAAATTTGGCTAAACGACTTGCAATAATCAAGTGCGAGAACAATAATTGCAGCTAGCACTAGCAAGAGCAGTGCATACTACCATTATAACCACAATTTTCCGACAAAACGCATGGAGAATCTGAAAGGGGAGATGCAATTTTGAGGTGGAATAAAGACTAACAAGCATAATTATTAAAGTAGGGATAAACTAAAACTCCCACAAGGTTAACCACGTTTTACCTGAAAAAACGAGGCTGAAAAATGAGCACTCACCTCTAGAGCGAGTGAGGAAAAAATTTTTTAGGAGGCGGAAAATATGAAAAAAAGCATCAAGGGATTATTAGTAATAGTGTTAAGCTTCATTTTACTTTTTGCAACACTGATTACGCCAGTAGCAGCAATAACAAGTTCAACAACACAGCCAACAATTAGCTGGCAAAGAAGCTTAGAGGACAAAGCAACTGTAAGACAGTACTCAATTGCTTCAGTTGGTACTTTTGATTATGCTACAGCAAAACTTATGCCACTTACTAATAGCATTGTTTGGGATGGTGGTACAGCAGGTCAATATTTTACAGGGTATAGCGTAAGATCTGATATCAGCTGGGCTTCTTGGCGGTTAATTGACTGCTATAGCTCAGAAGATGAAGATGATTTCTATGATGAATCTATTGATAGTAACATCGTACAAGCAAGCTCAGAGTCACATAACAATGATGATAACTGCAACAGGATTAATGTAAGATTATTCAAAGGAACATTCGAGATTCCTCAAGGTGTGAATATCATCACAGCAAAATTAGGAACATTAAGTGGTGGGGCATTTTCTTCTATAATTCCAATTAATGATAATCTTTATGTTTATCTTAATGGTGCCAGAGTAATTAATGGTGGTACTTCATATTCAGCCCCAAAAGATTCTGCTTATGCACATTCAGATCAATGGTACATGACTTCCACATTAAATTATGCTAGTGCGTTACATAATGGAACAAACACCTTAGAAGCATTTACCGAAGAGTATAATACAGGTGGCGGTATGAGCGAGCTAATAATGGAAATTGAGACTAGCCCAATCTATTACACTGCAACCTATTATACTGATTGCGATGAAGAAACGGTATTTACCTCGCAAAGTGGTATTACCGCTGGTGCATTATTAATAGCTCCAGTACCAGCTCCAACAAGAGCAGGATTTACCTTTGAAGGTTGGGAAGAATGCAGAATTCAAGAGGTTATGCCTTCAGTTGCAAGTGATAGTAACTTATGGGATTTTGATGAAGATCACATGCCAGCTCATGACATTACATTATGTGCTCAGTGGGAAAAAGCTATGTATACCATAAATTACCAAGCAGGAGCAAATGGGAGCATCAGTGGGACAACATCTCAGTCAATAGCTTATCTTGGAAGTACCACATCAACAACCGCAATTGCAAACCCTGGTTATCACTTTGTAGCTTGGAATGATGGAAACACCAACCCAACTAGAAGTGAGGTTGATGTTCAAGCAAGTGCAACCTATACAGCAAGCTTTGCAGCAGATCAAGTAATCATTTATGATTTCAAACAAACACCTCCAGAGGTGCTAGTAGTAATTACTCCGGAAGCTATAGCTGAAACACCAGCACCTGTAGTTGAACCAGAAGTAGTAATTACTCCGGAAGCTATAGCTGCAGCACCTATGGCTAAAACTGGTGGACTTAGCGACATTGGTTTCTTATTAGCTGGTGTACTCTTTACGACAATAGGTCTTGTGTATCGTAAAAAATTGCAAAAAAATGACAAATAATTAAGTTGTAGTTTAACTAAATGATTTAAGCAGGGTAGCTCAGATAAAATTGAGCTACCCTGCTTTTTTTCATACTTCTTGCATAAAAGTTTCTGTATCAAAAGCTTGCCAGCAATAAATCCAACATATTAATTGATTATTCGTATAACTAATTTGTGACTAACTTGAGACCAAGCATTGCTACAATATTGCTACTAAGAGATACTGATAACATCCTATTTTATTTAAGATTATGATTTTTAAGAAAATGACCCATGAAAATTACATAAAACATGCAATTTAACTTATTTGCTCTGAACTAGTCTGCAGGAGATGAGGTTATTGAGGTGTAGCATGGATTAACTAGCATGGTTACAAATGAAAGAAAAAAAATTCCAAATATTATTATTTGTGACCAGATTGAGACCTCTATATGTAATAATTAGTCAAACAAAAGCATGGATAATACCAGAGTACATGCATAATAAGCTAAAAAAAGAAATAATAGTCACGAGTTAAAAATAAATTAAAAAAAAGAAAAAATAAATTAACTTGTGACCGAATTGTGACTTGCGTATGTAATAATAAAGACAAGCAAGAGCTTTAAGAACATCACCCAAAAAGGTTAACCACGTTTACCTAAAAAAACGAGGCTGAAAATTGAGAACTTACCTCAAGAAAAACGTAAGCAAAAAATTTCAGGAGGATAATAAAATGAAAAAGAAATTATCAAAATTATTGGCAATAATCTTTTGTTTCGCAATTTTCTTCAGCAGCTTTAGTGGAATGGTTTATGCACATGATGGGGGAGGACAACAGCCAACCTATACAGTAACTTTTAATAGTCAAGGTGGATCAGTTGTATCTGCGAAAACTGGTATAGCATATGATGCTAAAATAACATTGCCATCTGATCCAACTAAAGCAGGATATACATTTGAAGGTTGGAATACAAACAGCAATGGAAGTGGATCCGATTTTACTAGCAATACGCATGTAAAAGCAAGTTTAACAGTATATGCACAATGGAAGGTTATCCCTACCTATACAGTAACTTTTAATAGTCAAGGTGGATCAGATGTATCTGCGAAAACTGGTATAGCATATGATGCTAAAATAACATTACCATCTGATCCAACAAAAACAGGATATACATTTGAAGGTTGGAATACAAACAGCAATGGAAGCGGATCCGATTTTACTAGTAGTACTCATGTAAAAGCAAATATTACAGTGTATGCTCAGTGGAAGGTTATCCCTACCTACACAGTAACCTTTAATAGTCAAGGTGGAACTCTAGTAGCTGCAATTAGTGGTATTGCATATAATGGAAAAATTTCATTACCAACTAATCCAACAAAAGCAGGGTTTACATTTGACGGTTGGAATACAAACAGCAATGGACATGGATCGGATTTTACTAGTAATACACATGTTACAGCAAGTATTACTGTCTATGCTCAATGGAAAGAGCAACATGATGATAATAATTGTGTAAAAAAATATACAGTTACATATGCTCCTGGAGACCATGGAACATTTTCTTTAACATCAACAGGTGGACTTATCTTAGGAGCAACAACTCCAACAGCACCTGCAGCTCTTGGAGAAGCAGGTTATACTTTCACTGGATGGAGTCCATCAGTAGACTCAACTGTAACTAAGGATGCAACTTACACAGCTCAATGGAGCCAAAATCAATATACAGTTACATATGCTCCTGGAGACCATGGAACATTTGATATAACATCAACAGGCGGACTTATCTTAGGAGCAACAACTCCAACAGCACCTGCAATTACTGGAGAAGATGGTTATACTTTCGACGGATGGAGTCCATCATTAGAATTAACTGTAACTAAGGATGAAACTTATACAGCACAATGGTCAATTAAAGATGAGGTACAAACTTTTACTGTCACATTTGCACCAGGAACACAAGGAACATTTACATCACAAGTAACCAGTGGCTTACTTGCTGGAGCAACAACTCCAACAGCACCTGTAGTAACAGGAAATAGTAATTATAATTTTGACGGTTGGGATTCTAAAGTTGCAGAAACCGTGTCAGGAGATGTAATATATACAGCACTTTGGTCAGCAAAAACTGTAAATATCATTTATGATTTCAAACAAACACCTCCTGAGGTTACAGTTGTAGTAATTACTCCGGAAGCTATAGCTGAAACACCAGCACCTGTAGTTGAGCCAGAAGTAGTAGTAATTACTCCGGAAGCTATAGCTGCAGCACCTATGGCTAAAACTGGTGGACTTAGCGACATTGGCTTCTTATTAGCAGGCTTACTCTTTACAGCTTTAGGTTTAGTATATCGTAAAAAATTGCAAGAGGATGACAAGAACTAAGCTAGTTTAACACAAATGCATGAACTGCAAGCCATGAAGCTCATATTTACATTGGGATTCATGGCTTGTTTTTTGCAAAACAAGAGCTCATTTAGCTAGGAGCTAAGATAAAAATTAATACAGGTATCAGCAGGACAAGGAGGTGCAGAGCGGGTGGAGTCATTGCAACATCAATTTATATCCAGTAATATTTCCAGATTCCGAATTTTAGTAAATAATACAGCTGATTATAATATTTCTGGTATTCTCTACAATGAATACTATCAGCTAACCATGAGCTTTCAGGGGATTAGAGAATTTTTTAGTTCTTTAGAGCAATTTTTTGACAGCGTTAACTTTCCTCAACACACCCATCAGCATAGATCTTTTGGAGCTCCCAGTGACAAAGAAAAAGTAGTACCAATACCCTTGCAAAAGGGCATACATTCCCCCAAAACGGGTAAAAAAGCCACCTTTACCATGCATGTACAATTCAGACAAAATGCTACTTGGCAAGGAACTCTGCAGTGGCTTGAAGGCAAGCAGACAGAACGCTTTCGCAGTGAATTAGAAATGCTTAAGTTGATGATTAATGCGATTGATTTTAGTAATGAAAATGATGGCTTAGTGGATTGGGAATAAGTGACTTGGTTTATGAATCAAGGATTCTATAATTAGCTATAAGTATATTGACTATTGGAGCTAGTAAAGTTACAATTTGCTTAAGAGAATGAGGTGAACATAATGGAGCTAGCTAAGAAAAAAAACATCAAAAAACAAAAATTCTTTGCTTCTTCCCTAATTGCCATAGGCGTTATCCTGATTGTTTATTTTCTTTTCCTCAACTATTCTGGGCGCATCTATCAAATGCTTTATGGCTTTTATTATGATAATTTTCCACAGGCACAAACCGATAGTGCAGATAATTTTTTTTCCTATGAAGATTTGCCTGGTATTCTTACCTTTGGGCAAGATTTTTTACCTAGCCAAGAGTCACCTAGTATGAATGGCTCAACTTCAAGCTCTGGTATTAATACTAGTGCAGCAGCGGTTGAGAAAAAACCTAAACTACCAGTTGCGGTATTAGATTTCATCAAACCAATTAATTATAGCAAGCGCTCTAGCTATAAGGACTTTGATATGGCACTGATTGTGCCTAGAATGGGTCTTAGAAGCCGGGTAGTTGGTGGAGTATCAACTAGAGAGTTGAAGCAAGGGCCTGGTCTTTATGATATTTCAGCACTTCCCAATAGCGATCAAGGTAATGTACTGATTGCCGCTCATCGGGATGTTTATGGCGCTTGGTTTTATAATATCGATAAGCTACGCAAGGGAGATAAGCTAAAGCTGTATTTCGGTGATAAGATTTATGTCTATCTCTATAAGGATACGCATATTGTAGAGCCAACTGATTGGAAACTCTTGAAAGAAAAGGGAGATCCCATGCTAGTATTGACATCCTGTGATCCTAAAGGAACCAGCAAAAGGCGAATTGTTGCGAGGGCAACCTTAACAGAAGTATTAGATAGATAAATAAGAGAAGAGTATTAGCTTAGCTAATACTCTTCTCTTATTTATCTATCAGTTGGCTAGTTGGTTAAGAAATCTATTATTGCAATTTGCAATTCATAATTTGTAGGGAATAGTTCACGAACATTCCGCACAATTAAAATCTCGGTCGAT
>JBAXCZ010000018.1:0-40116 GCA_037141195.1 Clostridia bacterium
AACAGGTGGAGAGCTAGCTGCTATGGTAGTGATAGATGCAGTTAGTAGACTTGTTCCTGGAGTTATTGGCTCGTCAGATTCCTTGGACTCAGAGAGCCATACAGATGGGTTATTGGAATATCCACAATATACAAAACCTCAGGAATATGCTGGGTTAAGCGTTCCTAAGGTCTTATTATCAGGTAATCACTTAAAAATTACCAAATGGAGAAGAAAGAGTTCTCTATTAAATACTTTAAAATTTCGTCCTGATTTGTTAGCTAAGTATCAGCTTTCTCCAGAAGAACAGTTGTTACTAGAAAATAGAAAAGGATAGTTTAGGAAGGAGGATAATCATGGATTTCATTAAAATGATTGAAGAAGAGCAATTACGCAGCGATATTCCTGCTTTTCGCCCTGGCGATACTGTAAAAGTATTTGTGAAGGTTGTAGAGGGAGAAAAAGAGCGTGTACAGTTGTTTGAAGGTGTAGTTATTGCAAGAAAAGGCAAAGGCTTATCTGAAACCTTTACCGTAAGACGCGTATCCTATAATGTAGGGGTAGAAAGAGTTTTCCCAATACATTCACCACGTATCGAAAAAATTCAAGTAGCTCGTAGAGGCAAAGTTCGCAGAGCAAAACTTTACTACTTGAGAAACTTAACAGGTAAAGCAGCTAGAATTAAAGATCGTATGTAATTATGGGAGGGCTGTGCAGAAGCACGGCCCTTTTTTCTACAGCAGGGAGGAAATTATGGCAGTCATACAATGGTATCCAGGGCACATGGCTAAGGCAAAAAAACAGCTAATTGAGAATTTAAAACTAATTGATGTTGTCATTGAGCTAAGAGATGCACGTATCCCTTACAGTTCCTGCAATCCTGATTTCGCGCAACTATTTGAGAAAAAAAGGCGCGTTGTAGTGCTTAATAAAGGCGATTTAGCAAACAATGAAGAGAGTAAGGCTTGGTGTAGCTCCCTCAAACAACAGGAAGGACATGCTGCTTTAGCAATTGATGTTTACAACCAAAAGGATGTAAGCAGGTTGATTAGCCTCTTGAAAAGGACGGCAGATGAAATTCGTGCAAGCCTTCCGCCAAAAAAAATATTTATTGGGCAGGGTAGAATTATTCGAGTAATGATTGTAGGTATTCCTAATGTAGGAAAATCATCACTGATTAATTCTATAGTCAAAAAAAATGTTGCAAAGGCGGAAAATCGTCCAGGTGTAACTAAAGGTAATCAATGGATTAGAATTTTGCCTGGCATCGAGCTTTTGGATACCCCAGGTGTACTCTGGAATAAATTTTCCAGTTTACAAACAGGGATGAATTTAGCAATTTGTGGAGCAATTAGGGATGATATCCTAGATATAGGCGACATTGCTGGCAATTTAATGGAACAATTAGCTGGATTTGGGAGGATAGAAAATACTAACCCAGAATTAGCAGGATTTGTGCTCGGACAAGAATTATTAGCAGCTTTTGCCAAAAAAAGAGGTATGTTAGCCACGGGTGGAGTGCCAGACTTGAATAAGGCTGCCCCAATCGTGTTAAAAGAATTTCGTGCTGGTAAATTCGGGCCATTAAGCTTAGAAATGTGGAGCACGGAAAAAGCAACTCTAGTGCGCTATGAAAGGGTTAAAGAGGAATCAGATGATCCGCGAGAATTATAGAAAAGAACGAGCATTACAAGCAGAAGGCTACACAGTAATTGGTATCGATGAGGTCGGTAGAGGCTGCATCGCAGGAGATGTCTATGCGGCAGCAGTAATTTTACCAACTGAGATAGAGCTTACATATCTGCGTGACTCAAAAAAAATCTCTGAAAAAAACAGAGAGCTTTATGCTGTAGAGCTTAAACAAATTGCCAAGTATTGTGTTGGAGTAGCGAGCATAGCAGAAATAGAAGAGCATAATATTTTGCAGGCGACTTTTTTAGCAATGCAAAGAGCTTTAGCAGGACTTGAAGTGGCTAACCCATATGTTTTAGTTGATGGTAATCAATTTCCTTTTACTGGGGCTGGGGAATGTATTATTGGTGGTGATGACTTAATTGCCTGTATTTCAGCAGCTTCAATTATAGCCAAAACGACTAGAGACGCTTATATGCGTAATTTTGACCAGCTTTATCCAGGATTTAGCTTTAGTAAACACAAAGGTTATGGAACACAAGCCCATTATGCTGCACTTTCAGCATATGGTTGTCTACCGATTCATCGTCTGAGCTTTTTGAAAAAATTTCTTAACCAGGAGCAACAAAATGGATAGCAAAGAATTAGGTCGTTTTGGTGAAGCGTTGGCAGTTAAATTTTTAAGCAAACAAGGATATAAAATTGTAGCTTGTAATTTTCGCAATGCCTTGGGAGAACTAGATATTATTTGCCGCAAGCAAGATGAGCTAGTCTTTGTGGAAGTGAAAACTAGGGCTTCCACATATTTTGGTGAACCATTTGAAAGTGTGACAATAGCAAAGCAAAAAAAATTACGAAGATTAGCAGAAGCTTATATAGCTCAGCAACATTTAAGTGAAAATAAGTTGCGTTTTGATGTATTATCAATTATTGTGAGAGGAAGCAATGAGCCAGAGATTAACTGGATCAAATATGCTTTTTAGGTGAAGTTATGAGACTGCAAAAATATATGGCTGCTTGTGGAGTTGCTTCGAGGCGCAAAGCTGAGGAAATAATCTTATCTGGTAGCGTTATGGTTAATGGAAAAAAAATTATTGAATTAGGGACACAAGTTGATGAAAAAAAAGATGAGGTGCGCGTGCAGGGGAAGCTACTACAATTAGAGGGTCAAAAAGTTTATATCATGCTTAATAAACCTAAGGGCTATGTAACAACGGTTACTGATCCCCAGGGAAGACCAACTATTATGGAACTGCTTCCAAAAATGCAAGAGAGAGTTTATCCAATTGGACGTTTAGATTTTGCAACTTCAGGACTAATACTCTTAACAAATGATGGAGATTTTACCAATCATATGATGCACCCACGCTTTCAAATAGAAAAGGTCTATGTAGCACTAGTGACAGGAGTGCCGACAGAGGAAAAATTAGTAAAGTTGCGTACTGGTTTGATGATTGAAGAACAGATGACTGCACCAGCGAAAGTAAGAATTTTAGAAAAAACAGCAAATCGCTCTAAAATTGAGATCATAATTCATGAAGGTCGCAAGCGTCAAATACGTCGCATGATTAAAGCAATTGGCCACGAAATAGTAGAGCTTGAGCGAGTGCAGATAGGCCCTCTAGTACTGCAAAATCTGCCTGCAGGAGGCTTTCGAAGCTTATCACAAGCAGAACTAATAGCAATAAGAAAACTATTTAGATAGGGGTGTTTTTATGGCAAAGGATCCTAGCTTTGATGTTGTATCTGAAGTAGATATGCAGGAAATGGACAATGCAGTAAACCAAGTAAAAAAAGAAATTATCCAAAGGTATGATTTTAAGGGTAGTGCAGCTGAAATTGATCTCTTGCAAAAAGAGCAAGAAATAAATTTGACTGCAGACAGTGAACAAAAGCTTGCCGCAATGATTGATATTCTTCAAAGCAAGGCAGTGAAGCGTAACCTTTCCTTAAAAGTTTTTGAGTATGGGAAGATTGAATACGCCTCCGGTAATAAGGCGAAACAAAAAATCAAGATTAAATGTGGTATTGATAAAGAAAGAGCGAAGAAAATCATTAATGATATCAAAGGTGCTCAAATAAAAGTGCAAGCACAAATTGCCGATGATATAGTAAGAGTAACTAGTAAAAACATTGATGATTTACAAACCATTATTCAGATGCTCAAAGAAAAAGATTATGATCTACCACTCCAGTTTATTAATTTTAGGTCTAAGTAGTTATGGCAAAATTATGGGATATTGATATCAAAGAAATCTTGGAAGCCGTTTGTGATGAAATCATGGAGGGCTTAAACAGTGCAGATTATGACACAAGAAAGAAAACGCTACAACTCTTACTAAATTCCAGAGATATGACCAAACATTTCAAGGAAAAAAATCAAATTCAATATTTTTACAATCATTTGAGTCGTTTCCCAGCCCTTTGGGAACGCTTAGTAGCAATGGTCAATAATAATGAAGAGGAAATTGTTATTCTAACAGCTTATTTGATTACACAGATTATGCGTAAGTACAAGAAAAAGCTCAAACTTACCAATGAGCAGAGCTTAGCAATGTCAGCAGCATTACTGCGACATACCGATAAAGATTATGCAGTAATTAAAGCAATTTATTTACTGACCAGTGAACATGATCAAGAACTAATGCTTGCTGCAAATAGGCTACAAAAAATTAAGCTGTGGCAGCAACCTAATTTTCTTGTATTAAAATTTTACTTAAGTAGCAGACTAAAGTGATTATTGCTCTAGTCAAATAATTAATTTTTTGTTATAATACATTTTAGAAGTTTAAAAATATATTGGAGGCAATAAAATGGCAAAACTATTCTATCAAGAGGATTGTAATTTAGAGCTTTTAGCAGGTAAAACAGTTGCTGTAATTGGCTATGGTAGCCAAGGACATGCACATGCGTTAAATATGAAAGAGTCCGGCGTGAATGTAATAATTGGGCTATATGCAGGTAGTAAATCTTGGGTAAAGGCTGAAGAGGCAGGCTTAAAAGTAATGCCAGCAGCAGAAGCAGCGGCAGCTGCAGATATTATCATGATTCTAATTAATGATGAAAAACAAGCAAAGCTCTATAAAGATAGCATTGAAGCAAATTTGAAAGCCGGCAAAGCTTTAGTATTTGCCCATGGCTTTAACATTCATTACAACCAAATCCTGCCACCAGCGGATATTGATGTTTTTATGGTAGCACCAAAAGGACCAGGGCATACAGTGAGAACTCAGTATCAAGAAGGAAAAGGCGTACCTTGTTTAATAGCAGTTCATCAAGATGCAACAGGTAAGGCTAAAGATTTAGCTCTTGCTTATGCTTTAGCTATTGGTGGAGCACGCGCAGGAGTATTGGAAACAACCTTTAAGGAAGAAACAGAAACAGATCTCTTTGGTGAGCAGGCAGTACTTTGTGGTGGCGTAGCTGAACTGATGAAAGCTGGTTTTGAAACACTAGTAGAAGCAGGATATCAGCCAGAGAGCGCATATTTTGAATGTATGCATGAAATGAAATTAATCGTAGACCTTGTAAACCAAGGTGGACTAGAATATATGCGCTACTCCATTAGCGATACAGCTGAATATGGGGATTACTGTACAGGCAAGCGCATCATTACAGACGATACCAAAAAAGAAATGAAAAAAGTATTAACAGAAATTCAAGACGGAACATTTGCTAAAAATTGGATTTTAGAAAATCAAGCAAACCGTCCTAATTTCTTAGCTAGAAGAAGAATTGAAAGTGAACACTTGATTGAAAAAGTAGGTAAAGAACTTAGAAAAATGATGTCTTGGTTAAAGAAATAATCATAGTACAGTGTAGGGAACGGTCCTAGGCCGTTCCCTTTTTTCTATCAGGAGGCGCAAAGTGAAGAAAAAGATTATTGTGGTAGGCGGTGGACCAGCAGGTATGTTTGCGGCTATTGCTGCCGCTAGCAATGGAGCAGAGGTTATCCTCATAGAACGCAATCATCGCTTAGGTGCTAAGCTGCGAATTACTGGTAAGGGCCGCTGTAACATCACTAATATTGCGGAAATTGAAACAATTATGGAAAATATTTCCAGCAACCACAAATTCTTTTATAGTGCAATTTATAGTTTCACTAACGAACAAGTATTTGCCTTTTTCAATGATAATGGGCTCCCATTAAAAGTTGAACGGGGTGGGAGAGTTTTTCCAGAAAGCGATAATGCTAATCATGTAGTGGATTTTTTAGAACAGCAATTGCAAAAAACAGGCGTAAAGATAGTCGCAGATACTAGGGTTAGCTCCTTAATCAAAGAAGGGAAAAAAATCTTAGGCGTGAAAAGTGGAAACAAAGAATTTTACGCAAACGCTGTAATATTATGTACGGGTGGGCTCACTTATCCGAAAACTGGCTCTAGTGGTGATGGACATAAAATCCTAAAAGCTGAGAATCATACAATTACACAACTTTTGCCAGCTCTAGTACCTTTAGAAATAGCTGAAGGCTGGGTGCCTGAATTAATGGGCTTAGCCCTGAAAAATGTTCAGGTAACAGCATATTTAGCTGAGAAAGAGCTTGGACAGGAATTTGGTGAAATGCTCTTTACACACTTTGGCGTTTCAGGACCAATTATTCTAACCTTAAGCAATTATCTCACTCCCCATATTGGTAAGGATTTGCGTTTGGAAATAAATCTCAAACCAGCATTAAGCCAGGAGCAGTTAGATGCTAGAGTGCTAAGGGACTTACAAAAATTCGCTAACAAGCAACTCAAAAATTCTTTGCAAGAGCTTTTACCAAAAAAACTAATTATGCCTATCATCTGCTTAACGGGTATAGAGGAAGAAAAAAAATGCAACCAAATAACCAAGGTACAGCGAGAGAGTATTGTGCATATATTGCAGCATCTCTCATTGCATGTTACTAAAGCTAGACCAATGGATGAAGCAATTATCACCAAAGGTGGAGTTAGCATAAAAGAAATAAATGCCTCAACCTTAGAATCAAAGCTCTTAGAAAATCTCTATATAGCAGGGGAAATTCTGGATTTGGATGCTTATACAGGGGGATATAATCTGCAAATAGCTTTTTCTACAGGTTATTTAGCGGGAATGTCCGCAATTAGCAAGGAGGAAATGAACTGATAATGGAAAAGCAAATGCAAATTGCTATTGATGGACCTGCAGGTTCTGGTAAAAGTACCATAGCCAAGTTGGTTGCCCAAAAGCTCAAGCTAACTTATGTAGATACAGGTGCAATGTATAGAGCTATAACTTGGAAGGTACAAGCCCAAAAGCTGGAAATACAGAATCAGGAAGCATTAAAAGAGCTCTTGGAACATACTTACTTGGAATTGCAACAAACATTAACAGGACAAAAAGTGCTTTGTGATGGTATAGATGTAACCATAGCAATTCGTAGCTTAGAAGTAACAGCTTTAGTTTCTGAAGTATCAGCTTTGCCTCAAGTAAGGAAATACTTAGTGCAAGAGCAACAAAAATATGCCAAAAAAAATGTAATTATGGATGGAAGAGATATTGGAACTACGGTGCTACCTTCTGCAACTTATAAATTTTACCTAAGTGCCAAACCAGAAATTAGGGCAGAGCGCAGGCTCTTGGAGCTACAAGCAAAAGGAATTGTAACCGATTATCAACAGGTATTAGCGGACATTTTACGTCGTGATGCTGCGGATAGCAACAGACTGTTATCTCCACTCCGTAAAGCGGTAGATGCTTTGGAAATAGATACAAGCAATCTGAGCATAGCAGAAGTGGTTGCGGTCATTCTTAGTAAAATAACAGATTAGAGGGGTAATTATGAAGCTGTTATTCCCAAAAAATATTGGTTTCTGTTTTGGTGTTAAAAGAGCAATAGAACTAGCAGAAAGCAATAAAGCAAAAACCACGGAAAAAATATATACCTTGGGACCATTAATTCATAACGAACAAGAAATTGCCAGGTTAGCTAGCAATGGTATTGAAATCTTGCAAGAGAATGATTTGCCAACAGCAGCCAAGAGCACAATTATTACACGTTCCCATGGTATCGGGCCAGCAACAATTAACAAGCTACAAGTGGCGGCATGCCATGTTGTGGATGCTACCTGTCCTTTTGTAAAAAAGGCCCAAAAAAAAGTATGGGAACTAGCGGAAAATGGCTATCAAGTAATAATTTTCGGAGATAAAAATCATCCTGAGGTAGTGGCATTAAAAGCATGGGGTAATGAGAAGACTGTAGTTATCAGTAGCGAGAATGAAGCAAATAGCTTAGAATTAGAAAATAAATGCGCAATACTTGCGCAGACTACACAAAAGGGTAGTATTTTTATTAGGATTTGTGATATATTAATTGAGAAACAAAAAAATCTAGAAATATTCAATACAATATGCAATGCTACATCTATTAGACAAAAGGAAGTAGAAGAGTTAGCCGCAAAAGTCGATAAAATGCTGATAATTGGCGGTAAATCAAGCTCTAATACTCTTAAACTAGTAGAACTGTGCCAAAAAGCCGGTAAGCCTGTGTTTCATATTGAAGAAAAAACTGGAATCAACCCAGCCTGGTTTGAGCCGAAAGATACTATAGGCATAGCAACTGGCGCATCAACACCGGACTGGATTATCGAGGAGGTCATTAGGACTATGCAGGAATTGGATCAAGTAGTTGGAGAAGAGAGTATGGAAAACGAAATGTTGAATTATGACTTTGGTAGTAATTTGAACAATTATCGTAAGGGTGATGTAGTAAGAGGAACAGTAGTACAGGTGAAAAAGACTGCAGTAATTGTTGATATCGGTATCAAGGCAGAAGGTGTACTTCCACTGGATGAACTTGGATTTGGTAGTGCAGAAGAAATGAAAGATACTGTAAAAATAGGCGATAGCTTTGATGTGATGATTTTAAACATCGAAAATGAAGATGGCTATCCGTTGCTTTCTAAAAAACGCGCAGATATGTTGGGCGCTTGGGATAAATTGCAAGCTTCCTTTGAAGCTAAAGAAGAATTAAAAGGAGTAGTAGCGGGTGCTGTAAAAGGTGGACTCAGCGTAAATATTGGTAATGCGAGAGCATTTATGCCAGCTTCACAGGTAGAACGCTTCTTTATTGAAGACTTGAATGTTTATACTGGAGCAACAATTAGAGTAAGAATTATTGAGCTAAATAAAGAGAAAAACAGAATTATTATTTCACAAAAAGCGATTATTGAAGAAGAAAACAGTGCGAAACAAGAAGAAGTATGGTCTACAATTAATGAAGGCGATATAGTTATAGGGGTTGTTAGTCGCATAACAAACTTTGGGGCATTTATTGATTTAGGCGGCGTAGATGGCTTGTTACATATTTCGGAAATTTCTTGGAAACATTATAAAAATCCTGCGGATATTCTGACAGTAGGACAACAAATTAAGGTTAAAGTTATTTCCATGGATAAAGAGAAAAAGAAAATTTCCTTAAGCGCCAAAGAATTATTGGAAAATCCATGGCAAGCAGCAGAAAAGCTTTACCCCGTAGATGTTGTGGTAAAAGGTAAAGTTGTGCGTATAGCTCCATTTGGAGCCTTCATAGAATTAGAAGAAGGCGTAGAAGGATTAGTGCATATTTCCCAAGTATCAGAGAAGAAAATTGCCAAAGTTGAAGAAGTGTTAACTGTAGGTGAGATAGTTGATGTACGCGTACTTGGTGTGGATTTAGAAAAGAAACGCATTAGCTTGAGTATTAAAGCTACAAAAGAGCAAGTAGCACTAGAGGTTGGCGAAACAGTAAGCTTTAATGAAGAACTTTCAGTAACAGTAGGCGACGTAGCAGAAAACATCTAAAAAAATGATGTAAAAGGTACTTCAATGTCAGTCTAGAAGCAGGCAACTATCCATAATGATAGTTGCCTGCTTTTCGCATTTTAGCATGTAAAATCTAGCTTGTGATTTTTCGAGCTTAAAATAAATATGTAATGATTTTAAGCAGAAAAAAAGCTATAATTAGTTTTATTATAGCGTGCAAATAAAAATTTTAAGATATTAGAAAGCAGGGGGAAAATGGAAAACTTATCCAAAAGCGAAATCATAAAAATTATTATGGATGATGTGGAAAGTGAATTAATTGACGAGGAAATAATTCATCTTATTTTAGAAAAGAAAGTATCTGAGATATCCACCATAAGCGAAAAAAATACATTTGGCCAAAGGTCGGCAGATAAATTGGCAAAATTTGTCGGAAGCTGGACTTTTGTGATTGGTTTTGTGATTATTATTTGTATTTGGGTGAGTACGAATATTATGTTGGCAACCAAGGCTTTTGATGTATACCCCTTTATTTTACTTAATTTAGTCTTATCATGTGTAGCAGCAATTCAGGCACCATTAATCATGATGAGTCAAAATCGCCAAGAAGAAAAAGATCGCAAAAGAGCAGAAAACGATTATAAAGTGAACTTGAAAACTGAAATTATTATTCAAGATTTACATAATAAACTAGATGAGATTCTAACAAGCCAAGCATTATTATTGGGAAATATACAAAATGAACAACGGTAAGAATGATAATATAAGAAAATATCTTGAGAATATTGCCATCGTATTAATTGTTTTTTCTGGTATAGCTAACATTATTTTGTCTATGCCATATGCACCAATATTTTTCCAAAATATTGGTAGGTATTATACAAGCCTTAACCATTCAAATATCGAGGTTTATGGTTTACTCCGTAGAATTATAGGGTTTATTTTATTATTTGTAGCTCATGGACTCTATAAAAGAATGAGGCTAGCATGGCTAATTGCAATTATCTCCATTTCTGTTTCGGTATCACTGCATTTTATAAGATTGAATAATTTTATAAATCCTATGGTTTTTGGTGAAATATTAATTATTGCGACTTTAATATTTTGTCAGAGTAATTTTCGACGCAAGTCAGATGCTGTCTCAGTAAAAAAAGCATTACTATTGGCATCAGGTTCCATACTCTTAGTACTAACCAATTCTGCTGTAGGTTTTTTAAGTATTAAAGAACATTACAGTGGAATAAAGGATTTTGCTGGTTCTTTTGTTCATTCTGTAAAAATTTTATTTTTTATAGATACCACAGCAGTTGCAACAAGTAGAATAGGGGTTATCTATACAGATATGACCATAATTTTTAACTGGTTATTTATTATATTCGCTCTGTTTTATGTACTAAGACCCATTATTTACAACCCAATTATTACCAAATATGATAAAGACCGTGTTTTCAAGCTTGTAAGCAAGCATGGTCAAAATCCAATGGCTTATCTTGCACTTGAAAATGATAAAAAGTATTTTTTTAGCGATAAAGCTACAGGTGTGATTGCTTTTGCTGTGGTAGCTGATGTAGCTGTAGTTTGTGGTGACATTATTTGTACAGCGGAAGATGCTCCAATTTTTCTTGCGGAATTCATGGGGTTTTGTAAAGAAAACAATTATGCAATTATGCTGATAAATATAACCAATAAATTCCTTGAATTATATCAAGCGATGGGGTTTGATTATACAAAATATGGTGAAGATGCATGTTTCTTATTAGCTGATTACAATTTAATCGGGGGAAAAGTTGCAAAAGTAAGAGCGGCAATTAACCACGCAAATAAAGCTGGAATTACTGTCTTAGAATACAAACCAAAAGAAAACAAAGATTTAAGTCTAGAACGCGAAATAGAAAAAGTCTCTCATGAGTGGTTAGCGAGTAAAAGAAGTGGAGAGCTTGCTTTTATGCTTGGAGGGATAGGACTAGCAGATCCATATGAAAGACGTTTTTTTATAGCAAAAGCAGCAAATGGAGAAGTGTTAGGTTTTGTAGTATTTGTTCCTTACGCTGAGAAAACAGCTTATCTGACCGATGTAACAAGGCGGAAAAATGATGCACCACAAGGAGTTATTGAAAAACTAATTTATGATGGATTTATGGTGTTTAAGGAAGAAGGAGCAATCTGGGGGAGTCTAGGACTTGTTCCACTTGCTAACGTTTCAGAAGAAAATGCCAAAGCTAAATTAACGACAAAGCTTTTTGAATATATCTATGAACATTTGAATGATGTCTATGGCTTTAAGCAACTACACCATGCTAAGGAAAAATATGCACCAACTGATTGGCAAGCCAGGTATTTAGCGTATTATCCAAAAATGTTCACGCCACAACTTGCTTATGCTATTGTCAAGGTACAAAATCCCAAGGGAATACTCGATTATGTATTGCCTATTCTTAAAAAAAAGAATCAAGGTGATCAGGATGGGGACTAGGATAGAAACAGGATTTGTTTTATCCGGGGAAGTGCAGATGTTTTACACAGTGCGAGGAAAAGGAAAACCAATAGTACTACTACATGGAAATAATCAAAATTGGCAATTCTTTGAAATGCAGATAGCTTGCTTAGAAAATATTTATCAAGTAATCACAATAGACACAAGAGGGCATGGAAAATCAACAAATGATAGTAAAAAATGGTCTATTGCGCTTATGGCAGAAGATGTTGTTGCAGTATTGGATTTTCTGGAAATCAAAGTAGCCACAATTTTAGGCTTTAGTGATGGAGGTAATATTGCGCTACAGCTGGCAATTAAGCATCCTGAAAAACTTAAAGCACTTGTACTAGTAAGCACGAATATCAATCCTAAAGGTCTCAAACTATACATAAGGATACCAATGACAATAATTTATAGGTTAACTTCGAGGCTTTCTTCGCTAAGTAAATGGATTAATAAAAGAGCGCAACAGTATGAAATTATGGTTTTGGAGCCTAATTTTTCTATGCAAGAACTTGCAGAAATTAATATTAAAACGTTAGTGATAGCAGGAGAACATGATCTCATTTATCAAAAACACACAGAACTTATTGCCAAATCAATTAAAAATGCGAGGTTGGAAATTATAAAAAAAACAGGTCATTTTTTGCTAAAACAAGAGTATTCGATTGTAAATAGTATTATTATAGATTTTTTGTTAGAAGAGGAGGATAAAGAGCCAAGTTAGAAGTATGTTTCATGAAAACATTAAGGTTTTTAATGCTTGGTGAGTATCAATATCAGAAAAAAATAATTGTAAATATTAGCCTCTTGATGTAAAATCTCTGCATAGATAGTTTACTTATTATAATGTTATTTGCTTACTTCTGTATGAGGAGGGTAAAAACTGTTAAGTTTTAACAAATAAAAACACAGTGGGGTGAAATGCATGAAAAATTCAAAACCATCGGTACTGAGAGTAGTTTTCGGCATGATGGTAAGTCCAGCGTCAGTACTCAAATCAGCCATGGCTAAGGTACCTTGGGTTCTATCGCTGGTAGTTTCAGCAATGGCATTTTGTTTGTTTTTTTTACAAACAGCTTTAGATTTATATAAAACAGGTCAAAAAGGTTTAACCTTTGTGCTACTATCAGCAGGAGCAGGAATAGCCTATGGTCTGATAGTTATTCCACTCTTAGGGGTAATAATTTGGCTAGTACTAAAGCTAGCTAAATCAGCGAAAGATTTGAAATGGGTAGTATCATCATTATGCTTAAGCTATAGCGGAGCAATGATTTACGGCTTACTTGGAATCTTATTTTCACTTGTTTTTGCGTGGAAAACATCTGTGGCATTTGGCGTAACAGGGGTTTTATGGGCAATTGGACCAATGATTATTGCAATTAGAGCAACAACAGACGGCAAAAATATGCTCAGCATTCCGATAGCAACCGTAGTTAGTGGGATAGTCCTACTTTCTTGGTCGCTGTTCGGACAGCTTTAGGGGGTGGAAAAAAGTGGAAGAATATATGCTTAAAGGTAAAGCTTGGAGAAGTTTACTGAGAAGATTATGCTTTATTGCCTTTGGTATTGCTGCTTTTTCCAAGCCACTCGATCGGCTTAATCTCTATAATATCGGGTTTGGCATAGTTATAGGTTTGTTTTTTGGATTTCTATTTAAGAAATTTTTAAGAGGTTTATTAAGCTTAATTAATAAAACCTTGCGGAAAGAAAAAGGAAAAGAAACCATTTACTATGCAGTAGAGATTGGTATGCTCTTCTTAATTCCCTTCGCAGTAATGGTTTTAATTGCCACGTACTATTTTAAGTGGTCCATGTCTGGAGGATTTATAGCTGCAGGAATTATGGCAGTTGGTACAGCCTCAGCCTTAGAATTAGGTAAATTGACCGGTAGGCAAGAGCTGAAAAACACGATAATTTCCTCAGGGGTCTGTTTTCTGTTTTCTTTGCTTTGGAATTTATCAACACAAATATTAGTCAAAGTGCCTGGATTTATCGAGGGTGGCATTAGTTTACTTAGCTCAGTTTTCAAGGGAGGTAGCATCTTATGAAGAAAATAGCTGCAAGCTTACTCTTGTTAATTATGCTGTTTTTGAATGCTGTCCCAGTAATGGCAATCGATATGGTAGAAAAGCCAAAACCAGATAAACCGGAAAAGCCATACGAACGGATTATTGCCAAAAATGGTAGCTGGTATACAGAAAGAATAAACTTTGATGTTAGCTCTGAAATGGTAATTGCTTTTGATGGATCTTATGAAATAGATAATTCTCTACTCAGCGAAACCTTTGCTGAAATGCAATTCTCAGTTGACGAAGCAATCATCCTTAAGGGCATCTATCTGCCTTATGCAAAAAAGCTAAATGCACCAGCAGTAATAACTATAAAAGCTAGTAATGGCAATGTATATGGTCCATTTACAACAGAGGAGACACTTGCTAATACAATCGAAAAAATGTCTATTGCAAGTGATAGCGAGCCAAATGCTAGCGGTATGGAAGCTGTAAATTATGTCTTCACATCGCCTAATGAAATTATTTTACCTGCAGGTAAATATACACTCACTACTACATCGCCAGAATGGCAGGTACGTGACAAGTCAGCAGGTGCAGTGGGAGCATTCCTAATTAAAGGAATCAACAAAGCTGCTACCGAAAAATACAAAAGTAAAATGTTTGAATGGGTAGTAGAAACAAATCCAGGAATTAGTGCAGCGGAAGCTATAAAAAAACTAGGTAATGAAGAATTCATAGCGACAGATTTAGATAAATATCAGGTGGCACCAATTGAAAAACCGCCAACTAAAAAACCAGCAACCTTTACTATTGAAAAAGAGAGTATGGTAGCAGAAGTTGTAGTGAATACTTTTAATGATGGTTTAGGGGCAACTCCAGGTATTCTTTCAATTGTTGATGCAAAGGGCGTAGAAGTAGCTGCTTATCAAGCTGTGGGAGGGACTTTAGGGAAAATAGCCAATGGTGTGTGGGCTATAGTACCTAATCTTGTGCTGCCAGCTGGAAAATATAAAATAGTTGCTTCGGATCCAGAAATGATAACCTATGATAAATTCGGTAACCCACAGTTTATGGTAACCATAGAACCACCACCGGTTACCAGGACAGATTTTACTGGCACATATCTAATTGACTTAGCTACAACTAAAACTAGTACTTTAATGGGACCAGTAGAAGGTGGTAAGCCGGGCTTCTCCCTCAAGGATTTCGAACTAGTGATTCTCGATAAAGATAGTAGCATAGAATTTATTGGAGAATATGACGGAATGCAGTTTTCTCAAGCTTGTGAAATAATTGAGGAAAAAGAAAATAGCGTAGTAGCTACCTTTAATCTAAATGCAGACATGTCCAATCTTCCATATAAAGCAATAATTGGAGCACAGGCAACACTTACGCTAACAAAGTCGCAAAAAGGCAAAATTAGTATAGATATTACTGGAATAGGAACCTATTCTAGGGCATCCACAGCAGAAAAAGGTGGAGACTTCAATACTTATTCTATTAAAGCTACCGGTATGCAAAAGAGCAAAGACTTACCTGCCTTTGTAGTTGCAGCCCTTGGTAAGATGGGCGGAGTTGGAAATATTCCGGGTCCTGGTAATCCTGCAGAGGCAGCTACTGGACTTTTATTTCCACCACTTGTTGGTGTTGTAGTGCATGTGTTACAAGAACTTTTCAAACCAAAACCACCAAAACCAAAGAAATACTCACCAGAATGGTATGCAGAAAAATATCCAGGGAAAACTAGAGAAGAACTAGGTTGGATTATGCTTGGGGATGCAATGGCTAATACAGATGAGCCTGACGAAGGAGATGCAGAATCAGTAGGCGATAATGAAAAGCCAGGTGGTGATGATTATGTAGCTCCAGAAAGCGAAGACCAAACAGGTTCCGCAGAAGAAGGTACTGAAGGTGATGAAGAAGGAACTTCTGAAGAAGACACTGAGGAAGGTACTGAAGAAGATACCGAAGGAACCGAAACTACCGAAGGAACCGAAACTACCGAAGGGAAAACAGAAGAAGGTACTCAAACTGAACCGGAAAAAACTGGAACAGAAGGTGAAACCAAAGAAACTGGTGAAACTGGCAAGACTGAAGAAAAACCACAAGGTGAGCCGGAAAAACAAGAACCTGAAAACACCCAGCCAGCTGAACCAGAAACTATGACTATTCAAACAGACTATACGGGTCGCACAACTACTTATGAGAAGGATCCAGCAACCGGTGAATGGGTAAATCCAGAAACAGGCGGCGTGCTTGATTTGGAACGCTATAAAAGAGATGTGGCTCCTAATTTTGCAAAGGATAAAGCTGCTATTGAGGCTGAAAGAGAAAAGATAGAAAAAGGCAATACCGCTTTTGACCGTGAACTGAGAGCAGCAGCACAAGCAAGAAAAGAAGCAGAAGAAAAAGCTGCTTATATGGATAGACTAGCCAAAAAATATGGTACAGATAATAAAGCGGATTTAGATAAAATAATTGAAGACATTAAGGGTAAAGAAGCACAGAGCAGTAAGGATTGGAACAGCACAGCAGACAAATATGGCTATGCAGAGGACACTGCAAAAGTTGTCGGCGTTTTAGCTGATACCGGTGTAGATGGTTTGGCTAATGTCACAGGACCTTTAGGCAAAGGCATTAGAGGCGTTTATAAGGTTACTAAAGGAGTAGCTGGAACCATGGCAGATAAGGGTGTAAGTGCAGAGTCCTTTGCGTCTGGTGCAGTGAAAGGCGGAGCAGATGCTGCAACAGATTATCTAAAAAATCCTTATGGCAAGGCTCTTGTCACAGTAGGCGGAGAAGTTGTTGGAGGTGCTATTACCGATGGTGTTAAGGGCGCTAAAGAGGGCTTAGTAGATGGCGTTTCCAAAGTAGTTACAGGTACAATTGCAGATAAAATCGGTGGCGATGGATTCGGTAATGACATGACTAAAATGGCTGCAGGCAACGGCTATGTAAGAGTTGCAGTAAAATCAGGTGATAAATGGGTTGGAAAAACTCTTACAGAGGCCTCAGCCAATGCCTTTACTAACAAAAAGGTTATAGCTCAGGTAGGACAATCAGTCACCAAAGCAACTAGCGGACTTTTAGATGAATTCGGGATTAAACCAGTAATTACAGAACCTATTAAAAAATCGCTATAAATAGAAGGGAGCAAATCTTTATGAAGCTTACGATTAATGAAATAACATTTTTATCGGCTTTATATGAGGGGAAGACCCCATTAAGTCTCTTTGCAAATGTTCAAGCACCGCTTGATGGAACAGAAAGCACCAGCTTAGCGGATAAAGGGGTAATGGAAAATGGAGTACTGACAGAAGCCGCGAAAGAAATTCTAGATATCGTAGCAATGACAAAAAAATGTGCTAGAGTGATGCTAAAAGATAGTAATTGTGTAGTGGAAAAATACACCTACAAAGTCGATAACAACCTCGTCTTAGTAGAAAATGCTGGAGGGGAAATGCTCTTCAGTATGAACCCTAATTTTGCCACAACTATGTCGGAACTTGCAGAATTCACTGGTATGTCCAGAATTAAAAACACAGAGCTGGAAATTTTACTATCAGTAGAGGAGATGCTAGTACTCTTAGCGATCATAGATATTTATCGTAAGAATGCCTTGCTTTCCTATGTAGGAACTGGACCTGAAAAAGCTGCAGTAGCATTTAGTGAAATTATTAAACAGCTAGATACACCAGTTTCTAACAGCTTTGTAGTGATGTTGAAGAAGAATTATAATTATCTTGTACCTGAAGCTAAAAATGCAAAAAGCGTACTTGACAAGCTAGTAGCGAAAAATTGTATTGCCTTTAATGATGGCTATGAACTATTAGCTGAATATGCTATATTTGCAAAGAGTATGCTTATTCCTGAAACAATCTTGATGTTAGAAGCACTTAATATTCAGGAAAAAGGTGCAGTGAGTAGCGCTAGTGCACTATGTATCTGCGCTGGAATTAAGGATTGTGCTTCGCTCTTGTTCAGTAAAAATGAAATAGAATTAACTGCAATAAGTGGAATGCAGCTATTGCAGATGACTGAAAATATGCTCAAATGTCCAGAAATTTCCGAAGAGTAACTTCTTAAAAAACTAAAAAGCGAAGAGGCAAATCTGTACAAAACAGATTTGCCTCTTCCTTTTGAATTAATTATTAAGATTAGTCGTGATCACTTTCATTATCGTCGTCATTAAGATTTCTATCTTGAGAATCATTGTTATTATCATGGTTATCATTCTTGCTTATGCTGTTATCTTTAGAATTATTATGGTGCTTATCGTCTTTTCCTTGATCTTTTGCATCTTCACGGTTCTCTTTATCGTTATCATTTTTATTTAGATGATAACCAAGGGCAGTAAGTTCTTTCTTAATAGCATGTTCTCTCGTATCTAAAGCATTATCTTCAAGCTCTAAAGCAGCTTTTTGTGCTTGATAAATAGCTAAATCAATACTGCCATTTTTATGTGCCAGTTTTAAGGCATCTTCTCTAATTTCCAGTTGATTGTCTTGAGCCTTTAACTGAGTAAGTTCTAGCAACAACTTATCTATTTGAATCTGACCAGCTGTGGTAACAATAGCTGCTGGAGTAATTTTTGCTACATGCTTATCTTGATAATAACCAAGCGTACGAAGCTCGTTTTTAATAGTGTGTTCTCTAACATCTAAGGTATCATTTGCTTTATCTAAAGCAGCTTTTTGTGTTTGATACATAACCAAAGTAATGTTTCCATTTTTATAGGAAAGCTCTAAGGCATCTTCTTGGTTATCTATTAACTTGTCTTGTGCTTTCAAATCCTTCAACTCTAATAATAACTTGTCTATTTGAATCTGACCTGCTGTAGTAATGACAGCTGCCGGGGTAGTTGCACTAGCTATAGCCACTGTTTTTACTGGGATAACTGTGCTGGTAGAGGCTGAAGCAACAGGAACTACTTTTTCCGTATGCTTTAGTTTTCCACCTTCTGCCAAGGCAATGAAGCTTAGGCTTACAACAAGCATCGCTACTGCCACGACTAGACTAATTAATTTTCTCATAATGTTTTTCTCCTTTTTCGCTTACATTTATTTTTGATACTCTTAGAGTATAATACAAGAACATTAAGGGGACATTAAAGAAAAAAAAGCTTAAGGATATCATCTTTATTAAAGTTTATGATATACTGAAAAGAAGATAGGGAGGGGTACAGATGCGAATCCTAATTGTTGAAGATGAGCCTAATTTGCTGGCAATTTTAGAAAAACGGTTAAGATCAGAAGGCTATAGTGTAGATGCATGTAATAATGGTGAGGATGGAAAGAGTTATATAGAAGCAACAGCTTATGATGTAGTGATTTTAGATATCATGCTTCCTAAAATAGATGGATTGACAATCTTAAAAGAGATGAGAGCAGTAGAAAATAAAACGCCTGTTTTACTCTTAACAGCTAAAGATAGTACCGCTGACAGGGTAAGAGGTCTTGATTCTGGAGCAGATGATTATTTAGTGAAGCCATTTTCTTTTGATGAGCTTTTAGCTAGACTGAGGGTACTTACTAGACGGAAATATAATAATGTTAGTAGCGCCTTGGAAATAGCTGATTTATCCATTGATAGTGTTTCCCGCACAGTAATGCGGGGAGGCATTGCAATTAATTTGTCCAGTAAAGAATTCGCAATTTTAGAATACCTCATGCAAAATAAAGGAACAGTACTTTCAAGAAAAAATCTTGAAGAACATATTTGGAGTTATGATTATGAAGGGGCATCTAATGTTGTTGATGTATATATTCGTTATTTGCGCAAAAAAGTAGATGATGGCTTTGCTATCAAGCTGATACAGACGGTGCGTGGATATGGTTATGTCTTAAAGGAGCAAGCATGAAAAAGCTCTCAATTAAATTAAAAGTTACACTTTGGTATACAGGGTTGATTGTCTTACTAATGCTAGCTGTGTTTTCCTTTATCTTTGTCTCTGCAGAGCAAACCGTTACTACCAGGGCAAAGACGAATTTAGAAGACGTTACTAATGATATTGCAGGGGAAATTGAATATGATGATGGAAAGCTAAGTTCAGATAAAGAAGTTTCACTGTATGACAAAGGCATCTACATCGTAATATATCAAGGAAACAACCCTGTTTTAGGCAAAAATCCTGTAGGCTTTCCAACCTATGATGCGATGTCTTTTCCTAAAACAAGTACAGTGGCAGCAAAAAGTGAAAATTGGCTGGTGTATGATTTAATTTCCGAGGGGGATCTCTCAGTCCGTGGAATATATTCTCTGAATACCGTGGAAGATTCAATCAGTCAAATAATGCTGTTTGCACTTATTTCCTTTCCTTTTATTGCCATTATTGCAGCTATTGGCGGCTATTTCATCACCAAAAAAGCGTTTAGTCCAATTAAGAAAATGTACAAAACAGCTGCAAGCATCAGTAGCGGAGACGATTTATCAGAGCGCATAAATTTGCAAAATACTGGCGATGAAGTTTCAAAGCTAGCAGAAACTTTTGATCAAATGTTTGACAGGCTTGAAAAAGCATTTGAGAGTGAACGCCAATTCACATCCGATGTTTCACATGAACTGCGCACACCCATAGCTGTGCTTGCTTCACAATGTGAGTATGCCTTAACGCAGGAACAAAATCCAGAAGAAACAACAAAAGCATTACAGATTATTTTGTCACAAACAAATAAAATGAGCATTCTAGTAGCCCAACTTTTAGAGCTAGCAAGGGCACAACATCAAACTCAAGTTCTGCAAATGGAAAAAGTAGATATCAGCGAATTACTGGAAGTAGTTGTAGAGGAACTTATGGGAACGGCAAGTGAAAAATCCATTAGCCTCACTACTGATATTAATAAGAATATCATCGTTTCTTGTGATCAAACCTTGATTATGCGTCTATTTATCAATTTGATTAATAATGCAGTTAAATATACCAATGAAAATGGAAAAATAGAAGTAGCTATTGAACAAAAAAACAATGCTGCAATTATTAGTATTACAGATACCGGAGTCGGTATCGAAAAAGAACACCTTGATAAATTGTTTAATAGGTTCTATCAAGTCGATGATGCTAGAACTGGTGGGGACAATATCAGCTTTGGTCTTGGACTAGCACTCTGCAAATGGATAGTAAATGCCCATAATGGTAAAATAGAGGTAGCAAGTCAAATAGGGATAGGAAGTAGATTTACAGTTAAGCTTCCTCTATCAGGGTAGCAGAAAAAAAGTGAAAGTTTTAACCTAGAAAAATGGAGGGCAGAGATGATTAAGAATCAGTGGTATGGAATATTAGAAGCAAAAGAAATAAAAAAAGGCAAACTATTTGGAGTAACTAGACTTGGACAAAAGCTGGTTTTATGGCGCAGTGACAGTGGAAAAGTTAATTGTATTTTTGACAAATGTTGCCACCGAGGTGCTTCTTTAAGTAAAGGAAAACTAGCCCATGATGAAGTGAACTGCCCCTTTCACGGATTTGCCTATAACAAGCAGGGTCAGGTTACACTTATTCCTGCCAACGGAAAAAACACACCTGTACCAGAGCGATATAAAGTTAATGCCTATAGAGTGGAAGAAAAATATGGATATATTTGGTTATGGTATGGAGATTATGCTGAAAATTTACCAGAGATTCCCTTTTTTGAAGAATTGCGCAGCGGATTTTCCTATGGTGGGTTCTCGGAAAATTGGCCAGTACATTATACAAGAGCAGTGGAGAATCAATTAGATGTAGTGCATTTGCCCTTTGTACACGGCGATTCTATTGGCAGGGGTGATAGAACCCTAGTAAATGGGCCAGTAGTAGAATGGCAGGATAATTTGATGACTATTTATGTAGATAATCAAACTGATAACGGAAAGAGTAAAGCCTTAAAGCCAGAGGAAATTAAGGATTACAAAAACATGTTCAGTTTACAGTTGCAAATGCCGAATATTTGGCAAAATATTATCGGTAAGGATCTTCGCATAGTAGCAATCTTTGCACCAGTTGATGAGCAAAATACTCGCATCTATCTGAGATTTTATCAAAAATTCATCAAAACTCCTGTGCTCAAACAAATAGTAAATAGCTTGAGTGGTATTGGCAATAAACATATTCTCCATCAGGATAGAAGGGTAGTGTTAACCCAGCTCCCTACAAAAACAGAACTTAAAATGGGAGAAAACCTTATTCAAGGTGATTTGCCGATTATTGAATTCAGAAAAAGAAGAGATTTATTAAAAAGTAATGCAGAAACAAATTAAGCATCAGAAGCTTATTGGAGGCGTAGGTAATGGCAAAAGTTATAGCTGAGGTTGTAGGGTTATATAAAATTATCAAGCTGGATTTGTTACGTGCAACAGAGGGAGTGGTATTTGATAAACTTCCACTAGAATATATTCCACAAATATCTGCTATCGACAGAGTATTACATGAGCATCATGCAATCTCACCTGGGGCAGTTGGGGATGTATTACAACCATGGTATTTACATCATTACCAAGAGGACCACTTATTGGTATTACACGGTGAGCGGACAATTGAACTATACACCAAAGAGCAAGGTAAGATAACCAGCTTGAGACTGACTCCTAATGAAATATATTTGGAAGGCGAGCTAGTTTGTACGGGTGGTACAATGCTTACCTGGCCAAGAGGAGTTTTTCATAGAATTACAAGTGGAAAAGAAGGCTCAGCATCCCTAAACATCGCAAGGCATTATGAAGGCTTTGATATAAGAACAAATTTTGACATTTATCAATTAGATCCAGAAACTGGTGATAATCGAATAATTAGAGCGGGTTACAAAGATCAGTTTTTGGATGATAAGAAAATCTCCAACTAAAGTAAGATGGCATATTTTATTTAGGGTATTATTGCTAGAATAGGATTAAAAAAAGTTTAAGATGATGATAAAGAAGGCGATAGAAAACATGAAAAGAAGTAACTTATTATTAATTGGGTTGTTGACGGTTTCAATTTTACTGGCAATTTCAGTTTATGTAATTACTAGCAGGGATAATAAATCAAATAACGATTTAATAGATAGTTATATCAAGGATACTAATTACCTAAATATGATAAAAAGTCCTTATGTTGATAAGCAAGGAAATTTAATTCAAAAAAATGCTAATATACCATTCAATAATTACAATAAAAGTTTAATTAACAATAACATTTTTACAAATACCGGAGTTGTCAAGAATCTCCCCATTTTGGAATATCATTGTATAGAAGAAAGCAATCTTTGTATCAATCCACTTTTTGTATCCAAAGGTGATTTTGAACGACAGATTTCCGATTTGAAAAATGAAGGGTATACGCCAATTACAATTGCTGATTTTGATAATATTAAAAACATAAAAAAACCAATCATGATTACATTTGATGATGGTTATGAAAATAACTATACAAAAGCATACCCGATATTAAAAAAATATAATTTTAAGGCAACAATTTTTTTGATTTCTGGAAGGGTGGGTACACCAAATCATCTAAATATTGACCAGATAAATATTATGAAGGGCTTAATTGATTTTCAAGCACATACAGTAACACACCCACATCTTGCTCAGATTTCTGCTCAGCAAGTGGAGGATGAATTAAAAAATGCAAAAATTCAGTTAGAAACACTATTGAATACATCAATAAGTGCTATGGCTTATCCTTATGGTAATTTCGACCAACAGGTGATTGATGTGGCTAGAAAATATTACCAATATGCCTTTGCTGGAGACCAAGGAATTATTTATAATAGTAAGGATACAGATTATGAAATAAAGAGAATTTTTATATTTCCTACAATTGATATAGCAAGAATTTTAAGTTTATTTAATTAGGATTAGCATTGCTAAAGTAGTAGAAAAGCCGATAGAAATGGCGGAAAAATGTTATAATTCACAAAATGGTATGCATTGCATCTGTAAATAAGCTAACAAGGAGTGTTGAAACAGTGAAAAAAATGCGGATAGAACTAGATAATGAATTTGAGGCAGATGTATTCATAAGTATACTAGAAGAGGAGAACATACCGTATATACTAACAACCAATAACAGCTTCCCCTATGATGGGCTGTTTAAAATGACCTTGGGTTGGGGACAAATTGAAGTTCCCAAGGACCAGCAAGAAAGGGCGATGGAGCTCTTTGAAAAGTATAAGGAATCATTGAGTGAATGATTTGGAGTAATGAAAATATGTAGGGCATTTTGTATTTTGTCCTTTAACTATAATTAAGCCAATTGAAAAACATACAAAAGATGGAGTTCCAAGAATTTTTCTTGGAGCTCCACCTTTTTTTCTTTTAAATAGTTATTTTTTTTCTTAAAAGCTAAGCAAATAATTTATCTTCTGCTTTCAATATTTTGGGAAAAAAAGTAGCGTAAATTCTAAGAACGTTATAAATGCCAATCAAATAAATAATGCGCTGTTTGTAATAAACGACAAAGAAATCATAATAAAATAAGATTCCTGAGAAACTATATCAAGATAAATGCTACTAAATAATCTGTATTGTTTGTTTAATCGTGTATATAAATTAAAGTAAGATAGTTACATTTATTTCACATAAATACAGAAAGAATTACATTGACAAATTCCAGAACATATAGTAACATAAAAATATAAGTAGGTACTTATATTGAGTTTATATAGAATAATATAAACTCAATATATATAATTATTATTTATATTATATATATTGAAAAAATTTGGTAGTTTATGAAAGCCATTCATAAAAACATTAATAATAAAACCAATGCTCTTGTTAAAAGCGATGGCATATAAAAATAAAATAAGGAGTGAAACTAATGAAATAAGCAAGTATCTTATTTGGAAAAATATTTGTGATAAATTCTAACCTTGCCTCCTGTTTATAGGAGAAAGGAGTGCTGCGTATACAGTACTCCTTTCTTGCCTATTATCATTATCTAACTTAATAACATTTTTGGCTAAAATTATTCTTAACTTTGGATAATGATGGTGGTAGAGGAGAAAGGAGCATAAAATCTTTTTTGAATTAAGTAGTTATGCAAATCAAGTTCAAACCCCAATGGGGAGAAGGGAGTTCAATATGATAGAAAAGAAAAACAAAGGTATAGTTGTAATACTCTTAATTGCCATAATGCTCGTAAGTGCATGTGCAAATCAAGGAACGGCTACACCAGAAGTAACTACAACTGAACAAGCTGTTTCAACTACAACAGAACCAAAAGTTTTAAGAATTGCTGAGACTTTGGTAGATTTTGCCCTACCTGGACAAAGCTGGGGGGGAGATATTGCGGTTAATTCAGCTATCTATGATTGGCTTGTAAAAATTGATGATGCTGGCAATTTAGCTCCTGAGTTGGCAAAATCATGGGATTCACCTGATGGGAAGGTATGGACTGTTCATCTTCAAGAAGGTGTAACTTTTCATGATGGATCAGCATTTAATGCAGACGACCTAATATTTTGTGTGAAAAGAACACAGGATGAAGCTTTGAATCATGTAGATAAAGATAGTTTTTCAGTAGTCGAGAAGATTGAAAAAGTTGATGATTATACCGTAAAGTTTTATTTGAATACCATTCGTCCTACTTTCATGTACTATTTCACTGGATGGAACATGATTATGCTTTCTTCAGATTATGACTATGCCGGCATGGGAGTTACCAAGCCAATGGGTACAGGTCCTTTTAAGGTTAAAGAAATTGTTATCGGAGAAGGAGCAGTAGTCGAAAAAAATACAAATTATTGGCAAGCAGGATTACCTAAAGTAGATGAAATTCGCTATTATTTTATTGGTGATATGGAAACACGTATGAATATGCTTGAACAGGGAAAGGCTGATATTGTACGCGATATGGCCGCAACCAACATTCAGAGAATCAAGAATAATCCAAATTTAAAATATGAAATTCCGTATACTTACTTTAGAGTTATCTCCATGAACAAAGAAACCAAACCTTTCAAAGATGATAGGGTTGTGGAAGCTCTGAAATATTGCATAGATCCTGAAGTGCTTGCTCAGGCTTGTCAAGGCAAACTCGGTGAAGATATTTTCTTCAATGAAGACTTTATAGCTGCAAGCCAAAAAGAATATGTAAAAATAGCGCCTAGAGAACAAAATATAGCAAAAGCAAAAGAACTACTTGCTGCAGCTGGATACAGTGATGGTGTAGATATTGAACTCTATTTCGAGTCAGATTTAGATTTTAGTCCTTCTATTGCACTAGCAATACAAAATATGGCGGCACCAGCGGGCTTTAGGATAAGCCTTAAGGGTAATAGCAGAGATATTTACCTTTCGCAGTTTTGGGCTAAGGTAGACTTCAGTGTAACATCTTGGACTCCGAAAATTGAACCATCGCTACTTTTCCAAGTTGCAACTTACACAAATGGTCCTTGGAATGAATCACATATGGCAGAACCAGAGGCAGATGCCATACTAGATAAAATTCTTGTAGAAACAGATGAAACTAAACGTCTAGAACTTTATGCAGAATATCAACAATGGTTCCGTGACAATGGGCCAATGTTAAATGTACAAGTTCCATTCATTGTTGCAGAAACCAAACAAGTTATGAACTATAGTGAGCCACTGACTAGGATTATTGGGATTGAAAATATTGATCTCAAGGTAGGGGAATAGCATATAGAATGTCGTTTTTCAATAAAGATGTTAGTCATGGTTATTTTCATGATTAACATCTTTATTGCAGAACATTGAGATTAAGGCAGGAGGGTAAAAAAATGAAAGAACGTCTTGCGGTTAAGATTTTATCTATGGTAGGCACTATGATTATTATGTCAATATTAATCTTCACATTGGTTGAACTTATGCCAGGCGATGTTGCGCAAATAATTCTTGGTATGAACGCTAATGAGCAGTCATTGACGGAAATGCGGAGCACTATGGGTCTTGATCGACCAGCGCCAGTTAGATACCTTGAATGGGCAGGTAATGCTATTAGAGGAGATTTTGGAGAATCATTGTATCTAAAAGGAGTGTCAGTAAGTTCGCTGATTGTCAGAAGAGGTTTCCATTCACTAATATTGGCAGTTGCAGCTTTTCTTCTTTTTGTGCCACTCTCAATTTTTCTTGGAGTTATTGCTGGAACTAACGAGAGAAAGTGGCAGGATAAAATTATATCCACCTTTGGAATTATCACTATGGCTATGCCTGAATTTGTTTTAGGAGTTTTTATGATAATGATTTTTTCAGTTAAACTAAACTGGTTTCCAGTCAATAGCACATTGGAAATCGGCCAGACCATTTTTGAAAACTTAAAGATAATTGTATTGCCTGCTCTAAGTATAACAATTTTGATGGTTGGATATGTATCCAGAATGCAGAGGGCAAGTACAGTGACAGTCATGAACTCCGAGTATATAAAGATGGCTCGGCTCAAAGGACTACCACGCTCATATGTTATCTTACATCATGCTCTAAAAAATGCTCTCATACCTAGTATTACGGTTATTGGCATGAATATAGGTTGGCTTTTTGGAGGACTTGTAGTGGTAGAGTCGCTTTTTTCCTTTCCAGGAATCGGCTTTCTCGTCGTTCAAGCGCTTAAGTCTAGGGACATACCATTGATTTTAGCATCAATCCTCATTATTACCTTCGTCTACATATTTTCTAGTTTTATCACTGATATGCTCTATGCATATCTAAATCCAAGAATTAGATATAGGAGTTGAGGACAACTATGAAATTATCAAAGATTACAATAGGCGGCATAATAGGAATTGTCATTCTTGCTTTTTGGATATTTATGGCGATATTTGGTTCTATGCTAACACCTTACACTCATGTGGAAATGGATCTTGTCCAAAAGATGGCTGCTCCTTCAGCAAGTCATATTCTTGGAACTGATCAACTTGGAAGAGATATATTTAGCAGAATTATTATTGGTAGTAGAAGTGTACTTACTGTTTCAGTTACAGCTGCTCTTTTTTCAACCTTTCTTGGGATTCTAGTTGGTTTCTCTGCCGGATATTTCGGAGGGAAAACTGATGAAATAATAATGCGTTTTATGGATATCCTCCTTTCTATGCCAGCTCTAGTTCTGGCTATGGTAGTAGTAGGGATTATGGAAGGAACATCTATATTAACTTTGACATTGGTTATATCTATAGTATTTACTCCACGTACCGCAAGGGTTGCTCGGAGTGCTCTTTTAACATGGAAAGATTTAGAGTTTGTTGATGCAGCTAAAATCAGAGGTGAAAGCCACCTCTATATTATGTTTATGGAAATTATGCCGAATGCGCTTGGCCCAATTATTGTAGAAGCAACTGCAAGGATTGCCTATTCAGTGATGACTGTATCCGCGCTGGGTTTCCTGGGGATAGGACTTCAGCCACCTACACCAGATTGGGGAATGATGGTTTCTGAGAACAAGAGTATAATCATAAGCGCGCCATGGGCTGTTCTCGCACCAACTATTGCGATAGCAAGCCTAGTAATAGGAGTATCACTTTTAGCTGATTTAATACAAAGGAGGCTCATTAATGAATAAGCCTATTCTTGAAATTCGGGATTTATCCGTTGAATATAATGCATCCGAAGAGTCTGTACTTGCTTTGAATAAGGTGAATATTAATCTTTATCCTCGGGAAATACTTGGAATAGTTGGTGAATCAGGATGCGGTAAAAGTACACTAGCATATGGTGTCATGAATTATTTAGGTAAAAATGCTCTAATTTCAGGAGCAATCAATTTCGGTGGAGAAAATCTACTGGATAAGAGTGATCGAGAGATGGACCATTTTAGAGGAAATAAAATTGCTATAATCAACCAAAACCCTTTTACCTCACTAAACCCATCATTGAAATTAGGGAAACAGCTTGCAGAAGTGGCAGTCTTTCACAGGAAAATGAAGTATAAGGATGCTATGGAACTTTCTCGTGATATGCTGATTAGTCTCAATTTGCCAGATCCAGATAGTATTTTAAGGAGATATCCACACGAAATAAGTGGAGGAATGCAACAGCGAATATGTATAGCAATGGGGTTAATGTGCCAGCCGTCAATACTCATAATGGACGAGCCGACCACAGCCCTAGATGTAACAACTGAGGTAGTTATTCTTGATCTCTGCCGCAATTTAGTGAAACAATTTGATACAGCAATTATCTATATTTCCCACGATCTTGGAATTATAAGTTCCATCTCAGACAGAATAGCAGTGATGTACAGAGGAGAGATAGCGGAATTAGCTGAAAAAGATGAATTATTCTCTAATCCACAGCATCCGTATACAAAAGCTCTCATTAACTGTATTCCGCGGCATGGAGTAACTAAAGACCAAAAAAAACTAGCAACTATTCCCGGATACATAACCAACCGTAATAAGCATGATGAGTCATGTCCTTTTTTGGAACGCTGCAAATACAGTAGTAGTGAAGGCTGCATTAATAATTACGGAATGCAAGAAATAATTCAAGGGCACTGGACAGCCTGTTCTAAGGTTTCTATAGCAGAAAACGAGGTAATATTAGATAAACCAGAACCGAGGATTATTGGAAAACAGGATGAAGTTCCACTTCTTAATGTGGAAAATTTAACTAAAATATTTCCTTCACGAAGCAAGAAGTATATAGCAGTTGATGATATCTCTTTTCATGTTAATCGAAATCGAGTATTTGGAATTGTAGGAGAGTCAGGATGCGGAAAGAGTACAACCGCTCTATGCATTGAAGGCTTATTAGAAACAAATGGAGGAAGAATAGAGTATAAAGGTGAAGATATAACCAAGACTTGGCAGAAAAGAAGCGGCAACGTATTAAAGGAAATACAAATGGTTTTTCAAGATCCAGCCAGAAGTCTTAATCCTTTTTATACAGTTGAACAGATTATTGGAAGACCAATCAAAGTATTACGCGGAATAAAGAGTAAAATAGACAGGAGAAAAATAATTATAGAATTACTGCACAAAGTGGGATTGAGTGAACAATATATTAATAAAAAAACCTCTCAGATGAGTGGTGGAGAACGTCAGAGGGTTGCTATTGCGAGAGTTTTTGCACTTAAGCCCGACCTTGTTATTTGTGATGAACCAACATCAGCCCTAGATGTCTCTGTGCAGGCAGCTGTACTCAACCTACTTGTGGAGCTGCAACAAGAAACTGATGAAATTTCCTATATATTTATCTCTCATGATCTACATGTTGTTAACTACATAAGTGATTTTGTGATGATAATGTATCTTGGTAAAATCTGCGAATTTGGAAGAACAGCAGAGGTCTTTAGTCCTCCATATCATCCTTATACGGAGGCTCTTCTTTCTGCAGTTCCAGAGGTTGGGGGAGGATCAAAGAAAAGTCTAATTAGATTAGAGGGTTCTGTTCCTGTTCCTGATGGCACTATCACTGGATGCCATTTCCACACTAGATGTCCAAGAAAAATTGGCAATATTTGTGAAAGGGAAATACCACCTAAGGTAAATCTAACAGATACCCATTATATTCACTGCCATCTTCCAAATGAAAAGCTGGAAAAAATGGAGAGTGTATTTTAACTTATCAGATAGATAGATTAGGAAATAACTTTTTCTTACACATCAGGATAAACAATTATTTAATATGCTTATGTAGATTGTGATATGGTAAAAAGATTCAGGGAATTAATATCTAAATGGAGGATAAAAATGAAGATTATAAAAATACATTTATATAACTACGACTGGATAAATGCAGAACCAGAGGGGTTTATGCTTTCTGGAGGTAGAGGATGTACTGAAATACCAGGCAGAGTTCTAGAAATAGAAACAGATGAAGGGATTTCTGGCTGGGGGGATGAGTCTCCATGGGGAGGTCAGTACTTAGAGATGTTTGTAGGAGCAGTGAAACCAGGTCTAGATTTATTAGCTCCAGCACTAATTGGCAAAGATCCAACTAGAATTGGAGAGATCAATTATATAATGAATAAGACTCTCTTAGGACATGGATATATTAAGGCTCTTGTGGATATGGCTTGTTGGGACATCTTTGGCAAAGCAATGGGAAGGCCTCTGTATGATTTATTAGGTGGAAAGTTAAATGAAAAGGTACCTGTTACTCCATTTATTATGAGAAAATATGGTGAACATCAAAAATCAATATTGGAAGATTTTCGTAAAGCTGGTATTAACCAGTTTTGTACAAAAGCTAGCGGTAGTATTGCCTATACAATTGAATATATTGAGTATATATCTAGCCTACTACTGCCAGGTGAAAGCGTCGTAATGGATGTTAACCGTGGTTGGCGACTTGATGAAGCTTTAATGATGAGTAAGGCGGTAGGAAAAGCGCAAATATATTTCGAACAGCCATGTGATACTTATGAAGATTGTAGAACTTTAATGCAAACTACTGGAATGCCGGTTGTTCTCTGTGAGTGTATTAAAACTCCCAAGGACTTAGGAAGAGCAATCCACGAGGGAGCAATCGCAGGCTTAAATATCAAAATAGGTCGAGTTGGAGGTGTTACTCAAGCAAGATTTTTACGTGATATGTGTGCAGAGTGGAAAATTCAATGTTGGATGCAGTGCGTAAATGTGGCTCAAATAGGAGATGCTGCTATAGCTCACCTTGCATATTCAACACCTTCTGAGGTGATCCGAAATTCAGTTAATAATGGAATACTTACAAGCACAGTCATTGCTGAGGGCGGTCCACAGGTAATAAATAATATTGTAACTATCTCTGACAGACCTGGACTTGGAGTTACTCCTATTCGAGCTACTTTGGGTAATCCAATCGGAAGCTGGTCCTAGTTGTATTTTTTTAGGAGGCATATAAAGATGGATATAGATATGAGAGTTAACAAAAACGAGAATAATCAGATTGTCAATCTACCTGCACGAAAATTGTCGGTAACTGGTGAGTGGGATTTGGTCATAGCTGGGGCAGGAATATCAGGCGTAGCAGCAGCAATAGCTGCCGCTAGGAATGATCTTAGAGTTTGTATAATTGATAAACAGTATAGCCCAGGTGGCTTAGCGACACTTGGTAATGTTACCATGTGGCTACCACTTTGCAATGGAAACGGTCGCCAGGTTACATCTGGTTTAGCTGAAGAACTATTAAAACTCTCAGTTAATGATATTTCAAAAAATTTATCAGCAACTCTTTCTGTGGATGATTTGAAGAAAGCGGGGATTACTGACATTCCAAAATGCTGGAAGCCAGGTGGAGATTCTAAAGAGCGTACAAGTAAAAGATATCAGGTGGATTTTAACCCGTCTGAATATCTATTTTCTCTGGAAAAGTTGTTGATAGATTCAGGGGTAAATATATTATATGACACAAGAGTCTGTGGAGTAATTAAAAATGACACGGAATGTAATTTGATTGATTATTTAATTGTTGAGAACAAAAGTGGGCAATCAGTTATAGCAGGTAAGGCTTTTATTGATGCCACGGGTGACGCTGATATTGCATATTATTCTGGTGAAAATACAATTTCATCGGATGCTAATGTCCCAGCAGCATGGTCATATACCTGGGGCAAAGATGGATTAAAAAGACGGCTTATAACTGGAGGTTATAGCCCAAAAGCATCAAGAGAAGGATATAAAGGTCCATTTTTTAGAGGAGATGATGCTACTGATGTAACTAGCCAAGTCATTGCCTCTAGGCAGCTGGTAAGTGTAATGTTAGAAGATTTTCGAAAAAAAGAGAATGACTCTTCAATGCAGCTAATTATGCCACCAGTTATTCCCTGTTTTCGCATGACTCGTCGCCTTGATGGGCGATTTGTATTGAAAAATGAGCACATGCACCAGTGGCTTGATGATACTATAGGTATTGTTGGAGATTGGCGAAAAGCAGGACCAGTCTATCCAGTGTCTTTTGGAAGTCTATGTGGTAAAAAAACAGATAATTTACTGATAGTAGGACGGTGTATATCGGCTGACAACAGTGTATGGGATGTACATAGAGTATATCCTTCCTGTGCGGTCACAGGCGAGGCAGCAGGAACAGCAGCATCCATTGCACTGGTAAATAATCAAAGAGATTTAGTAGATGTTTCAATTATCACGTTACAAAAAAAACTTATAAGCCAAGGCGTATTGCTTAATCCTAGATTACTAGAAAAGTAAATAAGTTGATAAGCTGTAATTACAGATGAAACTTATTTAGTATTTGAAACTGAAACAACAAAATATTTTCGGCTTGTATGGCAAATACCATCGGTCAATATACATGCCATATAGTGAAATACTTAAAACATTAAAACTAATTATTAATTGAGAAACAACAAGAAATGTAGTCATCTATTTTAAGAGATGACTACATTTCTTGTTGTTTAAATTTATTTATTATCCAAATAACTTCAAGCATAGCTCTTCGCAAGATTTTTTCAAATAGACAACCATTTATCTTAAATGCGTCTGTAAGTTCTGTCATAATCCAATACATATTTCAAGTTCATAATTTCAGGATTGAAGTAAATATCAGTAAAAGAAAAAGGAATATCATCAGCATTGTATGATATTTGTTCAAAATTAACAAGGGGAGTACCTTGTGGTAGACTGAATTTAGCTGTAACCTCATCATTGATTTTGGCGCATAGCGTATGAATATAATGCGTAATATCTTGTCTCGCAATGTCATAATAAGAATTTATAGCAAGGATTTTTTGTTTTCCAATAATAGTATTGTTCATTGGCATGGAAATACATAGGCTTTGAGGCAACTCAAAATAACAATGCACAGCGGGCAACTCATCAGCGTAAAATGTCCAAGTTATGCGCTGAACACTTTCTGTATTAGCAAAGTCAGGACAATACTGCTTAAATTTATCAGATGGTGGAAAACTACCGAGCAAGTTAGTGACAACAGAGGGAACTTTATTCAGTTCATCTATCATAGATGCAAAATCAAAACGCATATCAAATCTTAATTGGGTATTTATCACGCTTTTTAATAAATAATTACCTTTACCTTTTCTTTTCATTAGATACTTATCGCGTTGAAGTGAATTTAATGCTTCACGAATCGTTGTTCTACTAACACCATAATCCAAAGCCAATTCATCTTCTGGTTTCAATCGATAAATATCTGTGTGAGTTGCTTCATCCAGTATTTTTTTTTCAACTTGTTCATATAATGATATTTTTCTATTCCGACTCATGTATAATACATCCTCATTCCTTTGTTTAGTGAATTAGAATTGAGCACTTTTAGCTTAATTGTACATTAATTTTAGTACAATAACAACATTACAATAATATTCAAAAATATAAATATATGTTGTAGTCTGTCCTTGTGGCTTAAAATGAGAATTAGATTATATTTAGAAGAAATGGCATTCTAAGAGTTATTATTAAAGCATTGCTTTTCTATTTTTACCTGAAAATTGGCACAAAAAAACGGAATATTCATTAGTGGCTCAAAGGCCGTTAGGAGCTCAAAGGCTCGATGAATATTCCGGCAAAGTAGCACAAGCGCTAAGACCGGTATAAATACCAATCAAATTAATCCCGTGCTACTGAATATGTCCGGGTTTTTAGCCCGGAATATGTCAGTCCCCATTTTTTAATTTTGGGCCCAGAAATGGCTATTAAGACAAAAGGAAAGTCTTAACAAATGGCTCTTTTAAGCGCTTTTTATCTGGTTGCGGAGACAGGACTTAAATCTACTAACTTCGGGTTATGAGAACCCAGACATATTTGTTTTTAGAAGAAAAAAGATGTTTTGTGGAGAGAAGATAAGAACATTTGTTACTCAAATACTTTAGGCTGAGGGAAAATTCTCGGTCTTATGATTAAGAACTTTTAAGGGGAATTGTTAGATGGGAGGACTGAAGGTATGAAACCAGATGTTAAGATTGAAGTTAATAATAACGCAGAAGAAGTTGAGAGTAAATTTATAGTAGATAGTTTAATAAAATATAATCTACAAAAGTCACCAATTAATCAAGATCCTCCTTTTGAAACAATCAATTTGATTTTGAAAGGGGAAAATGGAAGTATCATCGGTGGTTTATTGGGTGCTTTAGGAAGAAGTTGCTATTATCTTGAATATTTATGGATTGATGAGAATTACAGAGGCTTAGGTTATGGTAAAAAGCTCCTGGACGAAATTGAAAAACGAGTAAAAGAAAAGGGGTGCAAAGTAATTACTTTGAATACATTTAGTTTTCAAGCACCGGAATTTTATAAAAAGAATGGTTATACAGTATTTGGAACACTTGATGGATTTCAAGAAGGTGTATGCCGATATTACTTAAAGAAAGATATATATCGTAATTGAATCTTTAACAATTTGAACTAAACCAATAAAATAAAAAGGTGTTGTTTCAAGTGGTTTATAGAGAGCAGATTAGATATTTTTTGAAATATCCGAGGTTGATGAGAAGTTTGAAGATTATGTATAAAAAATGAGATATTTACCAGATCTTAATTGGAATTAGGATTATAAAATATTGAGCTGTGAGAACTTGACATTATGGAGCAACTTGAAAATTCGCTTAAAGCAGCAAAGAAGGGACTATATATTTCTAATGTAAAAATCTATTAAAATATAAAAATCAATATTGACAACTTTCCTTTTTTATTGTATAAAATAATTAAATTAGCACTCTAAGGGCGAGAGTGCTAATGAAAATATTACTTAAAGGAGTTGTTGAATATGTCTGGATTAATACCTTTTAACAAGAACAATAATCTTAGTGAAACAGGGCTTGAAAATTTCTACAACATGCTTGACGATTTTTTTAATGATAGTTTTCCAAAGAGAAATCTTCAGTTTGATACTTTCAAACTTGACATTCAAGAGGAAGACAAACAGTATGTAGTAGAAGCAGAACTGCCTGGAATAAAGAAAGAAGAGATAGACCTGAGTCTTAGTGAAGGGAAACTAACTATTTCAGTTGAACACAAGGAGAATAGCGAGGATAAGGGGAAAAATTACATCCATAAGGAACGTCGCTTTAGTTCAATGAAACGCACAATTATTCTTAAAGATGCCAACTCCGACCAAATCTCAGCAAGACTAGATGATGGATTATTGAGAATCACAATTACAAAGGTTGAGAAGGTTGAAAGTACAAAGAAAATTAATGTTGAATAATATATTTGGTTAACACATCTTCGCCCAAGATGTGTTTTCTTTTTTATAATTTTAATATCAGCTTTACGCAAATTCGAATAGGTTCTTTCGGGTGTAATCATGGTTTGAAATCATAACAATATGCTGAACATAACAAGTAAGTTACCCAACACTTAAATTCGTAGAGTGGAAAAACATCTATACTACATATTGGCAATGTGGGTATCTTTTTGTTTTAAGATTTTACCATGGGATTCCAATATTAATTTAATTTTCAAGGAACAGAGCGAAAACATGGTAATTTCGTACTTGCTCAGTTAATTGCATATAAGTTTAAACAGCAAATAAACATCAACTTGTAGGTTTTGCTATTTTTGGACAAAAAGAAAGCGCTTAACAAATGGCTCTGTTAAGCGCTTTTTATCTGGTTGCGGAGGCAGGACTTGAACCTACGACCTTCGGGTTATGAGCCCGACGAGCTACCAACTGCTCCACTCCGCGATGACTACTAAATGATTATAACGCAGTGAAGTGTATTTGTCAAGAATGAATTACTTGCTATCTGCTGCCGCCGCGTCCACCGCGACGAGAATCAATATTGCGCTTTAAGTCCAACTGTCTTTCGTCACTATCCTTGATAAATCTACTAAGGAGTGATTCGAAATCCATTGCTGGTGGTGCAACTTTTTGTGGAGTTCTTTGTGGGCGTTGAGGTTTTGGTGGTCTTGGTTGATAATCGGCATTAGCTTTTTTGATGGAAAGACCAATTTTGCCGTTTGGATCTAAATTGATTACCTTAACCTTTACAATGTCGCCATCCTTTAAGAAATCGCTTACTTCTTTCACATAATCATTTGCTACCTCTGAAATGTGAATTAAACCTGTTTGACCTTCTGGTAATGCTACAAAAGCGCCAAATTTGGTAATTCCAGTAACCTTGCCTTCTAAGATGATTCCTACTTCCAATGCCATAGACAAAAATTTCCCCCTAAAAACTAATTTCAAAATACACTTAATTATAAGTTAGTGTAGGTGCTCTGTCAATGAATTATCGATTTTTATTGCCTTTTATTTATTGGTCTGCTCAAGTTAGACAGCTTGAGTACTTAATAATATGAAATATCGGTTAGATAAGTAAGAAACCAGCGCTAGCTTTTGCTAATTAGAGCTGGTTTCTCCTGAATTATCTGCACTTTTTAGTGTTATTAGTTTTTGAATAATCCGCCTAACGCTCTACCAATTCTGCCGTTTACTCCACCTAAGGGATTATTGAAACCTCTATTTTCTTCTGCATGACTAGAGGATGCTTTAGCAATCATATCTGCCATTCTGCTAAAAAGTAAGGAATGCATCCGCAAAAGTTTGTTCCATCAGGCTGTTTTGCACCACAGTTAGCAAAAGATATAAAAAAACTCCTTATAATAGTTGCTTTCCACATTCTGGACAGAATTTCAAATCAGCTTTGATCAGCTTGCCACAACCGCTACATGTTTGCAAATCCATTGGTTCTTCTTGAGGTGCAACACTTGATGCCATATTAAAACCGCATTGTGGGCAAAACTTTTTACCATCTTCAACCATACTGCCACAAGAAGGACAAGGCACGCTGCCTATAATGAAGGGTTGTTCAGCAGTTGCAGCTGGCTTTTCCTGCTTTAATACTCTAATTTCGTTTTGGCAAGATTCTATTGCTGTAGTTGCAACTAAAATCTGGCTGCAAAAATCCATGGGTTCTGAATCTAATACGGCATTATTAACAAATTGATTCCAATAATACTCACCAATTTTTAATTTTGCAGCGGAGATTTTCTCCCGTTCTTCATTGATTTTCAAATTTAATTTACCAATTCCAATCAGGTCATTGGTCTTATCTGCTGCATTTTTCGCCATGCTTGTAAATTTATCCATAAAAGCCATACCGACACCACCTTATAAGATTATTTTAGTAAATTTTATCACTTGCATCAGGCTTTTACAATTCTTTTTTAATGTGGATTTAGCTGAGAAACAATAATATTATCCTAAATATAGGAATGTTTATATAAAAAGTTTAGACTTATGACCATGGAATGCATATAATGATTTTTAAGGGACACTAAAGCTTCATAATATACTACGCTATAAAAGAATTCTTGAACTTTGAAAGGTGAGTTACAATGGCCAAACGCAAAATTTCTATCATACAGCTTCTCCGGTTTTTAGTGCAGGTGGCTTTCTTTATTTTTTTGCCCACACTCTATTTTAATGTTTTTAGCAGTATGCAACAAATATACCAGGCAGTTATTCAGCAAAATTTTGGCTGGCAGCAACTATTACCACAGCTATTGCAAGTAGTAAGCATTGTACCGCTAACTATGCTTTTAGGTCGATTCTTTTGCGGATGGATGTGTGGTTTTGGTAGCTTTGGTGACTGGCTTTACTTCCTTACGGGAAAAGTAATGAAGAAAAAAATCAAATTAAGTACTACATGGGATAAATATCTTAAATTTGTAAAATATGGTGTACTTATCTCGTTGGTTGTAGTGGTATGGACGGTGAACAGTAGTTTACTTAAAAGTGCTAGTCCCTGGGATGTTTTTGGAATGCTTACCACTTTTGGGAGTGTTCCTGCTTTTAACCAGGTTGCTGTTAATTTTACCTTAGGAATGATTATATTAGTTTTTATAATCTTTGGGTTCTGTGTAATTGAACGTTTTTTCTGCCGTTATTTATGCCCATTAGGTGCATTATTTACTCTTGTTTCAAGTTGGAGAATTGTTAAAATTAGAAAACCTAGAAAAGCTTGCGGTAGTTGTCACAGTTGCACTTTATATTGTTCAATGGGTATACCTTTAGGTGAGGTTGATCAAGTAAATACTGGTGAGTGTATTCACTGCATGAAATGTATTAGTGTTTGTCCTAAGAGTAATGCTGAGTTAGCTGTTGTTAAGTTCAAGGCTAATCCAGTAATTATTAGTTTTATTGCCGTAGGATTATTGCTTGGAAGTTACCTTATCACAAGCTCATTAGGAGCAGGTGGGGGAGGTGTCATAGTACCACCTGTCAAGCAGGGAACGGCAAGTGTTATTTATAATGATGGAACCTACGAGGGTAGCGGTACCGGTTATGGTGGCGGAAAGACGACAGTAAAGGTTACTATCAAGAATGATCAGATAACGGCTATTACGACAGTTTCTACTAATGATTACCAATCTTTCTATAATAGGGTCATGAGAAAATTGACAGGTGCTATTATCTCCAAGCAAACTATAGTGGTTGATTCTGTATCAGGGGCAACCTTCAGTAGCCAAGGAATAAAAGATGCGGTAGCTGCAGCTTTAAATAGAGCCAAAAGATAAAGGTTATGCTATGATTTTTCTAGAAGTGTCTTACAATAGAACATAGATAAGGGTTGGAGATAATGCTAGGCACTTTATATTGAAGAAATACAAAGGGGGGATATTTATGGTAAACATAGGGAATGATTGGGATAGCTTATTGCAAGCTGAGTTTTCTAAAGCTTACTATCTTAAACTTAGAGAATTTTTGAAACAGGAGTATAGTAGTAAAAAGATCTACCCTGAGATGCAGAATATATTTCAGGCCTTAAAAACAACTGCTTTTAACCATGTTAAGATAGTGATTTTAGGACAGGATCCCTACCATGGGGCAGGGCAAGCACATGGTATGTGTTTTTCTGTGCAAGAGGGAGTTCCCAAACCACCATCTTTGGTAAATATTTTTAAGGAGTTAGAAACAGATTTAGGCATCCCTAAATCTACCAGTGGTTATTTAGTACCATGGGCGCAGCAAGGGGTTTTACTCCTGAATACTGTTTTAACTGTAAGGGCAGGTGAAGCTAATTCACATAAAGGAAAAGGTTGGGAATTTTTAACAGACCGGATTATTCAACTATTGAATGAGCACGAACAGCCTGTGGTATTTTTACTTTGGGGTGCAAATGCCCGCAATAAAAAAGTATTATTAACTAATCCTAAGCACTTAGTGCTAGAAACTGTTCATCCAAGTCCTTTATCGGCATATAATGGTTTTTTTGGTTGCAAACACTTTTCCCAAGCAAATAACTTTCTGATACAGCAGGGCAGACAAGCTGTTTCATGGAAATTATAAGTAAACTTTAGCCAAATAGGTTGACAGTTGTTAGATAAGTCTATATAATTTTAGGAGTCCTCTTTAAGGGATTTATGGTTTATTGCAGGTAACCTAGTCAACTTAATAATATGCAAAAGAAAAGCCAGAAAAGCAGTTGACAGAGGTAGATAAAGCCTGTATAATTCT
>JBAXCZ010000019.1:0-38966 GCA_037141195.1 Clostridia bacterium
TTGTGCATTGTGCATTGTGCATTGTGCATTGTGCATTGTGCATTGTGCATTGTGCATTGTGCTTTGTACTTTGTGAATTGTGCATTGTACTTTGTACTTTGTGCATTGTGAATTGTGCATTGTGAATTGTGCATGAATTGCTTATTGCATAGCTTGCAGCAAATCTGGCAAGGCTAATTCAAAACAAACTCCGTAACGAGGATCCAATTCCCTTTCTTTGGTAAGCTTGATACAGCGGTAGGTATAGCTTTGTGCAAGCTGACAGGCAGTGCTAAGAGTTCTTCCCTTGAGTAAGGCAGCTAAGAGAGTGCTAGCAAAGATATCACCAGTTCCAGGATATATTCCCTCTATTTGTGGCGAACAACTATAATAGATATTTTTGCTTACGGCATCATAACAGGCTGTCCCTATATGGCCGGGAGATAAACTGATACCAGTCAGCACAACTTGCTGTGCACCTAGGTCAGCTAAACGGTAGAGCAGATTTTCAATGTAACTTTTGTCATAGCCATCTGCTTTGTAAGTTTCACCTAAAAGGAAGACAGCCTCAGTGAGATTGGGGGTGATAATATCAGCCTTACTGCAGAGAGTGCGGAGTCCTTGTGCCATGGCTTCATTATAACCGCTGTAATAGACTCCATTATCTGCCATTACTGGGTCAACCAATACCAATGTGCCATCTCTGCGAAAACGCTTAAAAATAGTTGAGACGATATCTATTTGTGCTAAGGAACCAAGAAAACCACTATAAAGAGCAGAAAATTCTAACCCAAGTGACTCCCAATGATTAGTGATTGGAAGCATCTCAGCTGTAAGATCATGGTAAGTAAAACGCTCAAAACCACCAGTATGTGTAGATAAAAGCGCAGTAGGCAAGACGGCTGTATCAAAGCCAAGTACAGAAAGAATAGGTAGTGCTACAGTTAAAGAGCAGCGGCCTACGCAAGAAATATCATGAATAGCCATAATGCGTTTTTGTTTGTTCATAATGATTGCTCCTGAAAGATCGAATTTTTTTGTAGGTTTTACGGTAGATTAAAGAAATATAATTTACCATTTTCTACCATATTAGCTACTTTATTAATATTAAGCAAATAAGTTAAAAAAGAAGAAACTGTAGCTAGATAAATATAATATTGAATTGTTTCCATTTCTAGGTGAAAAAGCTCAGCAAGAACTGTTAAAAGCTCTTCTCTGGTTGCGGGGCGTTCTAAAAGCTCTAAAATAGTAGTCAGGTAGAGTTCTATTTGCTGCATATTTAGGAGCACCAAGGACTTAAATTCTAATTGATTATATATCTTAGTTGCATGTCCTAAAACAAAAAAATCTGCAGAAATAGTTTGTAAATAGCTTAGTGTTGTCATGGCTGCAGCTACATCATAGAGGTAAGGCAAAGAGTATTTGCTTAAAATATCTTCACTGAAAACAGCATCACCAACATGACAAACCTTATCTGGAGTGATTATTCCAATTTGATCTGGTGCATGACCAGGTAGGTGGATAATCTTAAACTTCTCATCGTTTAGTTTTATGAGTCCAGGTTGCAAGACAAGGTCAATCTTTATCTCATAATTTTGTAAGCGGCTAGTATTAATGGGGGACGAAGAGGAAAGAAAACTACGATAGATATCTGGATTTTCACAAAAAACCTTTTCACCAGCGGATGTATAGGTGATAATACCCGGATAAGCTTTGCGCAAGGCGTTGATTCCACCCAAATGATCGTGGTGATTATGGCTGAGTACAATATGTTTTGGCCTTAAACCAAGCTCTGCTAATAGCTCCACCTTACTCTTCAGCTCGGAGTTGCCAGCGCTAGTATCAACTAAAAGAGCTTCTTTATTCTTGAAAGCATAGATAAGTGTATTTGTAGCAGCAAAAATAAGCGCTGATTTGCCGTTTACCTTAGTTAATTCCATTGTACTTCCTCTTTCTTGCTAAAATTACCATAAGAGTATTGTAGCACTTTGAATTTAGTAGGTCAATGAAGGTGAGTACAGTTGCTCATATTTATTCAACAGTTAAAGTTAGCTGAATATAAAAAAAATACTAATTTGAGCATACAAGCTAACTCATCTTAGTATTTTTAATGTGAAATTTATTTTTTTATAAAGCTGCCATCACTTGCAAGCACCACATTGGCTAGCTTCCATTGACCATCCTTAAATGTATAATTGCAGTTGAGCTTGACATTGGCAAGAGCAGTAGAATTTTCCAAAACTATTATAAGCTGTAACCTTTCAGTACCCTTGCTAAGATTTGTTTTTTTGGTAATGATTTCCAACTCTTTTATTTCTTCTATCTTGGCTAGCGCCCAACTATTTTTTTCGTTTATGGGGATGGTGATGCCTAAAAAGCTAGCCTTAATCTCATCTGCTGTGATGCTATTAGCAACCTGTCGAATAAAATTATCACCAATCATAGTTAGTTTCTGCAGTTGCCAAACATTATCTTCTACCAAATAAGTTGCTTGAAGCTTGCCTCTAAGTTGCATACCCTGTTCAATAATTATAAGCTGAAGGGTTACTGAATCCGTACCTTGTAGGCGATTACCATTATGACGAAGCACCTCAACATTAACTAGTTTATTCGGTATTTTATAGGTTTCCTGACTACTAGGAATCAGCACAGATACACCTAAGACATCATTAGCTAACTGTTTGTTGGTAGGTAAACGATGAGTGAAAAGAGTGAAGCCAGCCCATAAAAGAAAACTGAGGATAAGCACTACTGTTATTAGATAAATCCAAAGAGATGACCAAATGCTTTTTTTTGCCATAGCGTTTGCCTCCTTTAAAAACAAAAATTATTTAGGGTAGTTTTTATAAGTGAAATATCCAACAATATCAGAAACTCCTTGAATTACTAGTAAAACACCAATAATAATTGTCAGAGCAATACTGATACTGTAGGAAAAGAAGATTACAAAGATACCAGCTGCAGCAGTTAAAACACTTAACCCTAAAGAAAGTAACCAATCATTACCAGAAAGCTTGCGCACTGCCAACGCTTGAGAAATATTTACACTACTAATAGCTACAATAATAATTCCGATGATTATCGGTAAAAAACCAGCTATGGTAGTTGTAAAGAAAAAGAAAAACAAAGCAATTAGAATTTGCCCAATGGCAAAGGGTAAATAAAAACCATTGGCATTAGGTTCTTTTTTTGTTTTGAAATATGCCACTAAGCTGACAATACCCTCTATGGCAAAGTAACTACCGATGAGATAAATAATAGCAGTAAGCGTAGTGCTAGGTAATAGTAGTAAAAGTAGTCCTAAGGAAATAAAAGCAAATGCTCTCAGCAAAATAAAATGACCAATTTTTCTTAAAAATTCAGGCATAGAATTATCCTCCTTTAATATCTAGTTTCATTGTACTCTAAAGGATAGTAAAAAAAAAGTAAAAAATTTGCAAATAAATTTGCAGTAATACTTGTAGGAATTAAATTTGTATTATATAATGTCCACATAGAGCAAAGGCGCTCTACCTGCAAAGGTAGAAGTGCCTTATTTTTGTTTAAAATTTGGCTAACGATATGGAGGCAAAGAGCATGGGTAAAATGACGAAAGAAAAAATTATTAAAATTGTACAAGAAGAAGATGTAAGGTTTATTCGCCTGCAGTTTACAGATATTTTTGGGATGATGAAAAACATCTCCATTACTGACCAAGAGCTAGAAAAGGCTTTGAGCAATGAGTGTATGTTTGATGGTTCTTCTATTGAGGGCTTTGTAAGGATTGAGGAGTCGGATATGCTACTGTATCCAGATTTAGATACCTTTGCCATTTTTCCTTGGCAACAACAATTTGGCAAAGTAGGAAGGCTGATTTGTGATGTTTACACCACAGATGGCAAACCTTTCGGCGGAGATCCAAGAAATATCTTAAAAACTGTTTTGGCGGAAGCAAAATCTATGGGCTATACGATTAATGTAGGTCCAGAAGCAGAATTTTTTCTCTTCCAAAATGATGAGTCAGGCAAACCAACATTGCAAACCAATGATGATGCTGGCTACTTTGATTTAGCACCAATTGATCAAGGTGAAAATGCTCGTCGTGATATGTGTATAGCTTTACAAGAAATGGGTTTTAAAATTGAAGCATCACATCATGAATGTGGCCGTGGTCAACATGAAATTGATTTCCGTTATGCAGAAGCCTTAAAAACAGCAGATGATATTATGACATTTAAGCTTGTGGTAAAAACCATTGCTAAAACTCATGGTCTGCATGCCACTTTTATGCCAAAACCAATTTATGGTATCGCCGGCAACGGAATGCACATCAATCTTTCTCTCTTAGATGAAGCTGGTAAAAATGCTTTTCGTGATGACAAAGATGAGTATAACTTAAGTACTATTGCTTATAAATTTATGGCTGGGGTCATGGAGCATGCTAGAGGAATGTGCTTAATTACCAATCCACTAGTTAACTCCTATAAACGACTGGTACCAGGTCACGAAGCACCTATATATGTTGCTTGGTCAGCTAAAAATCGCAGCCCACTTATTCGTGTGCCTTCAGCAGGTGGAAATGCTACGAGGATTGAACTCCGAAACCCAGATCCATCTGCTAATCCATATTTGGCTCTAGCCGTGGCAATCGCCGCTGGATTAGATGGGATTAAGCGTAATCTTACCCCACCACCAGCAGTAAATATCAATATTTTTGAGATGACTAGAGACGAGCGTAGAGCGGCAAATATCAAAGCTCTGCCAGAAGATATTGAAAGGGCAACAACAGCTTTTGAAGAAGATGATTTAATGCGAGCAACCTTAGGTGAACATCTCTACACTAAGTATTTAGATGCTAAAAAAATTGAATACAGAGAGTATAAAAGACAAGTACACCCATGGGAAGTAGAAAGATATTTATATATTCAGTAGTAGGGTAGAAAGTTGGAATGTTAGAAAGTTGGATAGTTGGATAGTTGGTTAGTTGGATAGGAGTTCAAAACGAATTATTCTTAATTCAACTATTTGTTGCAAATTGTAGGGGCGATTCACGAATCGCCCGTTCTTTAATTGTTCGGAATGTTCATGAACTATTCCCTACAAATTGTGAATTGTTTACAATTTAAGGAAAGTAAAATTAAGTAATATTCATAAAATTAAGCACAGCTTAAAAGGAGTATCCTAGTGGTACTCCTTTTAAACTGTGGATTTTTTCTTGTGGGCTAGCCCAAGTTTGTTGTATTTTCTTCCATATTTTGATATTATAGTAAGAGGAAAAGCTGACGAGGTGGGAAGATGAAAAGCTTCACGAAGCGGATAGTAATTGTGGCAAAAGAACCTCTTGCTAAAAAGCTTCGCATTCGTTTACAAGAAGCAGGCTTTTTTGAAATTGAGTTATGCTCTACCGGCGGAGAGGCATTAAGGTTTTTAGATACATATACGCCAGATTTACTCCTAATGACCTATTTGCTTTCGGATATGCTAGCAGTAGATTTATTGCATGCAGTTCCTCCTAGGTGTCCAGTGTTACTATTAGTAACTCGTGATTTGAGCTTTACAAAAAACTTAAGTGAAAATGTGCTCTTAGTACCTACGCCAATTGGTGGACTTAAGCTAGTGAGAATTATAGAATTAGCTCTCCAAATGCATAAACAACAGCAAATGAGTAAGCCATCAGAGCCACGCTCTCAAGAGGAGCAAGAGTTGCTAATAAGGGCTAAAAAATTGCTGATGCAGCAACAAGGTATTTCTGAAAGAGCGGCACACAGTCGCTTACAACATATGAGTATGCAGGGACATAAGAAGGTGACAGAAGTAGCCAAGCTTATCTTAGAGCTAGAATAGGCTATATAAAATTAAGAAGCAGGTGGATTTAGTGTCGAATTGTGCAATCGTAGGTGTAAACTGGGGCGATGAAGGTAAGGGTCGTATGGTGGATTATTTAGCCGCTAAATATGATGTAGTAGTTCGTTATCAGGGTGGAAATAATGCTGGACATACCATCGTTAATGAATTTGGTAAATTTGCGCTGAATTTATTGCCATCAGGTATCTTTAATAAGAATACAGTAAATTTGCTAGGTAGCGGGATGGTCATTGACATTGCCCATTTGGTTAATGAGATTGAAGAAATTCGTACTCATGGTGTGCATATTGGTACTGATAATCTCTTTGTCAGTGATAGAGCAATGATTTGTTTGCCTTATCATCGTGCGCAAGATGTGTTAGAGGAAGAAAGACTAGCAGGTAAAAAATTCGGTTCCACCGGCAGAGGCATTGCTCCTTGCTATGGTGATAAGTATATGAAAAAAGGTATTCAAATAGGCTATCTATTTTATCCAGAACTTTTGCGTCAGCAGTTAGAGTTAATTATTGATTGGAAAAATGCTGTTTTTGCAGCTGCCTATAAGCAACCAGCTTTAATCTTAGAAGAGTATATGACTTGGCTCATAGAATACGGAGAAACTATTAAACCTTATATTTGTGATGCAGCGCAACTTTTAGCGAAGCTACAAGCAGAAGGTAAGGATATTCTTTTTGAAGCACAGCTAGGTGCTATGCGTGATTTGGATTATGGCATTTATCCGTATACATCTTCCTCATCTCCGCTAGCTGCATATGCTCCAATGGGCTGTGGCTTACCAAGCCTAAAGCTCCAGGATGTAGTTGGAGTAGTGAAAGCTTACTCTACCTGCGTGGGTGAAGGTCCTTTTGTAGGAGAGTTATCAGGCAAAAATGCAGAAGAATTACGGGAAGCTGGTGCTGAATATGGCGCCGCTACAGGAAGACCAAGAAGAGTAGCCTACATGGATTTAGTTGCCTCACGTTATGGAGTTATGTTGCAAGGAACAACAGAAATTGCCCTCACAAAAATGGATGTTCTTTCCTATATGGATGAAATTCCAGTTTGTGTAGCCTATAAAGTAAAAGGTGAAACAGTACATAATTTCCCTTATACGCCAGAGCTGTACACTGCTGAACCTGTTTATCAAGTATTGCCAGGTTGGAGAACAGATATCAGCCATATTCGCAATTATGAGGAGCTGCCAATAGAAGCTCGTAACTATATCGAATTTATTGAAACTGGAATCGGTTGTCCGATTACAGTAGTATCTGTAGGACCTGCAAGAGAAGAATTAATTCTCAGATAAGCAATAAGATCGCAGATTATCAGCAGCAGAGCTTTTGCCCAAAGGAGGGTGCGCTCTGCTTGCTGTCGTTTTATCAGCAAACACGAGTAACCTACTCTCTAGATGTACTGAAAGGAGCAAATATTAGTGAAAGAAAGTTATGAAAACCCATTAACAAGCCGTTATGCCAGTAAGGAAATGCAGTATTTGTTTTCTCCAGCCAAGAAGTTTGGCACTTGGCGTAAATTGTGGATTGCCTTAGCTGAGGCAGAAAAAGAGTTAGGACTACCAATTACCGATGCGCAAATTGCAGAGCTGAAAGCACACGCTGCAGATATAAATTTTGAAGTAGCAGAAGCAAGAGAGCGAGAAGTTAGGCATGATGTGATGGCTCATGTTTATGCCTATGGTTTGCAGTGTGAAGCTGCTAAGGGTATTATTCACTTAGGTGCTACAAGCTGTTATGTTACAGACAATACAGATTTAATTATTCTCTTTGAAGGATTGCAGCTTTTACAGGGCAAGATGCTAATAGTAATGGAGCGTTTAGCTCTCTTTGCTAGAGCATATAAGTCACTACCAACCTTAGGGCTAACCCATTTACAGCCAGCACAGCTAGTAACTGTAGGTAAAAGAGCTACCCTGTGGTTGCAGGATTTATGGTTAGATTATCAGGACTTAGAATATTTGCTCAGTGATTATTATCTTTTAGGTAGCAAAGGAACAACAGGTACCCAAGCTAGCTTTATGGAGCTTTTTGAGGGAGATGAAGATAAGGTTCGTCAGGTAGATGAAAAAATTGCTAAAAAAATGGGTTTCAAGGCAACATTTCCTGTAAGTGGACAAACTTATCCAAGAAAATATGACAGTAGAATTGTTAATTGGTTGGCAGGTGTGGCGCAAAGCTCTTATAAATTTGCAGGAGATATTCGAATTTTACAAAATATGCGAGAAATCGAAGAACCCTTTGAGAAAAACCAAATAGGCTCTTCCGCTATGGCTTACAAGCGTAATCCAATGCGTACCGAGCGGATGTGCTCTTTAGCTCGTCATGCCATGAGCCTAGTACAAAACACAGCTATGACAGCTAGCCTCCAATGGTTTGAGCGAACCTTAGATGATTCAGCCAACCGCCGTCTCACACTTCCAGAAGCATTTATGGCTATTGATGCAGTGCTAGAACTCTATGCTAATGTGGTAGATGGATTAGAAGTATATCCCAAAGTAATCTTGAAGCATGTACAAGAAAATTTACCTTTTATGGCTACAGAAAATATTTTAATGGAAGCTGTCAAGCTAGGTGGCGATCGCCAAGAGCTGCACGAGCTGATCAGAGTTTATTCCCAAGCAGCAGCATACCGTGTAAAAGCGGAGGGGTTAGAAAATAATCTGTTAGAAGAGCTAGCAGCAGATGCTGCTTTTCCAGTGGACTGGGAAACATTAGAAAAACTATTAGATCCAGCACTATATATTGGGCGTTGTCCGGAGCAGGTAGAGGAATTTTTGAGTGCTTGTATTGATCCTTTAACAGGGCAGTTACAAGGAAAAACAATTGGTGAATTACGAGTATAAGGAGGACCTATGGCAAGTAACTTTATTTTTGTAACAGGGGGAGTAGTCTCGGGCCTCGGAAAAGGTGTCACAGGTGCTTCCTTAGGAATGCTCCTAAAAAAACGCGGCTACAGAGTAAATATGATGAAGCTGGATCCCTATCTTAATGTAGATCCAGGAACCATGAATCCTTTTCAGCACGGAGAAGTTTTCGTAACAGAAAATGGAGCAGAAACTGATTTGGATTTAGGTCATTATGAGCGTTATCTTGATCAACCAATTTCGGAAAATTCTAGTATAACTACTGGGCAGATTTATTCTAAACTCTTAGCTAAAGAACGCGCAGGCGGTTTGCATGGTTCAACTATGCAGGTAATTCCCCATGTAACGGATACTATTAAAGAAGCAATTTATAAGGTAGCAGAAGAGAATGCTCCAGATGTAACAATTGTAGAAATCGGCGGCACAGTAGGGGATATAGAATCCTTGCCCTTTATTGAAGCAATTAGTCAAATGAGCAGAGAGATGGCGGAAGAACGCTGTATCTTTATTCATGTAACACTAATTCCTTACCTAAAGGCTTCAGGAGAGTTGAAGACAAAGCCTACCCAGCATAGTGTAGCAAAGTTGCTTTCTTTAGGAATTCAGCCAAATGTGCTGGTTTGTCGGACAGAGCACCATTTGGATACAGCTATCAAGGAAAAAATTGCCTATGCTTGCGCTGTCCCATTAGATTGCGTTATTGAGAATAATGATTGTGAAACAATCTATGAAGTTCCCTTAATGTTAGCAAAAGAGGGCTTGGATGTTTGGGTATGCCAATATTTTGGCTATCCAGCAGTAAAAATTGATTTAAGCGAATGGACAAAAATGGTTGGCAGACTAATCGCACCAGAATATCAAGTGAGTATTGCACTAGTAGGTAAATATGTGGCTTTGCACGATGCTTATATGAGCGTAGTAGAAGCCTTAAAACATGCTGGTGGATTTCATAATACCAAAGTAAAGATTAAATGGGTAGATTCAGAAATGCTAACCATGGACAATGTAGATAATTACCTAGCAGATGTAGATGGAATTCTTGTGCCAGGAGGTTTCGGTGTGCGCGGAGTAGAGGGTAAAATTGCTGCAGTTCACTATGCTCGCACCAAAAAAATTCCTTTCTTTGGCATTTGTTTAGGGCTACATATGGCGGTGATAGAATATACACGCCATGTTTTAGGCTGGGAAGGGGCTAATTCTACGGAGTTAGATGTGGATACACCTTATCCTGTAATCGATCTAATGCCAGATCAAGCAGGCTTGCAAATCGGAGGTACCATGCGTATGGGTGCTTATGAGTGTCAGTTAGTACCAGGTACTTTTTCCGCAAAAGCTTATGGGCAAGCACAGGTAAGTGAAAGACATAGACACCGTTATGAATTAAATCCAAAGCTAGAGCAAGAAATATTTGCTCATGGCTTGAAAATTGCCGGAATAAATCCAGAGCGTAAGCTAGTAGAAATTGTAGAAATACCAGAGCATCCTTGGTTTGTGGCAGTGCAATTCCATCCAGAATTCATTTCCCGTCCAGGTAAACCACAGCCTTTGTTCCGTGATTTTATCGGGGCAAGCCTGCAAAATAAAAAATGAGTAAACATCAGAGGTGAAAGAGTTGTCAAGAGAGAGAATTGTAGTTTTAGATTTTGGGGGACAGTACAATCAACTGATCGTACGCAGGGTGCGGGAAGCTGGTGTTTATTGCGAATTATACTCCTGTCAGACAGCTATGGAAAATTGGCTAGGTGATGATATAAAAGGCATAATTCTCACTGGCGGACCACAAAGTGTCTATGGAGAAAACTCCCTCACCTGCTCAGATAAGGTTATAGAACTGGGAATTCCCGTCTTGGGTATTTGCTATGGCATGCAGTGGCTTACCCATCATCTAGGTGGTAAGGTTGGAGCGATGCCAGCAGCAGAGTATGGGAAAACAGAATTACACGTGGATACAAAACATGTGCTGTTCCAAGATGTCAGAGAACAAAGCATTATTTGGATGAATCATAATGATGGTGTAACAGAGTTGCCTGCAGGATTTGTCAATACAGCATCTACAGTAAATTGCCCTCATGCTGCCATGGCAGATGAGAGTAGGCGTTATTTTGGCGTGCAATTTCACCCAGAAGTTGCTCATTCACAGTTTGGCAAAGAAATGCTACATAGCTTTGTTTTCCAAGTCTGTGGATGCAAAGGCGATTGGAGCATGGATAGCTTAAGTACAGAGCTAATTGCTGAAATTAAAACAACAATCGGTCAGGGCAAGGTAGTCTGCGGTTTGTCAGGGGGAGTAGATTCTTCTGTAGCAGCAACCTTAGTGCATCAAGCAGTAGGTGATCAGCTTACCTGTATCTTTGTGGATCATGGCTTGCTTCGTCAAAACGAAGCAGAAGAAGTAATGTCAACCTATGCTGGGCTTGGACTAAAAGTTATTCTGGTGAATGCCCAGGAGCGATTTTTAAGCAAGTTAGCAGGGGTTAGCGACCCAGAACGAAAACGCAAAATTATCGGAGCAGAATTTATTCGTGTCTTTGAAGAAGAAGCCAATAAGCTAGGTCAAGTAGATTTCCTTGTACAAGGCACAATTTATCCAGATGTAATCGAATCAGGAGAAGGTCATGCCTCCCTCATTAAGAGCCATCACAATGTAGGTGGATTGCCAAAGGATGTACAATTTAAGCTAGTAGAACCGCTCCGTCTGTTATTTAAGGATGAAGTTCGCAAGCTAGGCTTAAGCATCGGAATTAAACCATCCATGATTTGGCGTCAGCCTTTTCCAGGACCAGGACTTGCAATTAGGATTCTGGGGGATATCACAGAAGAAAAACTGCGCATAGTCAGGGAAAGTGACTATATTCTGCGCATGGAAATAGCAGCAGCAGGCTTAGAGCGTGATGTATGGCAATATTTCACAGTCTTTACCCCGCTCCATACAGTAGGAGTTATGGGAGATGCTCGCACTTATGATCATGTAATTGCTGTGCGTGCGGTAGTCTCTACCGATGCCATGACAGTAGAGGCAGCTAGCTTGCCACATCCACTGCTGCATAAGATAGCAGGACGCATCATTAATGAAGTAAAAGGTGTGAGCCGTGTAGTATATGACATCACCAGTAAACCTCCTGGAACTATTGAGTGGGAATAAAGCTTATTTAGGTTTTAAGTATCAAAGTGTTTATAATCTTCCTTAATAAATAGGAGATGCATAGAAACTCTTTATATTTTTCATAGAAAATTGAGACTATGCATTGAAATTAAATTTTTATATATTTATCTTCATGTTCACAATAAATACAGTCAATCATTGCGATTTATTGAGAAAGGGGATAATTATATTGAGTAAAATAAATTATGATCAAAAAAGAATTTTAATATATGCATGTACATTTTTACTTTGGGCAGTAGCATTTGCATTGCTGGCAATAGCCATAGACTTAAAGAAGGTGATACAGGAATATGCTATTGGTTGGGGAAGTTTAACCTTGATAAATGCAGGAATAGCACAAGGGAAAAATAAATCTGGGATGACTTGGTTTTTATTATCACTTTTTCTCGGACCTATTGCCACATTTTTATTGGTAATTTCCAATAAGGCACAAGATACAGCTCATCATAGTGCATAAAAGAAAATTTTTTGTTAAGTCGTAATTATAAAAGCCTAACTATAAAAATTTATTGTATGCTCATTAGCCAGAAATATTATCTATAATAGACTACAAACAGAAATCGGTACAGATGTGTTTTAATACATAAAAAGTAGAAACCACAGTAAGCCTTTTATATGCAAGGCTTACTGGGGTTTATTTTGAGTATCATATATAAATCGTAAACTTTTTAGGTTGTTTATTTTATTAATAAGAATTAAGTATTAATCTTAAAAGAAAAAAATCAGTTTACTATATGCTTAATTTTACTACATTAACTATTCGGAAATAGTTACTAAGAAGCATAAAGTATTAAAATATTTTTTAAAATATCACGAATTTTCATTTGCTAAAATGTTACAAGATTAAAGTTATTTATCTCATTAGATATAACATAATCTACGATCAAAGAACCTAGAATTATGTTTATTTATTTTACAAAAAAAGACATTGTACACATAACTTAAACAGCATTTTTTCAAGTGAAAATGAGTAGTTATATTTTGAAGATATTCTCAGTAGATATATTTTAAAATTGAATAGGTATGTTTCAAAATTGAATAGGCAAATAGAGAAAAAAATATTAATAGCTAATTGACTTTAAAAACAATATATTATATGGTTGCACTGCTAGACAGTAAAGGCATAAAAACTAATTTAATAGAGGATTTAGTATTTCCGAGTTATCAGACCTAAGGCAGAAGCTATGGGTGATAACCATTTGGGTTTAATTGAAAACGATTAAGCCTTCCTTTTTGAAAAGGAAATCATTGATTGAATGTATCAGCATATTTTTGTTGAGCAGATGATTTTTTCATGGGGAAAATCATCTGTTTTTTTATGTCTAAAACAGGGTGTATCTAAGAGCTTAAACTTGTTTGGGAGAGTAAATATGAAAATCAATAAAAAGAATATAATCGTAATATTATGTCTGTATGTTTTATGTACACTCACTCTTGCTGGATGTAGTGCCATTGGTACAAATTCGATTTCAAATTTAGACAAAGAGTTTTCATTTATCTATTTAGGAGATTCTCAGGCTGATCCAGCAACAGGAGATTATACTGCATGGGGAAAGTTAATAAATCTAGCTGCTAAGGATGATAGCTTACCTGCTTTTGTCATGATAGGCGGAGACTTAGTAAACGATGGAAGTAATCGTGAGGAATGGGATAATTTTTTTAATGCAGGTGGAAAAGCGTTGAAAAAGCTTATTCTATACCCTGCTATAGGAAATCATAATAGTTCGGATTTATATAAGACAATTTTTGAATTACCTAATAATGGACCAGAGGATAAGAAGGAAGAATTCTATTCTTTTGACTATGGAGATGCTCATTTTACCGTTTTGAATAGTAATGATATGGGTAATGCGAATGAGGACGATATCCTATGGTTAAAAAATGATTTAGCAGGAACAGATAAAACATATAAAATTGTCATGTTTCACCACCCTGCATACCCTGCAGTTGACATTCCTAAAGATATCGATAGAGCAGAAACAATACAAAAGTTCTTTGTGCCTATTTTAGAAGATGCTGGTGTAGATTTGGTGCTCACTGGGCATCAGCATGTTTATATGAGAACATTCCCTCTAAAAGGCGGAAAAATAGACGTTAATGGCATTGTTTATATCGCTGGAACATCGGGAGGCAAGCAATATGTATCTAGTTCATTTGATTATATAGCCTGTAAAATAGACAATCAGCCCGTTTATACTATTATAACAATCAGTAGTGGTGGCATAATAATAGAAACTAAGAATTCCCAAGGAGTTACCATTGATTCAACGAGAAATCCGATTATTTCTAAAGAACAAAAAGACCTTAAAGTTACCGTTAGTGGTGATGTAATAAGTGAAAACAAGTCGTTTACCCTTCAAGAACTTTCTACTCTCACAAATTCAGGGTTCAACCATATCTATTCAACTATAAACAATTGGCCATCAGCTAAATTTTATGCTGCAAAAGGAATAACTGTCCGGAGTATTTTGGAAAAAGCAGGGGTTTTAGATACAGCTCAGGTTATAACATTTCGATCACCGGACTCCTATGAAATAAGCTTTACACGCAAACAACTTTTGGATAATCCACAATACTATTACCCAAATATTAATAATGGCTCAGATATTCATTCAGAAAGAGTTGAGCCCATTATCGCTTATGAGTATAAAGCAGGATCTAACAGTTTACAGGATGTTTCAGCAGATGAGCTATGCCTAATAATAGGGCAGATGAATCCTTTTGAACATACCAATCCTGCATTTATTGCAAATGTATCAGAAATTATAGTTTCTGAAGAGCTTCCAGAGATTTGGCAACAGGCAACAGCTTTTCCTGAGCAGGGGCAGGTAGCTATTGGAGAAAAAGTAAAACTTTTGCACAAAAATTTTGGATTAGTTAAGCTGCATTATACATTGGATGGAACGGAACCAACAGTGCTTTCTCCAATGTATAATCCAAGCACCTATCAGCCAGAACTTAATGCTCCAATCATCATCGATAAGGATACAATAATCAAAGTTCTTGCAACTGGCTATGGCAAAGAAGACAGCAAAATTAAAACTTTTACTTACAAAGTAAAATAAGCTTATACATACAGTTAAAACTTAAAGAGTTTGACAGATACTTAAATAGAATAGGAGATATTATGAAAAAAAATTACAACTGGAGATCTATTATTGCAATTATTGTAGCTCTCGCTTTTTCTTTCACTATGGTCTCCTGTAGTGGTGCAAGTGGCAGTGGAGATGCAGAATATGAAACTCAGACCATCACATTTGAAGGCTTGATTAATGATGGGATAACTGATGTGTCATTAACAGAAACCACCGTGGCAGAATTGAGAAAACTGCCTCAGCATGAATTGAATGCAAGTTATAAAAGGACTACAGGCATGACGGAGGAATTTAAGATGTCGGGTCCATATTTAAGCGAGGTTATAGAATATTTAGGTGGTAATATAGATGACTATGCAGGTATCGGAATCATGGGAAAAGATGGATATTACTGCCTTATATCAAAAGAAATTATAGAAACTACACCAGATCTTTTACTGGCTTTGGTTATAGATGGGGAGACAAAACTTGATGAGGATAATGCACCTGCTCGTCTAGCAGTTCAAGGTCAATTTGGTCCATATTGGGTAAAGTGTATTGAAAAAATAATGCTATATACTGAGATTCCTGAAAAAGATATAACCTCAGTATGGGTATTTGATAATCTAGCAAAAGGAATTGAACCATATGAATATGAATATTATGGAAGCAAAGATAAGGCAATTGATTTAGAACAAATTTTTCAAAGACTTGATTACGTTGATAGCAAGGCATTTTTTACGATGAAATCCTCTGACGGCTTTAAGAAAAATGAAGTCATTAATATGGTGAAATCTCGTTACTACATCAAGGTTGAGGGAAAAGATGCTCCAACTAATGTATCTCCTTATATTAAGCTTGGTATGAATGTGCAAAATATTGCCTGGATTTCAACAAATGCAGACGCAGCAATATTTCCAGGGCAGATGATGAAATATATGGATAATGTTGAGATTGATGGACAAAAGGGAATTACGCTAGAAGAGGTTTTATACGAGACAGGACGGGATTCAGTTAAAAATCAAGCATTTGATTTGCTAGGAACCTCTGGAGAAAAGATTACTATAGAAGGAGAGGATATGAATCAAGGGATCCTCATTCCTCATGAAGACGGTAGCGCAAGTGTAGTCTGGAAAACTGAGTTAGGGTATGAAAATATTAAAAATCTTTTACGCATTAGATTAGTAGAGACAAATAAAGCAAGTGCAGACGCTAGTAAAACCACAACTGTAAAAGCAATTGAAGAGAAAGTAATCAGCAAAGCTGCAAAAGTTGGAGAAACTCTAAAAAAAGATACCATTTTGACAATTACAGGTGATGGAGTAAGTAAAAACTTATATTTCTCCTTAAACGACTTAAAAAACATGCAAGATGGATATTTAGAACAATGCTATTCTTCTGTAAACAACTATCCAACAAAAAAGTTTAATGTTGCTAAAGGGGTAAGCATTTCTTATCTTATGGAAGAGTCAAATATCAAGAAAGAGGCTAAGAGTATAACGGTTGAAGCTTCTGATGGTTACAAAGCAGTATTTACACAAGATCAGCTACTAGGTAAAAGATATAGATTCCCGGAAGTGATTTCAGGAAGTGCTGCTAACCCTGTTTTAGTTCAATCTGTTTTAGCATGGGCATTTGGAGATGGGCAGGATTTTTCAAATACAAAAGAGGATGACTTGAGGATTGTAATAGGTCAGCAAGGCATAAATGATGTAAACACAGTATCCTCTGTGCGAATGGTTTCAAAAATTACGATTTCAACTAAGAACACCGGTACTTGGGCTAATCCAAGCGCCTCCATTTCTGAAGGAAATCTTATAATAAGCCATGAATCATTTGATCAGGTGAAACTTTATTATACATTGAATGGTAGTGAGCCTACTGTGACAAGCCAAGTTTACAATCCAAGCACGACATATTTCCAGCCCGACCTAATAAAACCAATCCCAATAAATGGATCGGGGATTCTCAAAGTCAAGGCGGTAGGCTATGGGAAAGAAGATAGTGAGGTTTTAACCTTTGCTTATTGATATTAATAAAACTCACACAAGTACAAAGGATGTCAAAAAATTTGGCTCATTACAAAGCAAATGGATAATGCTCTTTTTTCTAGTAGTAATAGTTGTAGCATTAAATGCTTGCGGACAAATGCGCGGACCTACAGAAAATGAACTTTCGGCCTTAAACAAGATTTTTGGACAGGATTATAAAGAACAGGATTTGAAGATTATAACAGAAGAAGTTATGACTTCAGAAAGACAGGATAAATTTAAGGCTGTCTGCAAGGTATTTACTACTCCTAAAGGAGATTATGCATTCATAGTCAAACCCATAGCCTATAATGGGCCTATTACTTTGGCAGTAGGAATTGACAAAGAAACCGAGAAAACTATTGGAATAAGAATTATTGAACACATGGAAACTGAGCATTATGTAAGGGATATGGATAATAGCTGGTTTACGGATAGATTTACGGAAAAGCAGACTGATTCATATCTGAAAGCAGTTCATTTAGAAGCGGATAATAACAATGAAATTGTCATTATTACGGGAGCAACTATAACTACAGAAGGCATAGTAAATGGAGTTAACGCTTGTATGGGTGTGTTTCAGGAGTATGAATTAAAGCAGAATGCTGAGAAAGTACCTTATATGGTTAAATTTGAAAAAGAAGCTAAGGAAGTCCCTTTAGAGACCAGTAAAGTTGAAATAAGAGCATATGGTGTGACTTTGGGGGAAGTGTCATTAGAAGATATTCGTAAAATGCCTAGTGTGAAAAGGACTATGAGCATTCATTCAACTTCCGGCACGAGTAATCATAGCTTTCGCGGAACACTTCTTTCCAACGTTTTTGCAGCAGTGGATTCAGATTTAACCTCTAAATATGAAAGTGTCCAGTCTATTGGAGTGGATGATTATCTTTCAAGTATATCCATGGAGGAGGTACTTGCAGAAAATTCAGTATTTTTGATGTATGAGGATAATGGCAAGCCTTTGGCGATGAAATCAGGAGAACCTGGAGCAATGCGGGTAGTTGTTTTAGATGATGTTTTTGGCCAGAGATTTACTAATTATCTAAGAGAAATTAATTTGGAGTGAAATATGAATATAAAAAAAGTAAGAGGAATTGTGTCCTCAATATTAATGGTATCTGGCATGTTGTCATTTATAACCGGAGCTATTCTGTTTTTTACGAAATATGGTATGTGGCTATTCTTTACGCGTAAATTAATAAATGATACTCATGCAATAAGTGCATTGATCATGGGTATGGCACTTATTGTTCATTTGATAATAAATAGACGAATTTATAAAGTGGAAATTAATGAACTTTTATCCAGAAAGACAGTATTCAAGGGAGGGGAAGGTGAATTGTTTGAAAGAGAAGAATAACCTGATAGTAGTCATTATGGTGATAAGTCTAGTACTGATTTTTACAGGCTGTTCAAATAATAAAAAGGCTGCATATGAAAGGGATATCTTTGCAATGGATACATTTATTACCTGTAAGATTATCAGCGATGACGAAGCTTTAGCAAATAGCGGTTTGGATGCTGTTGAAGAAGAATTTATGAAGATTGATCAATTAACGAATAGGTTTGAAGCAGGATCAGAAGTCTCTTTACTTAATAAAAGTGCAGGGTTAAAACCGGTAAAGATCAACGATGATGTATTCTCAATTGTTCAAACAGCAATTGAGTGGTCAGACAAGTCTGATGGCGCTTTCAATATACTCATTGGTAGTGTAATGGATCTCTGGGGCTTTGGAACGGAAACTCCTGCTATACCTAATGAGCAGGATATCGCTGTAGTCTTAAATAAAATGGATTATCATAAGATTTTTTTAGATGCAGAAAAGTCAACTATCTTTCTTTCAGAAAAGGGTATGGTTATGGATTTAGGTGGAGTGGCAAAAGGGTATGCTACAGATAAAGCCATTGAACGCCTTAAAAATTTAGGTGTTAAAAATGCCCTTATTAATGCAGGAGGTAATGTATTTGCCATGGGGGTAAAAGAAGATGGCAGCCCTTGGATAGTAGGTGTTCAGGACCCCAATGATGTAGAAGGAATAAAGGCTGTCTTACAGATCAGTGATAAAGCTGTAGTTTCATCTGGTGATTATCAGCGTTATTTTGAAGTTGCTGGCATTAGGTATCATCATATATTAGATCCACATACGGGTTTTCCAGCAAGAGCTAGCAGGGGTACAACAATAGTAATGAAATCGGCGACTATTGCAGATATTCTTTCAACAACACTCTTTGTTCTGGGTCCGGAAAAAGGGATTGCTTTAGCCGAAAGTCTGGTGCAAGTTGATGCAGCTTTAGTTCTGACAGATGATGATAGAATCTATGGAACAGATAGCTTAGATGAATATTTACTTGAATAGATGAAATTGAAGCGGAGCCTTAAAATAAGGTTGAATACTTAAACTAACTTAATTGAATAAAAACAGATATAAAAGTGGAGGAGCTAATAATATGAGAAGTGAAAAGTTTAAATCTAATAATGGTAAAAGATTCATATTTATGAAACAATGTATAGCAATGGTACTTTCATTTGTATTAGTATGCACAATGGTACCTTTTATTCCGGTTACGAGTTTACAGATTACGAGTGTAGATGAATTGACAGGCATTGCTGTGCAACCTGCAGTTGTATTCAGTGGCAAGGGGGTGTTGGGTGCTGATACATATAGCGCTTCAAACATTGGCTATGAGAAATCATATACCGTTGATGAACTAAAAGCTATAGCCAATGTTGATGCGAATGCAGCAACAGGTAATAAATATTTATATTCAGCCTTAAATACGGCAAGTACTGCTAGCATGTATTTAGGTGAAGGGGTGCGCTTAGATACATTACTGTCTAAGTCAGGTGTAACAATTGGAGAATTCGATACAAATATAATATCCCTGATTGCACCTGATAATTATGCTGTAAAGTTTGATCCAGCAAAAACCACTGTTGGTGTAAGCAGTGGAGCAAATACCAGCCAAAGTCTTAGTGTAAGCAGAAATTATTATCCTAACCTTAAATCGGGAGGTGCAGGCACTGCAGCTAATGCTGTGGAAGTTCCAACAATATTAGCTTGGGCAGTTGGCGCAACTAAAGGAAGTATAGATATACCAACAGCAGTGACCGAGCTTGGAGGCAAATTGGAATCCTTAGCTGGCCAAATTGCCTTAAATGACTACAATAATCCTTTGTTTAACAGCAATTTGAGTAAAGTAATAGTAGGCGCTTCTGTTACAGAAACTGCAATTACCATTGATGGTGTAGCTAAGACAAGAAGCGAAATTCTGATGATGAAACGGGCTGACCGTAGCTATACATATAGTACATCTACAGGAAGCAAGACTGATTATGCACGAGGAGTACCTTTGGCTACACTTTTTAGCACATATTCTGAAGCTGCAGTTGTAAGTTTTACTGCAGCTGACGGATATGCAGTTGGAGCTTCTGGTAAGACCTTAGGAGAACTTATCAGTGGAAATTATATGTTAGCTTACGAAAAAGGTACAAGTAGTACTGATTTAGCAGGAATATATGGTACAGCCAAAACCGATCCATCAATTGTAGGATATTATACATTATATGGTGATGGTGTAAGCCCAGGCAAAATGATTAATAAAATCAGCATTACTTCTTCAGCGATAGATTATTCAACAAGCCCCTATAAGCATATCAATAATGGAGGAATAACAGGATCAGAAGGTCCTTATGAAATCGATGCAATTACTGGTGCTACTTTGACCATTGAAGGTCCTGGAGTTACCTCCAGTATACCACTTTCTATAATGGAACTTGAGAATCAAAATGCAGGTGCATTTAGAAGTTCTTATTCCGACAAGAGGAATGGAACAGATTGGACTTTGCAATATGAAGGAATTCGGCTTTCACATATAATTAAAAATATGACCAGTGTCATGACAACTAAAGCAGACAAGGTAATATTGAAAAACAGGGTTCGACAAACTATTGCAGAATTTACCATTGACCAGATAAATGCAGCAGAACTCGCTGGCAAACCAATTATTGTAGCATATGGTTCAGGTACAATGGATTCAACAACTGTAGCACCTTTTGTATTTGATGGAGCAGCTGGGTACAAGGTTGCCCTAGATAATGATGACGGACCGATTAAGCTAGTATATAATAAATCGGCGTTTGCCACAGACCCTAACCCTAGTTATACAGAATTCGGAAATGTGGCATACATATATGTTGCAGAATCCACCAGCCCAGGGTATAAACATAATGTATCCCCTTATAACACTGCTGAAAATTCGCAATACGTATTGACAGTAACAGGAGACAAAATTGGCAGAGAGGTCAACTATACCGTAGCACAACTGGAAGCCATGGTTGAATATGATACAGATGGTAAGCCAGTTGCTAGTGGAATGGGATACAGAGATGAATATAGTATGGCTAACAGCAGCTACTGGTATGTTAACGGATATGAAGGAGTGCAGTTATGGAAGTTATTGCAGAAATCAGGATTGGCTTCAAGTACTTCTAATGATGAAAACAAAAATACCCTTGTATCATTCTCTGCAACGGATAATTATAAAGATTTTGATAAATTTACAATCGAACAGGTTTCTAATCCTGATTTATTCGGGTATTATGAAAAGAATCCCGCAGATCCTAACGATGGAACATACACTGGAGTCGCTACTGATTTGAAGGATACTGGCTATCCAGTGCTTGTATCATTTGGTGTAAATTCTTATCCTTATGTAATCAAAAATACCGCAGCAGGTTACTTGAGTGGATTATCCAATGATGGAGGGCCTCTTAGAATCATCTCAGGGAAGACAAGCTATAACCATGCAAATGGATCTAAACAGGCTAAACTGCTCGATAAAATCATCGTGGGCAATGATAACTTTTACAGTACGCATAAATACAATCCAAATTATGCAGGTGCTTATCAGGAAATTGCTAGCACATCGGCCCTAAATGTAAAGGTGATTTCTGGTTCGACAGCAGCTGGGACATTACTTAAAGATAAAACATATAAGGTCGGAGAGTTGGAAGAGCTTATATATGGAAACATTTTAACTTCTGCTCAGTTGAATGATGCTAAAGTAAAAGACTTTTATGAAGTGAATAAGAATGGGTCATTTTATAGTGACTTATATGAAGGAATAGATATTGCTTATTTTTTAGAAAATATAGTCCAATTGCCAGGTTATAAAGGAACCATAACATTTAGCGATGGTACAAATAAGCTAGAAATGAGTCTAGAGGAAGTTTTAGCTTTCTCGGGATACAATGGTACAACAGGAATAGGAGAGTTATCACCTGTTCTTGCATATGCAAAAAATGGAACGCCAATGGTAGCTGGAAAAACAGCTATTGGCTATGAAAGTAGCGTAACTCTAGCTGCAATTACAGCATATGCCAATAGTATCACTGTGAAGAATGATGGTGGACCTTTGGCAGTACTATTCCCTAGGACAACTGCTGGAGCGGTTACGGTCAAAACTCTAGGGGCAGTTACATCGATTACCATAAATCTATCACCTGATAACTACGCTCATACAGAATTACCTTATAGTGGATTGGCTAGCAATAAAATAACTTTTTCAGGAGAAGGAACCAGACTTACAACTGATACAGCGTTTACAGTTGCAGATATTGAGGGATTGCAGACTCTAGCTGAAACTGGTGATTATAATATTAAAAATAGTGCAGAAAGTCAAGCTCAATTACGATATAGGGGAATTCCACTTTATGACTTTCTCAGCTCAACTGATGTGGGGTTAAAACCCAATGCAGATAAAGTTATTGTTACCTGTGCTGATAGCACTCAATATACTTTTGATCTTGCAGATGTTTATAAATCAGATTATATCAATGGACAGAATTCAGCAATAAATGACTTAAAAATGTTGCTTGCTTATGGATCCGCACCAATTACAAATTCTGATATAGAAGATGGAAAACCGCTAGTTCAAGTAACCACTGCTGAATATGGATATCTTGATGCTTATGGCAATAGCGGAGGTCCTATTAGTTTGGTCGTTGGGCAAACAAGTTCAACTGATAACAATAGTAGTAAAATATTAAAGGATGTTACCTCAATTGAGGTTACTGCATCTGAAATGGTTAGCTGGAACCACAATTCCAGTGCAATTTATCAGCAATACTTAAACAGCACATTCCAGTTAAAGGTAGTAGATGCAAATGATGCTACAATCCTAGATAAAACATATACCCTAGCAGAATTAGAGTCAATGACATCTTTAGTTGAGAGGGAGAATATTACATGGGTAGGTACTCAGGAATGGGAAGGCATTAATCTTTGGGACTTTGTACTACAGGAAGCAGTCACAGTAGCGGGAATCACAGACCCTACAAGTGTTACTGCTTATGCCTCGGATGGGTTCAGTAAAGAATTGAGAAGTATCTTTGGAATGGATGCTCTGCAAAATGGAATTATTGATGGAGCATCACACATCCCAATCATTGTTGGATATGCGTTGGAGGGATATCCCTTAGTTCCAACCAATACCAGTTCTGGGTATACTTCATCTGTGGATAACAGCTATGGTCCACTTCGTCTTATGACAAATGGAAATCAGGGAGCATGCTTAAAAAACACAGTAAAGGTTGTTGTGAAGGTTGGAGCAAGTGAAACTGAACCATTGCCTTTTACTGAGAAAGACTTTAATATCTATGGGCTAGAATCTGGAACTGTTGCCATGGATATTAGGACAATTAAGAATATCACCCAAGGGCAAGGCGGTCGTCTGGTCAAAACCTATAACTGGTTTGGTGACCATGATGGTAATAGTGCAACTGCAAAGCAAGCTACATCTGATACAGTAAAGGGTGCGTACCTTGCAGATATTCTTTTGGCTGCCGGGATATCTGGTAGTGCGGTTAGTATTAATATTAAAACAACTGATGGTTATGCTCCAGTTCATTATAACAATGTAACTATGGGAGCAATTGAAGCGCTAGGTTATTTTGTAGCATATGACAAATCTACTGATGGAGGAATCACTTGGACGGGTTTTAGTGATGCAGACAAGAGTAGTCCAGCAGCTATTTCTACAACTCGTATCTACAGAAACTACGATGATGGCACAACAACTTGGTACAATAGGGTGACCAATATCAAGGGTATTACCGTATCATTACCAGATAAATTCAATACTTATACTGCTGATGGTGTTGCTGGAAATCTACCTTTGGCAGGAATTAGATCCATTTATATGGATAGTACTAAGGGCTTATGGGTAGGAACCTATGGCGGAGGAGCTGCCTATAAGGCTGCTAATACAGATACATTTAGATTATTTAATAATTTGAGTGACCCTGCGCTAGCAACTTCATATGTTTCTGCAGTAAATGTTGATAAAAATGGTGGGGTTTGGATGACTCAGAATGCCAGCTATAGTAATCCAGCTGGCAACAAAGGGATTGCCTATATTACTAATGGCGCAATTACTTATTTTGATGAGACAGATAGTCCAAAGACTATTCCAAATAACTATGTACAGGAAATTCAAATTGATGAAAATGGGAATATCTGGTTTGGATCATTTGGAGGATTGACAAAATACAATCCCACAGCTAAAACTTGGCGCACATGGGATAAGACAGATGGTTTACCTGCAATGTCAGTGGATAATCTAATCTTTGATAATCAAGGTGGATTATGGTTAGGTTTTTATCCTACAGGAGCAGGTACAGTGACAGATCCTTTTGTTGGTGGTTTTGCCCACATGGATAAAAATGGGGTAATTACTTCATATCCTATGACAGCTGATTATAACAGCACCTTAAAATCATCCTTGTTGTCTCAGGTATGGATACGCGATATAGCAGTAGACAAAAATGGCGGAGCATGGGTTGTAGCTTCTGGCTCATATAGTGATTTAGACAATGTGGGTGGAAATGTATGGCATGTAAATAGTTCTGGAGTTGCCATAGAATATACAGGAGATCAGCTTCTAGGTAATGGAAGCCTCACTGGAAATTCTGAGATTAGAATGGTTACAGTAGATCCAGATGGGGGCTTATGGTTTGGTACGACTTCAGACGGAGTTTTCTATATTGCAGATTCAAGTAAGCCAAGTGTCACCACGCCATTCAGCATCACGAGTCATTATAGTGGTATAACCAGTTCTTGGGCTGATACTTCTGGCTGGAATAATATTTACAGTCTGGATTTTATAGGGAATACGTTGTATGTTGGATCTAGTGCAGGAATTGCTTACAGGACTTTCGAGTTTGAAAATCCAGATAACGGAGGAGGCTCAGCTACTCAATACGACCTAACCATTAATGGAATAGGTGTAAGTGAGACAAAACAGCTGACTGTTAATGAGCTGAAAAACTTGGCAGGGTTAAATATACTAACAAAAACATATAATTCCCTTAATAGCTTCGGTACAGAAAAAAGCTTTACCTTTGAAGGGGTATATTTGGAAAATCTGATTAAAGATGTAATTGGCTTAAAATCCATTGCAAAGAGCATTACAATAACGGCTAGTGATGGCTATAGCAGGAGCTTTAATCTGGACAGCAATAATCTAGGAATTTACTGGTCAGATATGCAGGGAAATAAAATAATGCTTGCATGGAAAGAAGATGGTATTAGTTGTCAGCTTAAACTAGTTGTAGGACAGACTGATGCAAACCATGTAAATAAACCAATGTGGATTAGTGATGTTGAAACTATAACTGTTAACTCAAGTACTACTAACTCTGGTTCTGGAACTTCAGGAAATTATGAAGGGCAGAATAAGCCTGTTGATACAGCAAGCGGAAGTGCAGTATCAAGAACAATAACATCTGTGATAAATGCAATTGTAAAATTAAATGGAAAAGTAGCAATCGCAGGGCTTTCTCTTGAGGGTGCTAATAAAGCATTAGCAGAAATCCAAAACACAGTTGATGAAGATGGCACAATAGTTAAGGGGTTAATCGAAATAAATGCTTTAAGTGGAGCTTCAGGTACCATAGCTGAAAGTACGCAGATTAGTCTTCCAGCTGAGGTAATCAAGGCTATTGAAAGCGCAGGAAATGTATCAGTTAAAATAATAACTGATTTAGGTGAAATTATTTTAACTCCAGAAATTCTTCAGGAACTTATTGGTGATAGTGCTGCTATTATTATTAAAATAACCGCAGCAGAAAATATTAAAGAAATTGTAGGTGGCAGACCTATAGTTGATATCACAATAACCAAAGTAGGCAAAGAAATTTCAAGCTTTGGTGAAAGTCCGATAAGGGCAGGCATAGCATATGAGGCAGAATCTAATGAGAACCAAAATAACCTTGTTGTATACTATATCAATGAAAATGGTGAAATGGTTCCTGTGAAAATCTCCTCATACAGTAATGAGAAAAACAGTATGCTGTTTGAAACTAGTCACCTAAGTCTCTATGGAGTAGGTTATAAATCGGTAACTTTTAAAGATATTCAAAAACATTGGGCTAAGAATGATATAGAGTTTTTAGCATCTAGAGCTATCATAGCTGGCAAAGCAGCAAATATTTTTGATCCTAACGGAGAGATAACTAGAGCAGAATACGTTGCTATGCTTGCAAAAACAATAGACAATTTAGAAGTTACAGGAATTAGTAATACTGGTTTTGATGATGTTATGAAAGGTGCCTGGTATTTTGATTACATAAACTGGGCAGTTGCTAATAACATTGTAAGCGGATATGGGAATGGAAAATTTGGACCAACAGAAAAAATCACCAGAGAACAAATATCCGTTATCACAGAAAATTTTATTAATGCTATGCAGAAGAATATTGATATAGTAAATGAAAAAACCGAATTTAAGGATCAAATGAATATCAGTCCATGGTCACTAGATGCTACCGTTAAGATGCAACAATTTAATATTATCAGCGGCAAAACAGATGGTACATTTGCGCCACAAAGCACAGCAACAAGAGCTGAGGCTGTAACTATTATTAAACGCTATATAGAAGCAATACTTAAGTAAGAATAAAAAAATAAAAGGGTAGATTCTCTCTCTTGAAACGAGGTGAGCTACCCTTTTGCATTTATTTTTAGATAGATAGGAGGCTTTTTTAGTGAAAAAGAAATTTGGATTGTTATTTTTAGTTTTTTGTTTGCTACTCGCCTTGATTAATGTATTGGTCCACGCAGTAGGGGAAAATGCCGAAACTTTAATCATCAAGGGCAATGGGGTAAGCAAAGAGTTGATATTTACTAGAGCATACCTTGAATCTTTAAATGTAGGTATTGCTAATAATACATATTCAATAACGAATAATTTTCCTACAGATAAAGTTGTTTATAAAAAAGGCATTTCACTGGCCTATCTACTTGAGCTTGCAGGAATAAAGGATGACGCCAGACTGATTAAAATTACTTCTACTGATGGTTACTCCAAAACATTTACTGTTAATGAATTAATCAAGGATAGCAGATATTATTATGCTTCAGACGGCAAGATAACTCAAGTACCGGTAATAATAGCATTTTCTGAAAGTAGTATTGGGTATAACACATTAGTAGATTCTGAACTTATGCTTACTATGGGACAAAGAGTGAAGGGTGAACAAAACAGTCCGTTGCTCGTTAAATATTTAGGTAAAATAGAGGTAAGTACAGCGATACCAGATCAGTGGCCAACTGTCACTTTTAACAAGATTGTGAGTTCAAAAGGTGTAACTATTGTATTAAAACATCCCAATTATGATTCAGTTAAAATATTCTATACAAAGAATGGCTTAAATCCAACTATGAATAGTACTATTTATAATTTAAGTGCTTCATATTATCAGCCAGAATTAAATAAGCCAATAATTATAACAAAGAATACAGAAATAAGAGCATTTGTAGTTGGAGCAGGGAAAATAGATAGCGCGGTAGCTTCAGTAGCTGTATCCTTTGATGGCTCATTCAGTGATTTGGGCAAATGTCCCTGGGCTATGGTGGCTATTGAAGAATTAGTTAAAAAGGGAATTGTAAATGGTATGGGGGAATTTAAATTTGCTCCGAATAACACACTTACAAGAGCCCAATTTGCTAAGATGATAGTTCTAGCTCTGGGTAAAACTCCTGATTCAAAAATTGCTTCAACTTTTAGCGATGTAAAAATAAGCGCTTGGTATAGTGGCTATATAAATAAAGCTGTAGAAATTGGCTTGATAAATGGCTATACAGATGGTACATTTATGCCTGAAAAAGAATTGAGTCGCGAGGAAATGCTTAAGATTATTATTACAGCTATGGGAGTACAGGTAGCAGCTGAAAAAACTAATTTGGATAATTTGGCTCCATTTGCAAAAGAAACTAGAATTAGCAGTTGGGCAAGAGAATATGTGGATTATGCTGAGAAATTTAACCTTTTAGAGCATGGTAATATGGTTAAAGAAACAGCAGAAGGGCTTTCCTTTAATGCAATTGAAAAAGCTAGTAGGGCGGAGGCATCGGTAACTATTTATCGTATGTTGGAAAGATGAGAGAATTCTTAAGAAAATTTACAGCTTACAATTTAGTAATTATAGCAATGATGGCAGCCCTTGGCGTTGCTGTTAAACCTATAGTTGTTTCTTTAGTTCACCTAATAACTGGGCCATTATTTATTCCGGGAGGATCTTTTGCCGGCGGATTTTATATGATGTGGATTGTATTAGGAGCCGGAATAGTGGATAAAAGAGGAACAGCGACATTAATCGGGTTGGTACAGTCTATCATAGTTATTGCAACGGGTTTTTATGGTTCACATGGCATAATAAGTCTAATAACATATACCCTGCCAGGTGTTATGGTAGATGCAATTATGTGGATTTTTCATCTAGATTCAAAGGATAAGCTAACTATGTTTTTAGGTGGAATCGGTGCCAATTTATGTGGTGTGATTCTCTCGAATGTTGTTTTTTTTCGTTTGCCTATATTTCCATTATTTCTTTCAATCAGTGCTGGAGCTTTATCTGGAGCCTTAGGCGGACTCTTGGCATGGTTGATTATGGGACGCTTAAAGAAATTAAATATTTAGAGTTAATCAGGTTTAACAGAAAATGAGGGTCAGATGAAAAAAAATTCTAAGATTATTTTAAGAGTGCTAACTGTGCTAGTTGTCATAACTTCTATCGCTATTTTTATAAATTTTCAAAGTGTTAAAGATAAAGCTGAAGTTTTCAAGGCAGCTGAAATCTCAGTTCTAGTTGATGGCGTGGAAATTTCAAGATTTAATGTTCAGGATATTGGAAAACTATCTGAGCAGAATTTTACCGCAATGTTGAAGAGTAGCATAATGAATTCACCAGAAGAACACTCGTATACGGGAATTACCCTTGCTGAATTGTTTAAGTCAGCAGGAATTTCCCTTAAAGGTAAAAATCGTGTGGTAGTACATTCTATTGATGGTTACATAGTACCGCTGAAAATTGAGGAAATAGAGGAACTGGATAATGTATATCTTGTCTATAAAGATAATGGTGACTATTTGAAATCTATTGAGGAGAAAGATGGGCAGGGTCCATTCATGATTGTAGTTCGTGGCGACCAATTTAGTCAGCGATGGGCAAAGTTCGCAAGTGAAATAGAAATACAATAAATTAATAGTCGAATTAAATAGGTGATTAAAAACATGAAAACAGTTGATGCAAAGGCAATTAGATTTCTATATAAAGATAAAGCATATCCTATATTGGATGATGTCTATTTAGAATTAGAAAAAAGTCAGATTTCAGCCATTACCGGACCATCTGGCTGTGGAAAAAGTACATTAGGATATTGTCTTGCTGGAATTATTCCGAGGTTGATTGGCGGTATTTTTAGTGGTGAAGTAATATTGAATGGCAAGGTTGGCTTCGTATTCCAAAATTCTGATGAGCAAATTTTTCTACCCACAGTAGAAGATGAATTAGCATTTGGCCCTGAAAATCTATGTTTATCCAGAGATGAGATAGGTGAAAGAATAAAAACAGTCTTAGAGTGGACAGGATTAACGGAATTAAGACAGAAAAATCCAACCAAGTTATCAGGCGGACAGAAACAATTAGTAGCCTTAGCTGGAGTAATGTCACTTTACCCAGAGATATTAGTATTAGATGAAACCTTGTCACAGCTAGATTTAGAAGCAAAAGAAAGAATTAAATTAGTTTTACTTGAGCTTAAGAAAAAAGGGACAACTATAATTATGATTGAGCACGAGAAAAAGAACTTTAATATTGCAGATCAAGTATTTTTATTGAATCAAGGCAAGCTTAAGCGGGTGTAATTGGGGAGGAACTAATCATGGATAGGAAAATAGCTATACAGGCTGATGATTTAGTGTTTTCTTATGATAAGAAGATTAATATTATCAATAAGCTTAGTCTTTCTTTATACCAAGGTGAAACAACAGTATTGACGGGAGCTAATGGGAGCGGCAAGACAACTCTAGGCAAGCTATTATTAAAGATATTTAAGCCTTCAATGGGAATAATTCATATATTTGAGAAAAACATTGAAAGCATTCCTCTTAGCCATATTGGTCAAAAAATTGGATACTGCTTCCAAAATCCTGGACAACAGCTTTTTACATCATCAGTGGAAGAAGAAATAAGCTTTGGCTTAAAATATAGAGGGGAAAGTGCTGATTTTATCCATGAGGTTACAGAATCAATGCTAAACTTATTTGAAATCAAACATCTTAGAAGTGAATTCCCCTTAAATTTAAGTTGGGGTGAAAAAAGGCGTGTAGTTTTAGCTGCAGCACTTGCATTGAATCCGCAGTATCTAATTCTAGATGAGCCTACAATGGGGCTTGATGATGGTAGAATCAACATACTCAATCGAGTTCTTGATAATTTAAGGAATAAAGGAATAGGTATGCTACTTATAAGCCACAATCAACAGTTTATAGAAGAAAACGCAAATCGAATATTGCTAATGAATAGGGGTAATGTGGAAAATGAGTTCTGTAAGTAATACAGATCCTAGAACAAAGATTTTCATAGTAATTTGCATTTCTTTCTTAGCAGTATCAATATCTGCAGCTAGATATCTTTTCATAGTTTTAATAGGTTCTTTTCTGGTCTTATTATTTTTTAGAGTAAATATAGTTCACTTTGCAAAGAAAACGAAGATTTTACTTAGTATGGTTGTTTTTATAGCATTAATGCAAAGCATATTTACTTCTTTTGGAGAACCAATAATACAAATATATGGATGGATATTGATGACAACGGGAGGCGTTTTCATGGCCATCCAGTTTATCTTGCGAATGATGATAATCATAATATCATCAGGATTATTGAGCACTTGTAGTAGTAGAGAAATCATTCAGGGGCTTGTACAATGGAAGCTACCTTATGAAGTAGCGTTTATGGCATCTATGGGAATCAGTTTTTTACCCAAGTTTTCCGAGGAATTGAGAGATGCAATGATTGCAGTACAGTTGCGTGGAGTAGATTTGAAAGAGCTTAAACTAAAGCAGAAAATTATGGTTTACGTCAGTCTTTTACAGCCAGTTGTTGCTGGTGCTGTACTAAAGTCCAAGGCTATCTCTATGTCAATAGAGATGAGAGGATTTCACACATATCAGAATAGAACAAGCTATTTAATTTTAAGGTTAAAAGGGAAGGATTATGGAATTATGTTAATTGTGGGAGCGTTGACAGTAATCATCATGATTCAATATTTATATAGCATTAGCTCGTTTTTATTTTTTTAGTGAGGAAATTGTTTAAATATTTAATTTTAAAAGCTATGAAAATATTTATGAATTTTAGCTTTAACTCTTCAAACAATTACTGATATAAACTAATTAAGCCACCGCAGCGTTGGAATTAATTTTTTCAATTACATTATGAATACCCCTCCAGATAGCTATGTTTTTAAACACTTCAACAACACTGCCTTTGTCAGTAAAGAGAGATTCCTGCAAAACAGAGAAGTCTTTCATAAGTCCATTATGTCAAGTCAATTTAATTAAATTGAGCTTAAATGATTAAATTGAAATGCTGATTTATATTGTTAAAATTGCAGGAAAAACTATTTTCTGAGTTGTAATATGCTTCAATAACAATTATTGTAATATTTTTTGATAAATGATAATATAAATATTATTTAGCAGAATAATTATAGAAATAATTATTCGCTGAACGCACTTAGCCTACAAGAACAGCTGGAGGGATTGAGATGGCTTTAGATATTAAGACATTAATGATTATGAACCTCCTAATTAATGTAGTTGGTTCTCTAGCCATGGCGATTATTTGGAAGCAGAACAAAAATCGATTTACCGGCATCGGATTTTGGTTAGCTGATATGCTCATGCAAGCCATAGGTTCACTGCTAATTATATTAAGAGGAATAATACCAAACTTTTTTTCAATTGTCATAGCTAATACACTAATAATTTTGGGAGTTGTATTGCTCTATACGGGTATGAGCAAATTTATCGAAAAAAAAGTTAGAAATATGCAGAATTATTTCTTAATAGTGCTAGGATTTTTCGCTCTTAGTTATTATACATATATTCAATTTGACCTAAACATGAGAACTACAATTAATGCTACAATGTTGCTTATTGTTACCTTGCAAATTGCTTGGCTCTTATTAAAAAAAGTCGACGCCAATTTGTTTAAGAGTACTTGGATTACTGGTTTAATTTTTTGTAGCTATGCCTTGGTTAATCTGTTGGAAATAAACAAATTATTATTTTTCCCCTCACGAGAGAATGACTTTTTTAAGGCAAGCTTATTTGAATCACTTAAAGTTTTGAGCTTTGCTACATTAAGCGCTCTTTTGACAATTACTTTAGTTTTAATGGTCAATAAACGATTATTAATTGTGCTTAGAGAGAAAGAACAGCAATTCAGTGTAGCGTTTCATTCTTCTCCTTATGCAATCATCTTGACTAAAATAGAAAATGGCATGATTTTTGAAGTGAACGAAGGCTTTGTTAAGCTCACGGGCTATCAATATTCTGAGGTTCTGGGTAAAACAACCCTCGCTCTCAAACTATGGGAGCGTGAGGAAGATAGAATAGCAGTTGTAAAGGATTTATTAGAGCATGAGGAAGTGCAAGAGATAGAATGCAACTTCAGAACGAAAGCTGGAAAAATAATCAATGGTCTATTTTCGTCAAAAATAATTACTATAAATGGTGAAAAATGTATTTTATCCAATATTAGTGATATTACTAATATTAGCAATATGAAGCAACAGCTCCAAGTTATGGCTACACACGATGCCTTGACTGAACTGCCAAACAGGATTCTATTTTATGATAGGTTAGCTATAGCTTTAGCAAATGCAAGAAGAAATCGTAAGGGTATTGCTATACTTTCGCTAGATTTAGATAGGTTTAAGGATATTAATGATAGCCTTGGTCATGACACAGGTGATAAAGTACTGCAAGCCGCAGCTAAAAAACTCACGGGGGTGGTAAGATCTGTGGATACAGTTGCCCGTTTTGGTGGTGATGAGTTTGTGGTGTTATTAGGAGAAATTGAGCTAAAAGCTGATGTGGAAGGCGTGCTACAAAAGATTTTGGGAAGTTTTAGAGAGTCATTAAAGGTTAATGGAGTGGATTTAATACTTACTGTGAGCATAGGAGTTGCCCTCTATCCTACAGACGATTATGATATTAATGCTCTGATAAAAAAATCAGATGAAGCTCTGTATTTTGTTAAAGCCAACGGTCGAGATAATTGCAAATTTTATGATGATTTAATAAAGTGACAAAAAAAATTGTAAAAAGAGGAGAGGTAAAAAAATGTTAAAAAAATTATCAATATTAGCAATAGTTTTAGCTTTGATGCTTATTACTATGACTGGTTGTATACCTGGAGATGGTACATATACAACAGCTCATCCAGCAGGATTCTTTTGGGGAATCTGGCATGGATGGATTGCACCAATATCACTAATTGTTGGATTTTTTGATCATAATATTAGAGTATATGAGACCTTAAATACTGGTTGGTGGTATGACCTAGGCTTATACATTGCCATAATTAGTGGATTTGGTGGACTTTCCCTCTCAAGGAAAAACAAGAATAAAGATTGCTAAAGAGAAAATTTAGCGAAGAGCAAAGCTTATGCTCTTTTAACAAAAGAATAGAGTTTATTGCAGCTAGGTGACTATGCTTACTACTCAAAGAGTGGTAAGCATAGTCACCTATTTTCTTATGATAATCAGTACAGGTTACATACAATATCCTTAAATAAAATCTTGGAGAAGGTTGACATTGCATATGCAAAAGAGTATAAGTTAATTATAGAAAAGTTGAGATAATAAGGGAGAGGGATGAGTTAATTGAGAAAAAAATTAGGGTTAGCTGGAATTGTTTTGCTACTACTTTTATTTGCTATGCAAACAGTCTTCGCTAGTACGGGGAGTATGACAATAAGCCTGAATGGAACAGAATTAGAGCAACAAGCAGTTCTGCAGGATGGGAACATCTATTTGCCACTGAGAGCAATCAGTGAGTATCTTGGCTATGAAGTAGCTTGGGCACAAAAAGCACAAAATATTTTACTTAAGACAGAAGAGAAGGGTATCTTGCTCAGTCTTAAGACACAGGAAATAGCAGACAGAGGGCATAAGACCTACCTGACTGCTAGCCCAATTATCCTAAAAAACCGTACATATATTGGAGCTGATTTCTTTGCTGATAATCTTGCACTGAAAATGAGCTGGGATAAAAACAACAACAAAGTACAACTTGCTAGTATAGAGGAAAATGCCATTACAATTACCAATGCTCTAGAAGCAACAGAAACCAAAGCACTAAAAACAACTGTTCAATATCCTATAATTGCAGGGTTAGGGGACACAAAAATTCAGAATGAAATCAACGCTATTTTTAAGCAGCTTGCTGATAGTGCTACATCTGAAGGCGAACAAAATGCAGCAGATCTTGCCCCCTACATTCTCCAATATCCTGACATGCCAAATCAATGTGAGACACTATTTAATTATCAGCTTAAATACAATCAAAATGGAATCATAAGTATCGTATTCATAAATTATCAGTATGCTGGAGGAGCACATGGAAGTGCAATCCAAACAGCTTATACTATTAATCTGGAAACTGGACAACAATATGACTTGCAGGAGCTGTTCAAGTCGAATGTAGATTATGCAACCGTCATCAGTAATAATGTTAAAAACCAGCTTGTAGAGAAAAATATGACAGCAATGTTGTTCCAGCCTTTTGAAAAAATCAACGAAAATCAGAACTTTTATCTTTCTAATGCTGGTGTTGTAGTTTACTATTTGCAATATGAGATTATGCCTTATGTGGCTGGAATTCCTGAATTTACCGTTGATTATGCCTTACTGAAAGATTTGCTAAAAGAACCGAATATTATAAAAGAAAATCTCAATGAAGACACAATCACTGCAACACAATTACTGAGGATTAGAGAATTGGCAAAGCAAGGTAAAATATTTAATTGCCTTTACCCAGTAAATAGAACAGTGATTGAAGATGTAATTGCGGCTTGGGGACAACCGAGTACAAGCGAATATAATTTTTCTGCTAAAGGAACATATGCTGCATATCCTAGTCATCAGCTTGCTTTTGGCTATAATAAAGGTTTACAAGTTTTTGAAATTCAGTGTTCTGATAGTGATTTGCAGAAAATAACTTTGACGAAAACTTTGGCAATCTTAGGGAAGCCAACTTTTCAAGTGACTAGCGGAGGAGAGCAAATTATTGGCTATCAGATGGGTAGCGAATACAAGCTAATTTTCTATTTCCAGCAAAGTATGACTCCAACTGAAAGTTGGAAATTAGGGCATTATGAAGTGTTATATCCAAGAGGTACAGTAAATTTAATGGCAGATGACCCTGGGAGAGATTGGCCAGTTCTGCCTGTAGGAACTAGCTTTATGCTGAGTTTACCAGGTAATCCAACTACTGGATTTACTTGGCACTACACAATAATAAGCACTGATATTTTACAATTGGTGGCAGAGTATAGCATGCCAGATTCAAACTTAATTGGGGCTGGCAGTACATTTACTTGGGATTTTAAGTCTTTGAAACCAGGAAATGCAAAAATAATTTTCAAGTACTACCGTGAGTGGGAAGGTGTAGAGAGTACGATACCAAACAATATTATCACCTCTAACATCACAATTAGGTAAAAGTTTGCCGCAAGCAGAATAGAGTTAAAGGTGTTGGTATACTTATGTGGAATGTGATTTTTTTAGGCTTGGTAAGTTTCTTTTCAGATATTAGTTCCGAAATGGTTTATCCAATTATTCCTTTATATCTAACTACAGTTTTTGGTGCTACTCCTGCTTTGATTGGTCTTATTGAGGGGATTGCAGAAAGTTTGGCTAGTTTGCTCAAGGTATTTAGTGGATATATTACCGACAAATATCAAAAGAAAAAACCAATAGCCTTTATCGGCTATGCTACAGGACTGATATATAAAATAGCACTGATTATTGCTGGTTCCTGGATGGGCATTCTTGGTGCAAGGGTAATTGACAGAATAGGAAAAGGAATTAGAACCGCTCCGCGAGACGTGATGATATGTGAAAGCGCAGATAAAGGTCAGATGGGGAAAGCCTTTGGAATTCATAAAGCGCTGGATATGGCTGGCTCTGCTCTTGGGATTTTAGCTGCATATCTTTTGTTAAAAAATACAAATGAGAGCTTCGATTACAAAAATGTTTTCCTAATTGCTATTATTCCAGCTTTAATTGGGCTGGCGGTATTTTTTCTGATTAAAGAAAAGAAAAATGAAACATTAGTAAAAGAGCATAGGCCATTTTGGAAGAATGTGAAAGAACTTGATAGCCAATTGAAGTTATATTTATTGGTAGCATTTTTATTTACTTTAGGAAATTCCTCCAATGCTTTTCTTTTACTGCGTGCAAAAAGTGTAGGCTTTGATGATACAACGGTAATTTTATTATACTTTATCTATAATATTACAGCTTCTATCCTTTCCATACCACTTGGTAGAAGATCGGATAGAGTAGGAAGAAAAAGGCTACTAGTGGCTGGCTATCTTATTTTTGCAGCTGTATATTTAGGCTTTGCCTTGGTCTTCAATAAAACTTTTATGGTGTTATTATTTATTTTATATGGAGTTTATACGGCAATGATTGCAGGAGTAGAAAGGGCTTTCATAGCTGAAATTTCTCCTAAAAGACTAAAGGGCACGATGCTTGGATTTCATTCAACGGTAGTTGGAATTGCACTATTACCAGCAAGCGCCATTGCAGGTATTTTATGGAATCTATTCGGCGCAAAAGTTCCTTTTATTTTTGGTGCATTTATGTCATTATGTGCAGCAGGTCTGTTGCTTTTCTTGATGAAAGGAGGAAAGCAATCAGCGAGTGAGAGATAGGAAAACCAGCTGAGCGAGGCTAAGCCTCTGCTGAGTGTGGCTACGCCACGCTGAGTGCCTACGGCGCTGAGAAGGACTTGAAAAAAGGTTGGTAAGCTGGCTAGATGTGACATTTAGGCTAAACGTTGTTTAAGGGACTTAGTCTAACCGTTGACTAATATTGACTAACGTTGTCTAATCACTGCAAGTGACTATTCTGGTCGAATTTCCGTTAGTTGAAGCACTTCTAGTCTACATTAGTCCATATTAGACTATCCCTTTAGTCTAATCTCTGCTAAGAGCTTAAGTGAGAGGAGGAGAAGGCAATGACTGAAAATGAATTCACCATCAGGGCAAAAGTACTTGGATTTTCAAACGAAAGCATTGCTGATATTATTGAAATTCATCGTGATGCTGAAAAGGATGGAATAAGCTTGGACTGGGAAGATGACTTGGGAATATTTCCGCAAGATGATTTGCCAGTTTTTATGGAAGAGTAAGGTGATGAGCAGTTGGTAAGTTGGATAGTTGGTTAGGAAGTGATTAGAGCTGCTTAATAACTTAAATGAGCGCTAAAAGCTTCAGTAGAAATACCCAACCAAAGATAGTGAAAACTGAAAAAAAGGTGGAGAAAACCACTATTTGGCCGGCCAATTGATGGTCGGCCTTTGCTTGTTGAGCCATGATAAAGCTAGAAACGGCAACTGGTGAAGCGCTCATAGCTAGGAGTGCCACTAGGGGAATTCCACGAAAACCTAGTAAATAACCAGCACCCATGATAAAGGCAGGGGCAAGTAATAGCTTTGCAAAACAGCTAATGATTAGTGCCTTCAGATTACTATTAACACTTTTAATAGTAAATTCTGCACCTAATAGCAAAAGTGCAAAGGGAGTAGCAAGCCCTGCAATATCTCTAAGGGCTTTGTCTAATGCTGAAGGCACTGGTATTTTTAAGGCTAAAAAGATTAATCCTAAAACTGTACCGATGATTAATGGATTACCCAAAACTTTTTTAGTGGTAGCAAACCAATTTGTTTTTCCTTCGCCAAAGTAGGAAAGGGCAATTACGGCCAAGAGATTATATACTGGCACAATTACGGCAATAAGCATGGAGGTGACTCCTACGCCTGAATCACCAAAAATATTCAGCATGACTGGCAACCCAAATAAAAGAAAATTACTACGATAAATGCCTTGGATTATCACAGGTGTACGGGTATGATTTTTTGAGCAGAAAGGGACTAGTAAAAAAGCTACGATAAAAACAAAGACAGTGCTTGTTGCTGCATAGAGCATCAGGGGAAGATTTAAGGCTTGCTGTAATTCGGTATGGTAGACATTATAAAAAAGTAATGTGGGTAAAAAGATTTTGAAGGATAAGCGACCACTAATATGCAGAAAATCCGCGCTTAAGAAATTTTTGCTTTTCAGAAAAAAAACCTAAGGCAATTATCAGGAATAGTGGAAGTACAACATTGAGAGCAAAGATAAAGTTTTCCATGAGTTTCCTTCCTTGTAATTATTTGGCTGAGCGAGGCTGCACCTCTGCTGAGTGTGGCTGTGCCACGCTGAGTGCTCTGCACTTTGTGCATCGCGCTGAGAATATCAATAATAAAATAGCTGAGTGAGTCTGCGTCTCTGCTGAGAGTGGCTGTGCCACGCTGAGTGCTCTGCACTGTGTGCATCGCGCCGAGAATATCAATAATAAAATAGCTGAGTGAGTCTGCGTCTCTGCTGAGAGTGGCT
>JBAXCZ010000020.1:0-36875 GCA_037141195.1 Clostridia bacterium
ACGGTTCCTCCGGCGCTTCGACGTCGCACCCCGCGTGGGGTGCGTGGATTGAAATGCTACATGTATGCTAGCCATTCAAGAATTTTCTTGTCGCACCCCGCGTGGGGTGCGTGGATTGAAATGCAAATTTTGCAGAAATTAGCTATCAAACTGCTAGGTCGCACCCCGCGTGGGGTGCGTGGATTGAAATAAAATTTTCATCTACTGCATTGCACACCCTATACGTCGCACCCCGCGTGGGGTGCGTGGATTGAAATCAGCTGGCGTATAGCTCATTAATTTGAGTTATAGTCGCACCCCGCGTGGGGTGCGTGGATTGAAATTCATAGGCACCTTGCCTACCATCCAACCTCTAGCGTCGCACCCCGCGTGGGGTGCGTGGATTGAAATAAGAGCTGCTTACAAGATAATATCAGTTTTACAATGTCGCACCCCGCGTGGGGTGCGTGGATTGAAATTACTATCCAATGGTATGACAACAACTGGATATGCAGTCGCACCCCGCGTGGGGTGCGTGGATTGAAATGATACTCAAATACAATGAAAAAGCCATGTATATAAGTCGCACCCCGCGTGGGGTGCGTGGATTGAAATGCTTGTTATAGCCACATTTGAATGTCCAAGTTGTTGTCGCACCCCGCGTGGGGTGCGTGGATTGAAATTATGCGATATTGCTATTCACCTCATATTCGACTTGTCGCACCCCGCGTGGGGTGCGTGGATTGAAATTTCAAATTTATGGTTATACCCAACATCTATTGGTGTCGCACCCCGCGTGGGGTGCGTGGATTGAAATGTTACTTCAAATTCTCCAAAGTACCGTTTAACAAGTCGCACCCCGCGTGGGGTGCGTGGATTGAAATTATTTACAGAATTGGACTTGAAAAATGCTATGGGGTCGCACCCCGCGTGGGGTGCGTGGATTGAAATGCTATTTAGCTAGTTTTAAGTTGTCGAATATGTTGTCGCACCCCGCGTGGGGTGCGTGGATTGAAATGTTTCCACAATGCAAGCAATATGCGTTTTTGTTAGTCGCACCCCGCGTGGGGTGCGTGGATTGAAATATGTAGACTTAAATGCCCAAAGATTTGCAAATGCGTCGCACCCCGCGTGGGGTGCGTGGATTGAAATTTGCAATTTCTTCCTTAGCTTTTTTATCAGCTAAGTCGCACCCCGCGTGGGGTGCGTGGATTGAAATTTTTCCCTGTTTCGTATTGTGATAATGTGTTGTAGGTCGCACCCCGCGTGGGGTGCGTGGATTGAAATTTATTGTATCAGTTGTAATTATGCTTTTCCTTCCGTCGCACCCCGCGTGGGGTGCGTGGATTGAAATAGGTTCAATTGTAGTTTTTATTGTTTTGGTTCTTGTCGCACCCCGCGTGGGGTGCGTGGATTGAAATTGGGTATGTTAAATTGTATTTATCCGATACAGTGTCGCACCCCGCGTGGGGTGCGTGGATTGAAATTTTTTGCAAGTTGTTACTGTATCAGCACTTTTGGTCGCACCCCGCGTGGGGTGCGTGGATTGAAATTTTATATGGTTACTACTGGCATCAGAAAAGGGAAGTCGCACCCCGCGTGGGGTGCGTGGATTGAAATTCTAAATATTAAGTCAACCCTAGTCCACCTTTGAGTCGCACCCCGCGTGGGGTGCGTGGATTGAAATAAAATGGAATTATTCCACTCGATGCTTCTTGTGTGTCGCACCCCGCGTGGGGTGCGTGGATTGAAATTGGTTATTGGCTAGTATCAAAAAAACTAAAAAGAGTCGCACCCCGCGTGGGGTGCGTGGATTGAAATATTACATCGCCCTTAATTGCATCTAAAGCAGTAGGTCGCACCCCGCGTGGGGTGCGTGGATTGAAATAGTGGAAGAAGAAAGAGACTTGGAATTTACCTTGTCGCACCCCGCGTGGGGTGCGTGGATTGAAATAAATGGGAAGAGATAGCAGATAGGTTAGAATGTGGTCGCACCCCGCGTGGGGTGCGTGGATTGAAATCTGCTCGTGCTATCTGCCAATTAGCTAACCTTAAGTCGCACCCCGCGTGGAGTGCGTGGATTGAAATACATGGAGTTTGGAATTGTATCTCCAAGCTGAAGGTCGCACCCCGCGTGGGGTGCGTGGATTGAAATTAAAGGAACACAAGGGGACGGTTCATTTGTGTTCTTGAATTTCATAAAAAACACTATCTTTTCGCATAAAATTAATCTCAAGATAGGATGAATTTTCTATTTAGCTATCATAGTAAATAGAATGCTTACAGCTTAGTTAGGGATAATTATAAAAATCTCCCTTATTTGCGAATCAGATTACCGTATGCTATAATTACCAAGAGCAATAAGCTGGGTCATTAGCTCAATTGGTAGAGCAGGCGACTCTTAATAGTCAGGTTGTGGGTTCAATTCCCTCATGGCCCACCAAAATACAGTAATAGTGCCATTCCTAGAGTGTAGGAGTAGCGCTATTTTTATGTGTTTAGGGAGTTTCCCATCATTTTCCCGACTGAGTTTTCAATAAAAAAATTAAAAGAAGTATTATCTTAACAATCTATATCAGTTGGTTTTTATCTGGAAAAATGATGTGGGAGTTTTTTCACATAAATTATGATATAATTTCTCTAATATACATGCTAAATTCAGCAAATGCAGCATCAAGATACTGCTAATTATTAAAATATTGAATTTAGCCAAAAAAATTCATTGGAGGTATCAATGTTAAGAATACATAATATTGTTCTGCAACTAACAGAGCGTGAAAGCTTGCTGCCAGATTTATTAGCGGAAGCCTTACAAATAAAGTCGAAAATGCTTTTGTCTTGGCAGATATATAAAAAATCTATTGATGCCCGTAAAAAACAACAGTTGCAGTTTGTCTATTCGCTAGATTTTTCTGTGGCAAATGAGGCTGCGCTACTAAAAAAACATAAAAATATTTTAAGCTATGCAGAAACGGAAACTAGCTTACCAATAACTAAACTTGCCAAGCCTTTAGTACCACCTGTGGTTGTGGGAACCGGACCAGCAGGTCTTTTTGCTGCCCTCAAGCTTGCTGAAGCTGGACTATGTCCGATTGTCCTTGAAAGAGGAGCAGCGGTAGAAAAAAGAAAAATTGCGGTGCAGACATTTTGGCGTTCTGGAGAATTTGATGCTAGTAGCAATGTGCAATTTGGTGAAGGTGGTGCTGGCACATTTTCAGATGGTAAGCTTACTACTCAAATCAAAAATCCCTTATGTAGGGTTGTGCTGCAAGATTTTGTTAAGTCTGGGGCACCGGCAGAAATTCTTTATACTGCAAAACCACATATTGGCACAGATAAGTTGCTATTAACTGTAGCCAAGCTCCGCCAACGCATTATTAGTCTAGGTGGAGAGGTGCGCTTTGAAGAGCAGGTAGTTGATTTAAGCTGCAGTGATGGACAGGTAAAAGAATTAATCATCAAGAAAAAACTGGGAGAGCTGTATAGCTTGCCAGTTGAACAGGTAGTTTTAGCTATAGGGCATAGTGCAAGAGATACCTATACTATGCTAAACACAAGGAAAATTAGGATGGAAGCAAAAGCTTTTGCCATTGGCGTGCGAATTGAACATTTACAAGCAACTATTAATGCTAGCCAATATGGAGCACTAGCAGGTCATGCTGCTTTAGGTGCTGCAGAGTATAAACTGGCATACCATGATGCTAATGGACGCAGTGCCTATAGCTTTTGTATGTGTCCAGGTGGAGTAGTTGTGGCTTCTGCTTCAGAAGCTGGTGGTATTGTAACTAACGGTATGAGTTATTTTGCCCGCAATGGTAGAAATGCTAATAGTGCCATGCTAGTAAATGTTGGTCCAGAGGATTTTCAGAGCTTAGATCCACTTGCAGGAATTGAATTTCAACGTAAATGGGAGGAAAAAGCCTTTCTATTGGGAGGAAGTAATTACAAAGCTCCGGTACAAACTGTGGCTGACTTTTTTGCTGGCAAAGCAACCTCTGCTTGGGGTAATATCGAACCAAGTTATTTACCAGGTGTTGCAGGAGCTGATTTACATCAGTGTTTGCCAACATATGTAACGGATACCTTAAAAGCAGGTTTGCAAGATTTTGCAAAAAAAATTGCAGGCTTTGCCGCACCTGAAGCAATCCTTACCGGAGTGGAAACTAGGAGTTCTGCTCCACTAAGAATTTTTAGAGATACAAATAGCTTAGAAAGCAACATCTTAGGCATCTATCCTTGTGGTGAAGGCGCAGGGTATGCTGGTGGCATTATGTCGGCAGCGGTGGACGGAATTCGCTGTGCTTTGGCAATAATTGAAAAAAATGCATAAGCTAGCTATTTAGAAGATAAGGCATGAAAGATAAGCTGAGATAAGGTATAATTAAATTAATGGGGGTGCTGCAATGCTAAAAGAAAAAATGGAACTCTTAGCTCCGGCTGGCAACTTGAATGCCTTTTTTTCGGCTGTTGCTGCTGGTGCAGATGCAGTTTATTTAGGTGGAGTTAATTTTAGTGCTAGACGCAGTGCTGATAACTTTGATGATGAACTTTTGCGACAAACTGTAATTTTTGCCCATAAACAACAAGTAAAATTATATGTTACTGTGAATATCTTGTTGAAAGATGAAGAACTCTTAAGCGCCATTAATTATTTGGCTTTTTTAGAAAGCATAAAGATAGATGGAGTTATTATCCAAGATTTTGGCTTATTATATCTAGCAAAATTATTGCTACCAAACTTGAATATTCATGCTAGTACGCAAATGACAATTATGAATAGTAGTTCAATTGAATTTTTAGCTCCTTGGGGCATAAAAAAATATGTGCTAGCAAGAGAAACTAGTTTAGCGCAAATCTCTCAAATTTATGACAAAACTAAGGCTTCCTTAGAGGTTTTTGCTCATGGAGCATTATGTATTGCCCTCTCTGGTCAATGCCTGCTCAGCAGCATGATTGGAGGTCGTAGTGGCAATCGAGGCGCTTGCGCTCAACCTTGTCGTTTGCAATACCAAATCTTGAAGAATGGAAAACCGCTGCAGGAAATTGGTAAAGCAGAGCTGCTATCACCAAAGGACTTAAATGCTTTAGCGCTCCTAAATGAGCTTGCTGAGGCTGGCGTTGCAACTATCAAGCTTGAAGGACGCATGAAGGGACCTGAGTATGTTTATACGGTAACAAAAGCTTACCGAGCAGCATTAGATCAAGGTGCTGGGCTAGAAAATAGTTTGCATAATGTATTTAACCGCGGGTTTACTACTGGTTATTTACTTAAAAATCAAGGAAAAGATTTAATCTCCGTGCAAGAGCCACAAAGGGAAATGGAAGCTGCTTTAATCAAAGATACTGAAGCGGCTATCAAAAATTTGAACTTAACGGAAAGCTTTGCAATGAGGATAGCTGTATCCGGCGTTTTAGGGCAGAAACTTAAGGTTGCTTTTACGGTGGAAGAGCAATGCTTGTGTTTAGAAAGTGAAATTACGCTAACTAAGGCTGAAAAACAAGGTTTAACAGCTGCTAAAATTAGTGAACAGCTGGGTCGCTTAGGTGGTACACCTTTCTATTTAGAAGGGTTAGAGTTTTCTTTGGCAGAAAACCTCATGTTACCTGTCAGTCAACTCAATCAATTAAGGAGAAGTGCTGTTGCTTATTTTACTGAGCAAAGATTAAAAAAACCAAGCATTGTAGAGTTTTCAGAACAAGATTTGTCGCTTTATAAGCAAAAAGCCAATCTGCCAAAAGTAAAACCAGCGCTACTTGTGAAGGTATCCAAGCAAGAGGCTGTAGAATATCTTTTAGCTAAAAATATAGAACATCTAATTATTCCAATCCTGCATGAGCAAAATAACGAAAAACAGTGTAAGCTTGATGAAGTTTTATTGCAAAAAGCTCAGGCTGCTGGCAGTAAAATTTGGATAAGCTTAAGCCCTATCCTGCTAGAGGATGAACAAAAAGAATTAATAGTAAAACTACAAAAGATTTATCAATTAGGCTTCAAGAATTATATAGCAGCAAACTTAGGGCATGTAGCTATTTTACAGGCTTTAGGAGAGGTAAAAATAGCTCTAGATGAGCATTTTAACTGCTTTAATAGTATGGCAGTAGAAGCTTTTGCTACAAGAGGTGATTTTGCTTTTGTGAGTATTTCACCTGAACTTACGCAATCTGAGCTGAAAGGCATGAAGAATAGTCCTTTGCCCTTAGCTTTAACGGTGCATGGTAAGGCTAATCTCATGGTCTCGAAGCATTGCATTATTGGTGCAAGTATTGGAAATAAAAGAGCGGATAGCCCTTGCACAATGCCTTGCAAACTAGCCAAGTTTAGCTTGCAGGATAAAATGCAATATGAATTTCCTCTGCAAATGGATGAAAAATGTACGATGTATCTTAAAAATGCTAAAACATTATGCTTACTTACTGAGGTGCCTAAGCTAGTTAAGCTAGGCTTAGCTTATTTCATCTTAGACTGTCAGCAAATGGATATAGCAGAATTAGCAGCAACTACTATTGCTTATAAACTTGCAATAAAGGAACCCTTGGCAGGAATGGAAAACAGTTTAAGTGCGTTAAGGGAAAATTTAGAAATGCTCAGCCCAAGTGGTTTTACGAGAGGTCATTTACACAGGAAGGTGGAATAAGCAGTGGAAAGAACAATTGCCAAGTTGGAATTTGCTACAATTCAATCAATGCTAATTAATTACTGCTATAATCCTTTAAGCATGGAAATGGCAAAAAACTTGGCTTTTATGACAGATGAAGATGATGTTTTGACGGCTCAAAGAGAGACTACTGAAGCAACAGATTTTTTCCGCCTCTATCCGATGACAGAAGGCATTGAGATGGAGGATGTAAGGGAGATACTTAAACGCTGTAGTAAGGGAGCAATTCTTGCGCCTCATGATTTTTTACAGCTTTATGAGTTAGCCACAAATAGCAATCTCTGCAGAGAAATGTGGAAGAATGCTCAAAAAGAGCGTTTTCCAGAACTGGCTGCCTATTTTACCTTTCTGGGGATCTTTACTAAACTTGAACAAGCCATTCAAAAAACAATTGATGAAGAAGGCGTGATTAAGGATAGTGCATCACCAGAACTAGCAAGAATTAGAAGGGCGATTCAGCAGGCCCATAGCAATATTAAAACTAAATTAGATGCCATTCTTAGGTCAAACGATAATGATAAGGTTTTGCAGGATAAGCTAATCACTATGCGCAATGATCGTTATGTGGTGCCGGTAAAAACAGAGCAGAGGCAAGCTATGCCTGGACTAATTCATGATAAATCAGCAACTGGAGCAACACTTTTTATTGAACCAGCTGCTATTGTAAATTTGAACAATCAACTTAAGGAACTTTTGCTTGACGAAAAGCAGGAAATTGAGCGTATTTTAACTGCGCTTACCAATATGGTGTATTTACAAATAGAGGAATTAGAAAAATCTTTTCTGCTCCTAGGCACGATTGATTTCATTTTTGCTAAGGCTCGTTTAAGCGCTAAAATGGATGCTTGTGAGCCTATCTTAAATAAGGCTGGTCAGATAGCACTTTATCGCAGTAGACATCCATTATTAAAAGGACATGTGGTTGCTAATGATATTATAATAGGTGAGAATTACCATACGATTATCATAACCGGACCAAACACCGGCGGTAAAACAGTGGTTTTAAAGACTATTGGATTACTTTGTTTAATGTATCAAGCTGGGTTACATATTCCAGTTGATGCAGGTAGTAATATCACAATTTTCGATAAAGTTTATTGCGATATTGGTGATGAACAGAGCATTGAACAATCCTTAAGCACGTATTCATCACATATTAAAAATATTATTCATATTTTGGCAGGTATTAGGGGCAAATCACTGGTACTTTTAGATGAATTAGGTGCAGGGACAGATCCTGTAGAAGGTGGTGCATTGGCAAGAGCAATTCTGATACATCTTCATCAAGCTAACTGCTATGTGCTTGCAACAACCCATTATGGTGAATTAAAAAGCTTTGCTTATGAAACTGAAGGTGTGACCAATGCTAATGTGGAATTTGACAGTGAAAGTCTTCGTCCAACATTTAAGCTACTTATTGGGTTACCTGGCACTAGCAATGCTTTAGATATCGCTTGGCGCTTAGGTTTGCCAGAAAAGGTAGTGGAAAAAGCGCGTTCCTTAATGGATAAGCGGGAACTTGAAATGGCAGATATGCTCTCTGATATTGATAGTATGCGCCGTTCTTTTACTGAAAAAAATCATGAAATTGAGCGCTTGAGACAAGAAACGGAGCATTTACAAAAGCAAATTAGGCAAGACCAAGCAAAAGCAGCCGAGAAAGAAAAACAGCTTTTAGAACGCGCCCATAGCAAGGCAGAGGGCATTCTTCAGCAAACTAGGCAGGAAGCCCAAGCTTTACTAGAGGAAATTAAGCTGGCAGCCAAGCAAAATACGCCTGAACAGCTGGCAAAAGCTAAACAGGCTTTGCTAAAAATAAGTGCAAAAGAAATGGAAAAAAGTCAAACTGTACGCTTGCAAAAGCCTTTACTAGGTAAAGCAAGCGAAAGATTTAATGTGGGGGATAGTGTTTTTATTACTAGTCTTCAGCAAAAAGGCACAGTTTTAGAAATAAAAAACAAACAAGCATTAGTACAAATTGGCATCCTGAAATTCACTGTTAAACAAATGGATTTAAGACTCTTAGAAGAGGAGCAACAGGATAATCTGACAAGTGGATATCAAAGGATGACCACGGCAAAAAAACAAGATATTCGGCCAGAGCTTGATCTAAGAGGTATAACCTATGCAGAAGCAATCGAGAAGACAGAAAAATATCTCGATGATGCTGCGCTTGCTGGTATGAAGCAAATATCCATTATTCATGGTAAGGGTACTGGCGTTTTGAGAGAAGCTGTGCGTAATGTCCTAAAACTTGATAAAAGGGTAAAAAGTGCAAGACTCGGAGCCTACGGTGAAGGGGATAGCGGGGTCACGGTAGTAGAACTAAAATAAGGGAGGGTTGAGATGCAAAAGAGTAGTGGCATTTTAATGCCAATTTTTTCTCTGCCTAATGCTTATGGCATCGGCACTCTGGGGAAAGCGGCCTATGATTTTGCTGATTTTCTCTCAGCAGCTGGGCAAAGCTATTGGCAAATCTTGCCATTAGGACCAACTGGCTACGGAGACTCTCCTTATCAATCATTTTCCACCTATGCAGGCAATCCATATTTTATTGATTTTGAGCTTTTAGTACAAGCAGGTCTTATATCTGAAGCTGATTTAGCAACTATAACTTGGAATAAAAATGCTACTAGTATAGATTATGGTGGATTATATCAAGAGCATAAGTTCCTACTTCAGCAGGCCTTTCAAATAAGCAAAAATGTTAAAAATCCTAAAATGGAAAAATTTTGCAGCAAAGAAGCTACTTGGCTGGATAATTATGCCTTTTTTATGGCTCTAAAACAGCATTTTGCTATGCAAGAGTTAGTGCTTTGGCCTAAGGAAATCCGTTTGCGTCAAGCGGAAGCGATGGAATACTATCAGGGTTTATTAAAAGAAGAAATAGCCTATGAAAAATTTGTACAATTCTTATTTGCGGAGCAGTGGTCAGCGCTTAAAGACTATGTACATAGTTTAGGGATTAAAATTATTGGGGATTTACCGATTTATGTGGCTTTGGATTCAGCTGATGTTTGGCAGGAGCCAACAGCTTTCCTCTTAAATGAAGAGCTATTACCAACTGAGGTGGCTGGAGTTCCACCAGATTGCTTTAGTGCAACTGGTCAGTTGTGGGGTAATCCCCTTTATGCATGGGCTGAACTGGCGAAGAATGGCTATGCTTGGTGGATTAGTAGATTAGCAAAACAGCAAGAGCTTTTTGATATAGTGAGAATTGATCACTTTCGTGGTTTAGCAAGCTATTGGGCTGTGCCAAACGGAGCAAAAACAGCCGAAAATGGAGCATGGAAGCAAGGGCCTGGTATAGCCTTAATCAAGGAGATTAAAGCGCAGCTTCCAGGTTTGCAAATTATTGCTGAAGACCTAGGCTTGATTACTGAGGATGTGAAAGAATTTCTTGCTGAATCTGGTTATAGTGGCATGAAGGTCTTGCAATTTGGTCTACTACCTGAGGAAGATTCAGAACATTTGCCACATAATTATGGCGAAAAGCTGGTGGCTTATACTGGTACACATGATAATCCACCGATTATGGGATGGTTAGAGTCTGCAACTGTTGCTGAGCGTAATTTTGCTAGCAGTTATTTTTCTTGTTCACAGGAAGAAGGACAGCAGTGGGGAATCATTAAAGGTATGCTTGCCTCAGAAGCGGAATTAATTATTATTCCCATACAGGATTTTCTAGGCTTAGGCTTGGAAGCGAGAATAAATCTGCCAGCTACCTTAGGAAACTGGCAATGGCGTCTGCAGGAAGGTGTACTAACCAAAATACTTGCAAAACGCATAAAAAAAATAACCCAGCTTTATAAAAGATTAGGTTAATGCTTAATATGAATTATAGAATATATAAAAGGATATGCTTGAGGTATGAAATTTTCTCATACCTTAAGCATATCCTTTTTTCTTAGCAGTTTACTTATTATACAGCTATCTTTTGATTTTCTACTAAACCTACAAAGGTTTTTGCCAAAACTGGGTCAAATTGTAAGCCAGCATTTTTACTAATCTCTCTTACTGCAAATTCTATTGGCAAAGCTTTCTTATAAGAGCGTTGAGTAGTCATAGCATCAAAAGCATCTGCAATTGCTAGACAACGGGCTGATAATGGAATATCTTCGCCGGCTATACCACGAGGGTAACCTTTACCATCCCAACGTTCATGATGTCCGATAACTCCAGGAATTACATAATCTAGTGAAGGAAGATGTTTGATGATGGAGATAGAGTTTTCTACATGTTTTTGCATAATTTCAGACTCTTCAGTGGTTAAAAATCCCTTTTTATTGAGGATGTTTTCTGGAATGCCAATTTTACCAATATCATGTAAAAGTGCTGCTTCTCGAATTATCTCGATATGTTCATCATTTAAGCCAATTGCTGTAGCTAAAATTGTAGCATATTCCGCTACCTTCTGAGAATGATCAAAGGTGTAATGATCTTTAGTATCGATAGCCGCCGTTAATGCGAAAATAGTTGAGGCGTATTCTTTATAGACATCAGGTCGAATGATGGTAGTATAACCTGGTTTAATAGTACTTGGTTCTTTTAAGGAGTACACTTCAATTTTATTCTTACCGCTTCTTTTTGCGTTGAAAACTGTCATTTCTACATTTTCAATTAGCTGTTTAACATTATTTGCTCCATAAGGATAAGCACAAATACCAGCACTAAATGTTAAAACTTTTAAGACTTCATTTTTCATGCCTTGATTCATAATTGCTACCTGACCACGGATTTCCTCAGCTAAAAGGGTGGTAGACAATACATCAAAGTTTGGCAAGATTACTGCAAATTCTTTTCCACTGTATCTTGCGGTAACACCACTTTTACCAACACAAGACTTAATAATATGAGCTATATTTCTTAAGGCTGCATCACCTTCTTGATTGCCATAGAGCTGATTGTAAAGTTTGAAATCATCAATATTTAAGATTAAGAGGGTTATTGATTCATTTTGCTTTTTGTTAAACTCGTCATTAATCATTTGATAAAAATATTTTCTATTTAAGAGACCAGTAAGATCATCTGTACGGGCTTCTAAGTAGGCTTTTTCATACATACGAGCATTTTTTATGGCTATTGATGCAATTGAATTAATTGATTCAAGAAAATTAATATCATCAAAATTAAATGCACTATTTTTGGATTTTTTAGCTAATAGCAAGATACCAGCAAGTTCATCATCACAATTTAAGGGAACTAAGCATTCTATTTCTAAATCCGCTAACTGCCTTTTTTCTTGCTCCCACATTGATTTGAAGAGTACTGTTCTTTGAAATTCTTTTACTAGAAGACAAGTATTATTTTTATTTAGCCATCTTACACAAGGGTTGGAAAAAGAAAACTTAAATTCCTGAGAATCTAAAGGACTAGAGCTATAAACTGTGTGGTAAAATTCTCTATTTTCATCGGGCATGCAAACATAAAGCTTATCAACTCCAACGCCAGCTTGCATCACTCGCACTAGTTCAGTTAATATCTCATCAAGATTCAAGCTTTTCGAAACATCAAAACTGAAATTTTTCAAAAGTTGTGCCTGCACTACTTCATCCTTGACAAAAATATGATCAAACAATCTTTTTACACCATTATAAACTATCAAGGTAACTAAGGTGAAGGAGATAGCAATGATTAGAGTTTTATAACTATAAAACTGATAAAAATCTTTTTCAATAAAACTTTCAAAAGGCTTAATAAAATATGCGAAGATAAGTGCTACAAAAGTTCCAGCAATAACATAAGTTGTACTGCGTGAAGCAAGTAAAGTCATATTAAAGAGCCTACGCTTATAGAGTGCATAAAAAAGTAAGCCTGCATTTAATATACCAGCGAGTGTATCAATTGAAGTGGAGCTTACACCAGGAATCAGGTCTGCAAGATTACCAGCAAATAAGATTAAGATACCAATGATGATAGGGGATAAGCGACCACCGTAGGTCTCATTCCTTTTGATATCCCGTGTAATCATTGCAAACATGGAGATAACTACTACTAGAGTAAATAATGCGATAATAATAATTGGCCATTGAATATTATAGAGAAAGATCTTTTCTCCAGTAGCGGAAATTGATACAGACGGCGCAGCTAGAAAAACTCCAAAAAGATTTAAGAAAACTATGATAACAGTGGAAAAAGACCAGATAGTCCTTAAAAAATAGCCTTTTTCGCCAATAAATTCATAAATAAAGTTATAAAAAGCAACAGGCAAACAAAATAGTCCAATAATAGAAATCTGGTACCAGAATTCTACTCCAGGAAAGAGCAAAAGGCGCATGAACATAGACCCGCCAGTCCAAAAGATTGACGCTAGTAGAATTGCTAGGAAAGAATAGATAACTTTACTTTTCTTAGCTGCTAAAATGGTCAAAAAGAGGAAACTATAGCTGAAAAGTGCTATGGCAGGTATATTAATCTGTGCGAACAGGCCCATTATTTTTTCACCACACTTAGTTTATCATAGGATTTATTGTGAACTTTAAGAAATTCCATCATTTCATGTTTGCTTGGATTCATGCGTCTTAAAGAGTTATGGTTATTTTTTTTGTATAGATCAAAAATCCCTGAGGTGAGAATTGTTACTTCTAAAGGATCAATACCTAATAGACGCTTTAAGTCATGATAATCGCTATCTGAATATTTGAAATATACACTTAGATGCTCTACTAATATTTTCTTGCTTACTGCAGAGGATTCAATTGCTTCTTGTTTTAATTCTACATAAAGGTGTAAAAATGGTGTATTGTCATCATTATATTCTTTGCAAGCAATCCAATCATAAATTCCTAGACCACTAAGATTAATCACATCCGTAATAGAATTTTCTGTAATGCGCGTAAAGCCAGCTATATCAATTACGGTAGGTACCCGATCTACAAATTCGAAACGGGGAAGTTTGATAGTTTCATTACCCTTATCGGTGCTTAAGCAACGGTAAACATCGCCTACACGATAGCGGGCAAAGGCACCTCCTTTAAGTACGGTAAGTACGATTTCATAATTCTGATTGGCTATTACTTCATCCATTAAATATGTCTTTGGTGCATAGGATGGATCTTCTATACCTTGAAGCATTTCATTTTCAGGAATAAATTCATAGAAACAAGCATCTGGGAAAAAATACAAACCATCACGATCCCATGCTTCTGTAGCGATACAAGTTGGCTCGGTGCCTGCAGCAATTTCTAATGGACGACAGCCCCATAAATCCTCAAGAGATTTTTTGTAGCATTTACTATCAGTACCAGCACACACGAAACCTTTCAGCTTAAATAAATCTTTGGGCTTAATCGGAACTCCATTTTTTTTGCTTTTATATTTGGCACATAAATAACGCATAATCATTTTTGGTGTATATTTCAAAATGTTCTTTTTAGCTCCACTAGAGCTCATACTGCTAAAACTTTGCCCAATAAAATTGGCGACACTACTTAAACCAAAAAAGAGATCAATGCCTTCTTGTGAGCCAAGCTCAAATCCTTTGCGATTTCTTTCACCAAAGGTCATTTTTTCAGCACTTTTAACAGGAGGCAAAAATTGTAGTTTAACTTCAGCATCTAAGAGCAAGGGCAGTAAACCGGTAGCGTAGGGTAAGGGAGCTAGTCCATATAACATACGATCATTAGGACGAATATTAAAATTACCACGACCACTACTGGTAGCTAGCATAAAAATTGCCACTACATTACTTCTATATGTATCTAGCATGCTTTTAGTATAAGGGGCAACTTTAACAGGATGCTTGCCGCCCTCCCAAGTTGTTTCTATCCATAATACGGGAGTATCAGGCAATAAATCAGCTTGCTTTTGCAAAAGTAGCTGAGCATAATCAAGATATGTTGTTAATGGTAACATCCTTCTAAATTCTTCAATGGTACGCGGTTGTTTCCCTTTTAAAATGCGTTTTCCTAGTTCGGAGCTACTCCAAATCAAAATCTGCTCAAGCATTAGTCTTTTTTGAATTTGCATATAATTTTCTAAATCTAAATCTAGGAAACCACAATATTCTTGCCAAAGATTTTCATATTGTTTCTTTTTTAATTTTGCTTCAAAGTTCATTTGTGATTTCCTCTCCTGTTGCAAAGGTGCTACAACATTTTTTGATACTCGAAGGTGTAGGGAATAAAAAAGGTGTAGTTTGTTGATAAATTCCGTAATTCATAAACAAGCGCGGGAAAAAATATTTTTCCTGCAAGCTTATATAGATAATATTGAGAATACTAAAACTCATTCCAGCAAACAATAGTAGCTGTACACCAGTAAATAACCAAGTGAAAAAATAAAAAGCGATAAACCAAAGCACACCAGGATGTCTGCAAAGTGCATAAAAACCTTTGTCGACAACCTTGTTATTTGTTGCAAGCTCTAGATACGTCTTTTTCCAAGGTAGAGCAAAGAAAAGTGTATATATTAATAAAACCAAAGAAAACAGTGAGCCGATACCTGAGATAATCTTGCCAAAGCTAGAAAGAGAAAATGTAGGAGAACCAGTGTATACTATCATTGCTGTGGAATATAATAATAGCGAACTACCAATTGCAAAAAAACTTTTAAGGAATCTATGATAGAGTTTAACATCATTAAGGTCATAGAGAATAAAAAAGAGAAAGCTACTGCTGCCAAGTAAAAGGTAAAGCATATAGTACCTCCATTTTAAAGCTTCCGTCGCTGCGGTTTTAATAGCAAAATATCTAAAGAAATATCTATAAAAAAGAACAAAAAAAGCCACAATAAAAAAATTGTGGCAACTGGCAACCATATCCTAAGACTTAGGTCCTGATAGTTTTGCGTCACACGCTTTCGCATGTTTTGCTATTCTCATTAATTGCTTAATTATAAAGGTTTTTTTCTCTTTTGTCATCATTTTTCACAAAGATAATGATGTTATTACTATATAATCTTCCGAATTTCAAGAAAACACACTTGCATTTGCATAAATTTATCGAATTTAATACATTGTCTGCATATTATACCATTCGTATAACTACTATACAATAATTTTTTTTATTTAATTATTGTAGCTTAAAATTAAAAATCAGATAGCTTATCGTAGGTCTCACAGGCTATGTAAAAGCATAAACAGCAATATTTTGCTTGGCTTATGATAGCAATAATTTATTAAGACTGATTACGCAAGATAACCTTTGCAAAAATGATTGTAAGGTTATAGAGCAGATGGTAAAATACAACTATAGTATTTATAAAGATGTATAAAATATACAATCAATATTATTCTTTGTATATTTATACTAAAAGACCAATATTTATTACCATAGATTTTTTAGCAGGAGAGGTAAAAAAATGGACATCAGAAAATATCTGGAAAATTCACCGTTGCTATTTGATGGTGCAGTTGGGACATATTATGCCGAAAAACAGGAAAAGCCGTTAGAAAAGTGCGAATTAGCAAATGTCTTGGATCCAGAGGCAATTTTTAGTATTCACCAGGAATATATTGCCGCAGGATGCAAAGCATTAAAAACAAATACTTTTCAAGCTAATTCTGCAAGCATCGGTGATCCAAAATTAGCTAAGCTTGCACTTACTAAAGGTTATGAAATTGCTTGCCGTGCAGCTTTAGATAGTGAAATTTTTATTTTTGCAGATATTGGCCCTATACCTAGGAATGAGCAAGAGGATTTGTTACCTGAATATCAGCAGATGGTAGATTTATTCCTATCATTAGGGGCAAAACATTTCCTATTTGAAACCTTTAGTAGTGGAGAAGATCTTCACGAAATTTCTGCTTATATTAAGAGTAAAAGAGCGGATAGCTTCATTTTACTGGAATTTGCTGTTTCGCCTGAAGGCTATACTAGACAGGGTATGTCAGGTGAACAATTATTTGAGGAATTTGCTCAAGACGTGAATATTGACGCTTTAGGCTTTAATTGTATGTCAGGACCTTTTCACCTGCTCCATTATATTAAAAAAATTAAATTGCCACAAAAGATTGTCTCTGTTATGCCAAATGCTAGTTATCCAACTGTTATCAATAACAGGACATTTTTTGCTAATAATGCAGAATATTTTTCTGAGCAGATGATGGAGATAATCGAGCAAGGTGTGAAAATTATCGGCGGATGCTGTGGAACTACACCAGATTTCATTGCACACACTGCTGAAAAGCTCTTGCATAAAAGTAAAGATAAAGTAATAAAACGGAAATCAAGTAGCTTAAATATTGTTACAAGAACAAACGATCAATATTCTTTTTTGCCGAATGTTTTTGTAGATAAAATAGCGCAAAAAGAAAAGCTAATAGCAGTTGAATTAGCTCCACCAATTGATACAAATATAAAAGCTTTCATGATGGGTGCTGAACAATTAAAGCTTGCAGGTGCTGATGCCATTACTATTGCCGATTGCCCAATTGCTCGAGCTAGGGTTGATAGTAGTATCTTGGCTTGTAAAATTAAAAGAGAGTTAGCTATTGAAACACTGCCGCATATGACCTGTCGTGATAGAAATATTAATGCAACCAAGGCACTGCTATTAGGCTTAAATATTGAAGGCGTAAAAAATGTACTGGTAATTACAGGAGACCCGATACCAACAGCTGAACGCAGTGAGATTAAAAGTGTTTATAATTTTAACTCAATTATGTTAGCAGGCTATATAAACAATCTCAATAAAGAAGGAGTTTTTGGGAATCCATTTCATATCTGCGCAGCACTAAATGTTAATGCTATAAACTTTGAGCTCCAGCTGGAACGAGCAAAACAAAAAATAGCGCATGGAGTGACGATGTTCTTAACTCAACCGGTTCTTACTAAAATTGCTCTAGAAAATTTACAACTGGCAAGAAAAACTTTGGATGCTAAGCTGCTTGGTGGCATTATGCCGATAGTTAGCTATAAAAATGCCTGCTTTATGAACAATGAAATTTCAGGAATTGTGGTAAGTGATAGCTTAATTAAGCTGTATGAAAATATCACTAAGGAAAGAGCAAGCGAATTAGCAGTGGAAATTTCAAGTGCCATTGCCCAAGAAATTGCCAGCTATGTCGATGGCTTTTATTTAATTACACCTTTTAAGCGGGTGGATATAATTTGTAAAATTATGCAAAATATTAAAAGTGAGGTAAAAGAAGGTAATGGTGCAATTTTAGAAAACTGGTAATTATAGATTAAAAACATATTTTTTATAATAGAAAAGAGTAGTAATTTTTGGCTATGGTGCTTAGTATGTACCGGAAATGATAATTATTGGAAAAGGAAGTGTCGACATGCTGTTAAAAAGTGAAATTTTAGCTATTGCCGCTAAATTGAAACATGGTGCAGAGGTATTAAAGCTACATCAAGAACTGTTAGATTTAGGAGTAACGAGCTATTATTATTCTGTTACAGAGGGTACGCACCAATATTATAATGATGCTAAGGATTTGGTCGAGGAAAAATCTGATTGTGGAGGACTTTTTGTGGTGCGCATTGCCAGCCGTGAAGCAGCGGAACAGGCAGTGCTTAAATATCGTAATTACGCCTATGATTTTCCAACATTTTGTCGAGCATTAGCATCCTCTGGAGTATATGAGTATGTTGCAGATTTGGCTAAGGGTAAAATTGCTTATATAGATCAAACTGGAAATGAAATCTTTGTAGAAGCATTAAAAAGCTAAAACAAAATATACATGATGAATAGAGCAATATTAGCTTCGAAAGTCAGCTTTTATAGACATGCGATCCAAGAAAAGACTAGAGTTAAGGTAATAGCGATTTTTTGCAAAAGGATACTCTACAAGAAAGGTGGGTGAAAAGTTGAAAAATATCGCTAAGAAGAAACTTGCTAATATACTATTTCAAATAATGATAACTTTGTTAATTTTATCTGGAGCAACGGTTTTATCACTTGTTATTAATAATATTGGGTTTTCTGAAACCAATATTGTGGTAGTTTTTATCCTATCAGTTCTCATCATATCTAATTTTACCAAGGGATATGTTTATGGAATTTTAGCATCTATTATTGGCATGTTTAGTTTTAACTTTTTCTTCACAGAACCTTTACATACTTTCAATGTGAATAATAAAAATTATATTATTACATTTTTGGTTATGCTAACGGCGTCGGTATTTACAAGTGCCCTCACCAGCAAGCTAATTCGGTCTTCTACAATTGCCAATAACAGTGAAAAACAATCTAAAATGCTTTATCAGATAACCAGCTCACTTGCTAAAACATCAGGTGTATCTGATGTTGCAATTGTATCTATACAATGCCTTTCCAACTTGTTAGAGTGTGATGTTTCCTGTATAACTATAAATGAGGAATATTCCATAAATAAGGAATATTCTATAAAAAAAGCAGAACGGGGAGTAACCGTTTTGGTATTATCAGAAGAACAAATACGGACTAGCATTCAAAACAAATATACTCTTCCAATTGCGGATACAAAGAATCAATTTGGATATATTTGTCTACCAAAAAATCTTGATAGTGAGAATAGTCAAGAAAGTAAACTACTTCCATCTATATCAACACAGATTATTATCGCTATGGAGCGAGAATATTTGGCGAATGAAAAAGAAGCTGCAAAAAATGAAGCTAAGAGAGAAAAGTATAAAAGCAATTTATTACGCTCAATTTCTCATGATATTAGGACACCTCTAGCAGGAATTGCTGGAGCAGCAGAAGTTTTACTTAATAATTTAAGAGATGAAGATAATCTGAGACTTGTACAGGGTATTTATGAAGACTCAGTTTGGCTTAATCAGATGGTAGAAAATATTTTAAACTTAACAAAGATTCAAGAGGGAACGCTACTTGTTAATAAGCAAATAGTTGCGGTAGAAGAAATAGTTGGTGCGGCGGTAAAGCATGCACTGAAATTTGCCGAAAAGCATCGTATTCTAGTTGAAATTCCTACTGAAGTGGTTTTCGTTCCAATGGATGGAAAGCTAATGACACAGGTATTTATTAATTTAATTGAAAATGCTTTTAAGTACTCTAATTGTGAGGATGAAATAATAATTGGAGCAACTGTTGATTATAATAGTGTATGGTTTAGTGTATCTGATCATGGAATTGGGATAAAACCAGAAAATCTACCGAAAGTTTTCGATTTGTTCTTTGTTGCAGAGGAGTACCATGCTGATTCAAGAAGAGGAAATGGACTTGGTCTTACCATATGCAAAGCAATTGTAAATGCGCATGGTGGAAAAATATTTGTGGAAAACAATATTAGTGGTGGTGCAACTATTCGATTTTCACTTCCGCTTGAGGGAGGTAAAAAACTTGGAAAACAATAAATTTTTTCTCGTAGTTGAAGATGATAAACAAATAAGATCTTTTATTAGTTTTTCTCTTAAAACTAAGGATTATCAGGTTGTTGAAGTGTCAACAGGTAAAGAAGCCTTGTCTGTAATTACAAACGATAAACCGGATATTGTAATTTTGGATTTAGGATTGCCAGATATGGATGGGCTAGAAGTTATTAAACAGATTCGTTCATTTTCAGATATGCCGATTGTTGTTGTTTCAGCTCGTGATCAAGATCAGGAAAAAATTGAAGCACTAGATGCAGGAGCTGATGACTATCTTACCAAGCCGTTTAGTATAAATGAATTACTTGCAAGGTTGAGGGTAATCCTTCGTCGTGCTACAAAAAATGATAGTTTTCAAAAAATATATAAAATTGGCGACTTAGAAATAAACTTAGCAAAGCATTCTTTGCTCCTTGCTGGTACAGAAGTTCATTTAACCAAAATGGAGTTCAAAATACTCGAACTTTTTATAAAAAATTCTGGCAAGGTACTTACTCATAATTATATTTTAAAAGAAGTCTGGGGTTCATATTTAGAAAGCGATGCTCAGTCATTGCGTGTTTTCATGGCGAATATTCGCCGCAAATTGGAAAAAGACACTACAAATCCGCAGTATATTGTCACGGAAATAGGTATTGGCTATCGTTTTATTGATGAATAAAGAATAAATAAAAGTGTAAATAAATAAGGCGGAAACCTTTAGGTTTTTCGCCTTATTTGTTTATATAATCTTTATAGCTTTCTTTCTATCTTAATACCAACTTTATATCTGCGGTGGTACTATTAATCAAAGAAAGAAGGTAAGGATTATGAAATTATTTAATAGAGAAAAACACGAAAATATTATTATTGCAGGATGTGGTAATTTTGGAACTAAAATTGCATCTGTATTTGCTGCAAAGAATGATAATGTAACGATTATTGATATAAAAGAACAGTCTTTACCAGCGATAGCTAATGCCTACAATTATTATGCAATTGAAGGTGACGCTACTGATCTTGATACATTGGAATATGCTGGAATAAAAACAGCTGACCTGCTTATAGCTGCTACAAATGATGATAATACCAATATCATGATTGCGAAAATAGCAAAAGAATACTATCGTGTTAATCAAGTAATTACGAGAATAGAAGATACTTCAAAAGAGGCTGCATACAATAAGACTGGTATTATTGCGATATGCCCACTGGATCTTTCGCTAAATGAACTTCAACATATTCTTATTAAAGAGAAGGAGTTGATTAAGTGAATATTTTGATAGTTGGCGGAGAGCAAAATGCTTATTATCTCATCAAGTCATTAAAAGCTAAAGGACATGAGGTCGTAGCTGTAAATCATGAACATGATCAGTGCCAAATGTTGGCAGATAAATATGGTATAAAAACTATCTGTGGAAATGGAAGTAACGCCAATACTTTGCAAGAGGCACATGCAGAAAAAATGGATGCTGTAATTGCCTTATATAAGCAAGATGCTGCAAATTTGATTGTTAGTGAGCTGGCAAAAAAACAATTTAATGTGAAATATACCTTTGCCATTGTCAATGACCCGAAAAATGCGGAGTTATTCCAAGGGTTTGGTGTAGATAAGTGTGTGAATGCTACCTTGAGTTTTATTGAATTGATTGAACAACAGGCAATTGCAGGTAGTATTAAAAAATATTTGCCAGCCGAAGATTGTAAAGTAATGATTTTTGATGTATTGCTAACTGAAAAATCTCCTGCTGCAAACAAAAAACTCTGGGAGATTGGGTTTCCTCCACAAAGTATTATCACCTGCATTCTGAGAGGGGAGGAAATTATACTGCCGCAAGGGAATACGATATTAATGGCTGGTGATAAGGTAGTAATAATTTCTTCATCACAGTCAAGGGAGCAGACTATTGCACTGCTAACTGGGGAACACAAAAAATAATTTTATTTTCCATGTTCTATCAATATAAAAGAGCTCATATCCAAATGGATTTGAGCTCTTTTATATTGATAATGACTTATGATAAGAAACTTTAATCTGGAGAATTTTTTAGTAACTTAAAGTGATAGATGATAAAAAAAACTATCACTAAGGCTGAAAATAAAACAAATACAAGTATTCCCCTTATTGTAGGAATCGGATTTGTGACTGGAAATCCTGTCTTTGTAATCTTTAGAGTTGCACAATGAATATCTGCTTCTCCACCGTGCTCGGGGCAGGCTCTATAAAAAACACCATCAACTACTACATTATCACCAATATTTTTATAATTACCGAAGAGAGTAATCTGCTGAGCATCAGAATTTTTCATCCAGATACCAATGGCATTACTACCATCATTAATATTGACCCAACTATAGTTGCCTCGTTGCATTACCTCGCCAATTGTTTCTCCTCGAACCACAACTTGTTTGCCATCAAATGTTTTTGCATTTTCAATAAGCTGATTGATTTCTGTCGTATTGAAGGCAAATAGCTGAATAGAAAGTAGAGCAAATAAAATTAGCGTCAAAATGAAAACTCTTAATATCTTGTACATATTTTTCTAATCCCCCCAACTAAATATCCTACCAAAGCAAAAACAGAAAGAAATTCTAATCTTCCCATATACATAGCAAGGATATAATAAATTTTCAAGGCAGCTGGCATTGCTGGGGAGGTAATGCCAATAGTAAGCCCAACGTTACCCGCAACAGAAGCAGATTCAAAAGCAGAGCTTGCTAGGGAATAACCATAAAAAGAACCTAACATAGTTCCAATAAAAAAAAGTACAAGATAACAAATGATAATTAAAGCAGAAGATTTAATTACACTATCTTCCAAAATATATTGTTTGATATGATGGAATTTGTATACTTTCATATTTCTTTCCGAAGATAAAAGCTTTTTTATATCCATAATAATTCCCTTGAAAACTATCCCCACTCTCAGTCCCTTAAAACCACCAGCTGTTGAACATGCAGAACCGCCAATGAGCATCACAATAACCATAATCATGATCCCAAAGTCGCTCCATTCTAGAGCAAACTGTCTAGGGTAAATATTCCCTAGGCCTGTTGTGGTATGAGCAGATAAAACATTAAAAATAACTCTTCTGAAATTAGAAATAGCATTTGGATATACATTGAACCTGGAAAGCCCATAAAGTGCAAGCATACATGCTAAAAATGAAGTAATAAAGAAACTTTGGGTTTCAATATTTTTCAGGAGTTCGCTTCTTTTTCCCTGCCAAATGGCATAATGCAATCCAAAATTGAAAGAACCAAGAATAAAGATTACCATGGTAATTGTTTCTATAAGCAAACTATGGTAATACATAATGTTTTGTGACATAGGTCCAAATCCGCCGGTGCTCCAGGATGAGGTAAACATATAAAATGCATGCAGGAGAGCAGAAATTGGTTCTAGTCCAATTATTATGCCAGCAATCCATAAAACCGCCGTTCCAACGGCCAAATAAATCATGCTGATTTTCCAGATAATTTTTGCAGTTCCCTTAACATTTGGAACAAGCTCAATATCTTTTGCTTCTCCAACATAGAGTCTATATGCTCCACTTGTTTGTTTAGTTATAAAGACAAGAGCAAGTACAACCATACCTTGACCTCCTATGAAGGTAAGCAGGTGTCTCCAGACATTTAGTCCAATTGAGAGGTGGTCAAGGTCTTGAGTTAGCACAAGACCGGTTGTTGTAAAACCGCTCATCACATCAAAACAGGCATCTAAAAAGGATTTTGTATGACCGCTTAATGCATAGGGGATAGCACATAAAATCATCATCAAAATCCATACTAGTGCTGCAATTACAAAGCCATGCTTCCATTGGATACTGGCTTTTTGCTGATGTGTTCTACGGCCGAGTAGAATTAGCATCAGTCCGACAAGGAATACTATTTCCATGCTGATGATAAAGTCTATCAACGTTGCCCACTCAGCAAAAACAAATGAAGCAAAGATGGGAATAAGCATGAGGAAAGCAGCACCAAAAACAATATAGCCTGTGTAATAACTGATGATATCAATACTGTTTATTGAATCAGAATGTTTATTCATCGTATCACCTCGTTATTGCTACCGTAACAATAAATAGCAACGCCAGATAGACTAATGTTCCAAGTACCTCTGAACTAAAGTTTAGTAATTTTATTTGCTTTTTTTGCTGCATGATTATTATCTCCCTTATGCAAGTCATGTATAAGATCTTTCAAAATGGAATGATGAATAATTAATAGCACTTTATCATCTTCTGAGATTAGGGTATCACCTGTGGGATAAATAACCTCTTCCTCGTGAACAACAGATATGATAATACATTTTTTTGGTAAAGGTATATCTGCTATTTTTATATTTCGCCAAGGGTGTTCTATGGAAATGGATATTTCTACCAAAACCATCGCACCATGATCGAAAGTTTGGATAACATGATAATCTTCTCTATCAAGTTCATATTCTATCATATCGGCAATTACTGCTGTGCTACAAACAATACGGCTAATACCAAGTGCTTTGAACAAAGCAATGTTTTTTGGATTATTAACCCGCGCAATTGTTTTTTTAACATTAAAATTAGTCATCGCAATTTGACAGATTACCATATTTCCTTCATCAGTACCAGTTACGGCAGCTACAATTTCTGCACCTTCAATACCAGCCTCTCTTAAAATCTCCAAATCTGTGCCGTCACCATAAATGACATCAGCATCTAATTCATCAGCAATCTTCATGCAAGTTGCTTGGTCTTTTTCTATAAGCATTACTTGATAGTTTTTTTCTCTAAGTGTTTTAAGTAAATTGTAACCAATTTTTCCTCCTCCAATAATTATGGATTCCATACATTTAGCTCCTTCGAAAATGCTTTAAGTAATTTTTCTTTTTCATACTTATTTATTGTGCAGGTGATGCGGTCACCAAAATGAATTTGGTCATCTTGTTTTGGTAGTCTGCTGATTCCTCCAATATTGACAATAGAAATACGACAAAAATATTTTTTTTCGATTTCCCCAACAATCATGGTTGAGTTTTTTTTGCAAAAAAGCAAATCTATTATTTGATAATCATTATCGAGATGAGAGATTATTTCGCTGGTATTGACAGTCATGCGTGATAAAAAAAGATCTACACTTAGACGCACTGGGTTGATAGTATCAATATTTAGAATTTCATAAACATGTTTACGGCTAGGATCATCTATTCTTGCAATAACTTGAGGGACATGAAAAATTTTGTTTGCAATCAAAGAAACGGTAATATTAATGTTGTCATTTGAAGTTACGGCAAGAAGTGCATCAGCTTGTTCGATGCCACCCTGAAGGAGTTTGTCATTATCAAACTCAATGCCGATTATTTTTTGTCCATTAAAACCACTGCCTAAAACGGATAACTTTTCTTTTGATCGATCGATTATACATAAATTATGACCTAAATCAGATAATTCATTAGCCAAATTGCTTCCGAATCTTCCACAACCGACTACTATAATATGCATACTTTTCTTCACCTTCCGAATTAATTTATTCCTAAAGCTTATTGAGATAATTTTTTTATTTGCTTTACCTATGAGCAAGCCTAACACTATTTTTATAAAGATAGTGTTAAGATGGAAAGATGAACATAAATTCTTTATAAAGATATGAAGGATCAAAATTCATACTAAATGCTTCTTGACATGTTTTTAGTAAAAGCCTACACTATTATATAATATGATTGTAAGCATAATGTTATTTCTTTCATCTATAGATCAAACAGGAAATGAAATCTTTGCAGAAACACTTATGCTTAAAACAAACTAAAGATGCAAGCTTAATCTTAAATGAAACAATACAACAAGGCATTTGTTTTGATGGCAGTTCTGCAATAAAAAATAATTACTAAACCTAGATTTTTAGGTAAAAAAAGGAGAAGAAAGATGAAAGAAAAATTGCCTTTATCGAAACAAATTGCTTATGCGCTTGGTCAGTTTGGCTGGTCATTATTATCAGGTATTATTGGTTCATATTTAATTTTTTACTATATTCCAACTAAAGAATCAGGCATTATGACAATTATTCCACAAGTTACATTTTTTGGCTTCCTCACGATTATTGGAGCAATTACGATGTTAGGTAGATTTTTTGATGCAATTACTGACCCTTGGATTGCCACGCTAAGTGACCGCAGCAAAGCAAAAAAAGGCAGAAGAATTTCTTTTATGCAAAAAGCCGCAGTACCTTTTGCTCTAAGTACCGTGTTGGTTTTTTGGTCTCCGGTACAAGGTGAGAGTATAGTTAATGCGATTTTTCTAACTGTAATGCTGCTCTTGTTCTATTTATTTTTAACTATGTATGTTACACCTTTCTTTGCTCTTCTTTCTGAACTCGGGCATACGCCTGAAGAAAGACTTAACCTGTCGACTTATATTTCTGTGACTTGGTTTTTAGGAGCGGCTGTAGCTTCACAAGCTCCACAATTATGGAATCTATTTGCAAGCATGGGATACAGTGCTGAAAATTCTATGCGTATTGCCCTCAGTATACTGGCTGCAATAGCACTTGTATTTCTTTTGGTTCCTGTATTTGCAATTGATGAAAAAAGATACTGTGAATCAGTGCCTTCAGAACTAAAAATGCTAGATTCTATCAAGGCAACTTTTAGAAATAGAGAATTTACTATTTTTGTGCTCTCTGATTTAGTATATTGGTTAGCCATTACTATCTTTCAAGCCTCACTACTCTATTATATTACTATTCTCTTAAAGCTACCGGATACGATGTTTGGAACATTATTCATTTTATTAGGTGTTGGTTCTTTTCTATTTTATGTACCTATCAATTTGTTGGCAAAAAAAGTTGGCAAAAAAATGCTCTTAATTATTGCCTTTAGCATGTTCATTGCTGTTTATATCTTTGGTTCTTTATTAGGAAAACTCCCGATAGAAAATCTGGTACAAGCATATTTATTAGTATTACTTGCTGCTATTCCCATGGCGATTTTTGGTATTCTACCTAATGTGGTAATTGCAGATATTGCAGAATATGATGCAAGAAAAACAGGCATCAGAAGAGAAGGTATGTTTTTTGGAACCCGTACCTTCATGTCAAAGATTGGACAAATGCTTTCAATGCTCATTCTTAGTGCTTTGTTACTAATTAAAAACAATGGTAGCAATGAGCTGGGTATTCGACTAACAGCTGTATTTGCCGCTGGTTTTTGTTTTATAGGTTTGCTCTTGTTACTTCTATATAATGAAAAGAAAATTTTGCAAGGCATTTCAGATACAAAAATAGATTCGGAAAAATAAATTTCAGAATAATTCCGATAAACGAGGTATGGCTATGTTTGATGAAATAGAAATTAGTTTAAGCTATTATAGGAATAGAAAATTAAACAAACTAAGAATAGCAGGTAATTTTTCCAATTTAGACTTAGATGTACAGCTTAATGTGGAGAAAACTGCCAACCAACAAAAACTGCAATTAACAATCTTACCTCAGGCAGAAATAGAAATTATCGAGCTTTCTTTGAAGCTTAAACATGATTTTGCAACAGATGAGCGTATTTTTGTTAATGGCTATCAGTCTTGGACGGATAGTAGAGAATTTTTCCTAGATGAAAAACTGAAAACAATTTCTAGGCTTGCCAAACCACTCTTAAAGAAATATCAATTTGATAAATACGGTGATTATTCATTTAAGCAGTATGCGAGAAAAGCTGGAGAATTTCATGGATACACTTACACTTATTTAAGAAATGGACATAACTTAAAGTTACTTGGTTCTTTGAGCGAAAAACAAGGGTTTACGATTATTTCTCAAAGTGTCAAGAAATCCGAAATTAGCATCGAGAAAGATTGTAAGAATTTATGTATTGACTCGGAATATCTTGCCTTTCAACTGGTGCTATTGGATGGTAGCGAAAATTTTGTTTTTGATCAGTATTTTAGCCTCATGGGTATAGCAAAGCCCAATACTTTGCCGATGACCGGCTGGACAAGCTGGTATAATTATTATCAAGCAATTAATGAAAAAATTATTTTAGAGAATTTGCAGCAATTATCAACCTATAAAAAACAGATAGATATTTTCCAAATTGATGATGGTTATCAAAGCTTTGTCGGAGACTGGTTAGAGATTGATCAGCAAAAATTTCCTCAAGGGATGAAGTATCTTGCAGATAGTATTAAAGCCAAAGGCTATAAAGCAGGAATTTGGTTGGCACCTTTTGTTTGCGAGACAAATTCAAGGATTTTCAGAGAAAAGCAGCACTGGATATTGAAGGATGCTAAGGGTGAATTAGTGCTAGCTGGGAGCAACTGGAGCAGATTTTATGCTTTGGATTTTGATAATCCAGAAGTGAAGAACTATTTGCAAGAAGTATTCTCAGTAATACTTCATCAGTGGGGTTATGATTTAGTAAAGCTAGACTTTTTATATGCTGTTTGTCTCATCCCCAATGGTAAAAAGACAAGAGGGCAAATCATGACGGAAGCTATGGATTTTGTGCGGGAATGCGTGGGGGATAAATTAATTCTAGCTTGCGGAGTACCGCTAGGGCCAAGTTTTGGAAGAGTAGACTACTGCAGAATAGGCTGTGACGTTGGTTTAGATTGGGATGACAAGGCTTATATGCGTTTAATGCACAGAGAAAGAGTTTCTACAAAAAATGCAATTGGTAACGCTATAGGGAGAAGACAGCTTAATGGCAGAGCATTCTTAAATGATCCAGATGTGTTTTTTCTGAGAGACAATAATATGCAGTTGACTAAAACCCAAAAAAAAACTCTTGCTAAAATAAATCAACTGTTTGGCAGCTTAATATTTACTTCGGATGAGATACAAAAATATGATGCAGAAAAACATCAGATGTTTGATCAGATTATGAAAAGTCAAAATAAAAAAGTAACCCAGGTAGAAATTTATCCTAATGGCTTAGTTGAAGTATTCTACACACAAGATGAAATTGAGCATCTTGTACTCATAAACTTAAACGCTAGAAAGCATGATTATCAACAAACAGCAAGGAATCTAGCAATTACCTTACAACCTTATGAATCTAGAGAAATTATCCTAGAGGAGAACAGATAAATGGAAAAATCCAAAAGCATTTTTGGTAATGAAATTTCTGATAAAGTGTTTAAGAAAGCACTTAAGGCTAAAAAAAAGCATGTGAAAAAATTTGGTGATGATAGCAAGACTATTTATCCTTTAAGCGTAGTGGAAAATGCTACTTTGGCAGCTTATTTAGGGATAAAGAACATTGTGATTTCAACAGAAAATGCCAAAATAGAAGCAAGTCAAGGGATTATTATTGGGAATATTCGGATGGGTTTTGGTCATTATCGCATTTCTATGGCGATAGCATCTGCGGCACATTCCATGGGCTACACTCCTTACTGGTTTGATTTGCATGCTTATCAAGAAACCACAGGTGGTAAGGTTATTGCTTATCTTAATGCACTTTATTCCATGGGTTCAAGATGGTCGCAAAAATATGCTATATTCAATAAGTTATATTGGGAACCGCTTAATTCAGAGGGTTTTAAAAAATTATCTTACAACGCTATGGATCAAAAGGTAGCTGAGCTGATGATACCAGTTTTTCAAGATTTGCCTAAAGATATGCCTTTTATTGCTACTCATGTTTGGCCAGCTCAAGCTGCTATCCATGCTGGAGTTAAGCGAGTTGTGAATGTTATTCCCGATAATTGGCCAATGGCCCTGCACTTAGCAGAGGGAGCTTTACATGTTGTGCAAACCCCTTCTGCATTTCTAGGTTATAAAACTCTACAGGGCATGGATGGTAAAAAAATCTTAAAACCTATACCAAATCAGCAGCTTTTTGAAGTCGGACATTATATTGATCATGAATTAGTAGCTAATTTAGAACAGGATTGTCAAAGTCGCTTCAACCGTATGGAGAATAATGCAGCAAAAAGAGTGCTTTTGACTATTGGTGGCGCCGGAGCGCAAACTGAGATTTTTGCAGCCATCATCAGAAAATTAATCCCTTTGACTAAGGAAAACAAAATTGTACTTTATCTTAATGTTGGAGATCACATCCATGTTTGGGAAAAATTAGCTCAAGAAATTCCTGAATTAACGGATAATTCCCAAACATATTTTGATAATTGGGATAAAACCTGTACCTTTGCTGCCAAGGCTCTAACTGATGAAATAGCTGGCATCCATGTGTTTTGTCATACAGATGTTTTTGCTGCTGTTTATAGTTCTAATCTCCTTATGAGATCATGTGACATCCTTATAACTAAACCAAGTGAACTGGCCTTCTACCCGGTGCCAAAGCTCTTAATCAAAAGAGTTGGCGGACATGAGGCGTGGGGAGCAATTAGGTCGGCTGAAGTAGGTGATGGGACAATTGAATGTTCTTCTGTTGGAGCTACCTTGCAAATGCTGGAACTAATGCTCAGTAGTGATGAAATATTAACCAAGCTGTGCCAGCATATATTAATGGCAAATAAAATTGGAACTTATAATGGCGCATATAAAGCGGTAGAGCTAGCTATTGGAATAAACCAGCAAGGGTGATAACTACTGATTGCTAGAAATTATCTTCAAAGGAGCAACAAAAAATGAAAAAACGAGCTTTGCTAGTAATTGATATGCAAAATGATTTTCTAGGTGCTGAAGCGCCCCTGAATTGTGAAGGCGGATTAGCAATAATCCCCAAAGTGCAACAGGCTATTGCAAATGCAAGAATTGCACAAATTCCCATAGTCCATGTTTATCAAGAGCATAGAATAGATGGCAGTGATTTCGGGAGAGAACTAGAACGTTCAAAGCCTCATTGTATTGTAGGCAGCAAAGGAGCAGAATTTGTCAATGGTATAGATGTACTAGAAGAGGATTATTTGCTTTTGAAAAAGCGGTTTAGTAGCTTTTTTCACACTGAGTTAGACTTACTATTAAGAGGGCTTAAGGTAGAAGAACTTGTGCTATGTGGGATTGCTACTGATGGATGTGTAAGAGCGACAGCTGTAGATGCTCATCAGCTAGGTTATTACTTTAAGCTTATAAAAAATGGAACCGCAGGTGCGATTGAAGCTTCACACCAGGATTCCATTGCGTATTTGTGTAGGCTACAAAAAGATGTTTTACTTGAGGTGGATGATTTATTGCCTTAAAGAAAATTGGTAGGGTCAATAGACTCTGCCATTTTTTTATGTCCAGCTTCATTCAGATGCAGACCATCTAAATAATATTCTTGCTGAATGTGAGGGTTTGGTGCAGGAGTTGAACAAAATTCTTGATAGAAGTCCAGATAACTGCAATGTAACTGCGTGCAGGTTTTTAAAATCCACTGGCGGTAAAAGAAAAGATCAGCATTTAAGACGGAATAATCTATTTCTTCACCCCAATAGTTTGGCGCTGTTAAAGTATCTACTGGTGTGGGTATACCAATAATTGGGATACAGCGGGCAGCAAAGGTTTGATGAATCATCGCAAAGATGTTCGCTTGTACAACATTTAACGCTACACCTTGAATAAGATCATTACTGCCAGCCATAATGACAATATGGCTGGCCATTTTAGCTTGTAAAAGTAGGGGAAGTCTAGCCAAAGCTCCACTTGATGTATCACCGGTAATGCCTTGATTGTTTATCTTGCGTTTGATATTTTCTCCTAATAAAGCTGGCCAAGTGGCTCTATTCCTAACTAAATAGCCTGCAGTAAGGCTATCACCTAAGCAAATTATTTGCATGAATTTCAGTCCTTTACTCTTTAGATAACTTTAATTGTAGAGATGGAGGGAGCTTTTGTCAAATGGACAACATGTACAACTAAAAAGCCAGAAAAAAAGTGAAAATTCTCTAGAAATTAATGCTGCTATAAGGTAGAATAGGTACAAAGATGTTCAGTTGTTTAACATCTTCAGGGCAAGGCTAGTCAGGAGCGATGCAAATGAGCATGAAAACTTTTGAAAGCAGACAACCGCTTTACTTAGAGGTTGCCAATGAGTTGAAAAAAAGAATTGTTGATGGTGTATACCCCATGGGAACAAAGCTGGCTTCTGAACCAGATCTTGCCAAAGAATTTGGTGTAAGTAGAGGAACTCTCAGAGAGGCACTAAGTATCTTAGAAAAAAATGGAGATATTCTTCGTAAACATGGACTGGGGTCTTTTGTGGAAAGAAGAACTGTGGTAACAGCAGGGATAGAAAAGCTTGAAAGCTTAACATCCACCATTGAACGCTCGGGTTATCAGGCTGAGGACAGGGTGCTGAACACTTATGTAGTGAAAGCTGATGAGAGTATTGCTGAAAACCTGCAAATTCCACTTGACACGGAATGCTATGTGATTGAAAGTCTCCGCTTAGCTGATGGATTTCCAATCATTTATTGCTATGATGTGTTACCAGCGGAAATTGTGGGAAGTAAAAAAGAATTAGAAAAACGCTGTACAGTAGATTGCATTACAGAATTTTTGAAAATGCATGTGGGTAGAACACCAGTAGAGTATATCTCTAAGGTGCGAGCTGTGCAGGCAGAAAAGCCTATTGATATGATCTTGAATGTATCTAGAAATACACCGCTAATCTTAATGGAAGGTGTTGTCTATGATATTGAGGGGAAACCTATCAATTATGGCAAACAGTATTTTAACAGCGATCGTTATCAATTCACGCTAGTTAGAAGATAACGATATGATATGTAATCGGGAAAGAAGGGGGCTTGCAATCGTAACATCAATGCATTTTTGTTTTGAGTATGCGAGATCAAGTTAGGCTAGTGTAGTTAAAAAATGAACTTAAAATTAGGAGGAATTAGAAATGAGTGTTGATTTCAAAGCAATTGTAGCAAAAGCTGAAAGTTATGCAGCGGATATGACGAAATTTATGTGTGATTTAATCGCAATCCCTGGTGAGTCTTGCCAAGAGAAAGAAACTATCCAAAGAATTAAAGTGGAAATGGAAAAAGTTGGATTTGATAAAATCGAAATTGATCCAATGGGTAATATTTTAGGTTATATCGGTCATGGCAAACACATTATCGCTATGGACGCTCATATTGATAATGTTGGTGTTGGTGAAATTGCTAACTGGACAGTAACTGGACCTTTTGAGCCAAAAGTAATTGGCGATGAAATCTATGGCCGTGGTGGTTCTGATCAAGAGGGCGGCATGGTTTCCATGGTTTATGCTGGCAAAATTATTAAAGATTTAGGCTTAGAAGATGATTATACTTTAATCGTTGTTGGTACTGTGCAAGAGGAAGACTGTGATGGTCTTTGCTGGCAGTATATTATCAAAGAAAGCAAGATTAAGCCTGAGTTTGTTTTAATCACAGAGCCAACTTCATTAAGAATTTATAGAGGACACCGTGGGCGTATGGAAATCAAAGTATATGTTCGTGGAATTAGTTGCCATGGTTCTGCTCCAGAGCGTGGAGACAATGCAATTTACAAAATGGGTCCAATTATTTCTGAAATTCGCGCACTAAATGAAAATCTCCACTTTGATCCATTTTTAGGTAAAGGAACTGTTACAATTTCTGAAATTTTCTTCACTTCACCTTCTCGTTGTGCAGTAGCTGATGGTTGCACTATTTCCTTAGACCGTCGTTTAACTGATGGCGAAACTTGGGAAAGTGCATTACAAGAAATCAGAAACTTGCCGGCAGTAAAAGCAGCAAATGGTGAGGTTTCCCTTTATCAATATGAAAGAGCTTCTTGGACTGGTCTTGTTTACCCAACTGAATGTTATTTCCCAACTTGGGTTATTCCTGAAGATCATGCAACTACTAAGACTTTAGTTGATGCTTATCAAGGTTTATTTAATAAAGCTCCAATTGTTGACAAATGGACATTCTCTACTAATGGTGTTTCTATCATGGGTAGATATGGAATTCCTTGTATCGGTTTTGGACCAGGAGCAGAAGATCAAGCTCATGCACCTAACGAAAAAACTTGGACAAGTCATCTTGTACAAGCAGCAGCAATGTATGCAGCAGTACCAAAAGTTTATTGCGAAAAATACGCAAAGTAAACTAGATAAAACAAGTCATTAAACTAATCTATTATAAATAAAATTATGAGGAGCGATATTAATGAAAAAATCAAAAAAATTAATAGCTGACTTAAAAGCTTTAGATTTCAAAAAAATGTACAATGATGATTTCTTGCTTACTTGGGAAAAATCAGATGATGAAATTTCTGCAATTTATAAAGTAGCTGACATTTTAAGAGACTTGCGTGAAAACAATGTGTCTACTAAAATGTTTGATAGCGGCTTAGCTATTTCACTTTTCCGTGATAATTCTACTAGAACTCGTTTTTCCTTTGCTAGTGCAGCAAACCTTTTAGGTTTAGAAGTACAAGATTTAGATGAAGGTAAATCACAAGTTGCTCATGGAGAAACTGTTCGTGAGACAGCAAATATGGTTTCTTTTATGGCTGATATTATCGGCATACGCGATGACATGTATATTGGCAAAGGCAACACCTACATGAGAGAAGTTAGTCAAGCAGTTAAAGAAGGAAATGAAGATGGCGTACTTGAACAAAGACCGACTTTAGTAAACCTTCAATGCGATATTGACCATCCAACTCAAAGCATGGCTGACATGCTCCATATTATCAACCATTTTGGTGGAGTTGAAAACTTAAAAGGCAAAAAAATTGCAATGACTTGGGCTTATTCTCCAAGCTATGGCAAACCACTTTCTGTACCACAAGGCATTGTTGGGTTAATGACCCGCTTTGGAATGGAAGTAGTCCTTGCTCATCCAGAAGGCTATGAAATTATGAGTGAAGTTGAAGCTGTTGCTACTAAAAATGCAGCTGCTACTGGCGGAAGCTTTAAGAAAACTAACTCCATGGCAGAAGCTTTTGTAAATGCAGATATTGTTTATCCAAAAAGCTGGGCTCCTTTTGCAGCAATGGAAAAACGTACTGAGCTTTATGGCAATGGCGATGATGCTGGCATTAAAGCTTTAGAAAAAGAATTATTAGCACAAAATGCTAATCATAAGGATTGGGAATGCACTGAAGAATTAATGGCAACAACTAAGGCAGGAAAAGCTCTTTATATGCATTGCTTGCCAGCTGATATTTCTGGTGTTAGTTGTAAAGAAGGCGAAGTAGCGGGTTCAGTATTTGAGCGTTACAGAGTCCCACTTTACAAGGAAGCTAGCTATAAGCCTTATATTATTGCTGCTATGATGGTTCTCAGTAAAGTGAAAGATCCAGTTAAAGTATTCGAAAAATTAATGGAAGATGCTCCAAAAAGATTCAAAGGCTAGTTTTATAGCTTTTACTCAAGGCAAAGTTCAGACTGAAAAGTTTGTCTTTGCCTTTTTTAGACTATAGGAGATGAACTTATGGGTATGCTTTTAATTAAAAATGCTACTGCAATTGTAAGTATGGATGAGAAGAGTACTATCTTCAGTAATAGCGATATGCTAATTGTTGATGGAATCATTAAGGAAATTGGCAAAAATCTAACAATAGATCCAAAAAACATAGGTAGGGTAATTGACGCTACTGGGAAAATAATTTATCCTGGTTTGATAAATACTCATCATCACTTGTATCAAACTCTTACTAGGAATATTCCAGCTGTGCAAAACATGGAGCTCTTTCCTTGGTTGAGAGCACTATATCAGTTGTGGAAAAATCTTACTGCTGATATGGGCTATTGGGGCGGCATTGCAGGTATGGGGGAATTAGTAAAATACGGTTGTACTACTGTTTCTGATCATCACTATGTTTTTCCTAAAAATCAAACAAGCATTATAGATGAAGAAATTCGTGCGGCAAAAGATTTGGGAGTAAGGATACATGCTTGTCGTGGCAGTATGTCTAGAGGAGAATCTTTAGGTGGTTTACCACCAGACATGTTAGTACAGACTACTGAAGAAATTCTTGCAGACTCTGAAAGAGTAATTCAGCGGTATCATGATAAAAGCTATGGTTCCATGTGTCAAATAGCCTTAGCACCTTGTTCACCTTTTAGTGTAACGGAAGACTTGATGATTGAAAGTGCAAAGCTAGCCCGGAAACACGGTGTAAGATTGCATACACATTTAACTGAAACTCTTGATGAGGAAAAATACACCTTGGAAACTGTTGGTATGCGGCCACTAGCCTACATGGAGAGTTTGGGCTGGACAGGTAGTGATGTTTGGTTTGCTCATGGAATTCATTTTAATGATGAAGAATTAGATTTACTTAAAAGCACTCAAACAGGAGTAGCCCATTGTCCAATCTCCAATATGAAGCTCTCGTCTGGTATTGCTCGTGTGACAGAGATGTTAGAAATGGGGATACCGGTGGGATTAGCAGTTGATGGAAGTGCCTCAAATGATGGTTCAAATCTTTTAGCAGAGATTAGGTCAGCTTACTTGCTACAACGCTTGCGTTATAGTAAAAGAACACCTGCCGGCAGTGAATTCTTGCGTCTTGCTACAGTAGGTAGTGCTAAGGTTCTAGGCAGAAAAGATATTGGAAGCTTAGAAATTGGCAAAATGGCTGATTTTTTCATGATTGAGAGCGATTGCTTAGAATTGTCTGGTAGCTTAGATGATCTTGCCAGTATACCGGCGGTAGTTGGCTACAATAAGCCTGTAGCAATGACTGTTGTGAACGGAAAAGTTATTTTTGAGAATGGAATTTTAGTTGGAGTAGATGAAAAAGCAGCAGCAAGAGAGGTAAATAAAATTGCAGCTGCCTTACATAAAAATTAGGAGGTATTAGCATGGGAGATATTATGAGGGCAATTCCCTTTGATAAACTTTTAAGTTGGGTAGCAGAGGAATATAAGCAAAAAAAATCTATTTTTGGTGTACCAGAAAGCAAATTCTACAAGAGTAGTACTGGAGATTTTGTGACCTTATTTGGTGAAAGACTGGATATGCCAGTTGGCCCAGCAGCTGGACCTAATACTCAGCTTGCCCAAAATATTATTGCTGCGTATTTAGCAGGTAGTCGTTTTTTCGAATTAAAAACGGTACAAATTATGGACACATTAGAGATAGAAAAACCATGTATTGATGCTAATGATGAGTGCTAT
>JBAXCZ010000021.1:0-36767 GCA_037141195.1 Clostridia bacterium
CAACTAACCAACTAACCAACTAACCAACTAACCAACTAACCAACTAACCAACTAACCAACTAAATACCAATTTAATAAAAAATATATTAATCTAAAGGAGCGAAAATTATGGGTATTATTGCTAGATTTACAGATGTTATGGGTGCAAATATCAATGCGCTTTTAACAAAAGCTGAAGAAAAGAATGCTGATGTGTTGCTTCAAAAATATTTACAAGACGCAAAAGAAAATTTGGGACAGGTTAAGGCGGAAACTGCAGCAGTAATCGCTGAAGAGATGGCATGTGGACGCAAGCTATCGGAAACTGAAGAGCTGTATGTGAAGTATGAGGGTTATGCTGCTACAGCTGTAAAAGCTGGCAATGATGCAGATGCTAGAAAATTTCTGGAATACAATGTTGATTTAATGGCAAAAAAAGCGGAATATGCTAAAAAGTATGAGCTGGCTAAAGGGAACAGTGAAAAGATGCGCCAAATGACAGTTAAACTTGTCGGTGATATTGAAGCTGCTGCTGAGAAATTAGAAAGTTTACAACAACGCTTAAATGTAGCAAAATCACAAGAAAAGCTGAATACTCTGACAGAAAAGTTAGGTGATGATCAGCTTGGTAATTTTGACAATCTTTTTGATGTTGTGCAAAAAAGAATTGATGCTGCTGAGGCAACTAGCGAACTAAATAAAATTACAAATACGGATTCAATTGAAGATTTAGCTAAAAAATATGAGCCAGAAACAGGAAGCTCAGCTAAAGCTGCAACTGTTGAAGAACAGCTTGCGAAATTAAAAGCAGGTATATAAGCTATCATCTAATTATTTTAATTTTGAGCTACAATTATGAATATAAGGGGGATTAGAGGATGGCTTGGTTTGGACAAGGTAAAGATACGATTGAATGGGATGAATACCGAGATGATGTGCTTTTTTATAAATGGGGTAAAGAGGAAATAAAGAAGGGTTCTAAGCTGATTATTCGACAAGGTCAAAATGCAATCTTTTATGCTAATGGTGTTGTTGGCGGAGTATTTACTGAACCTGGTAGCTTTGATATTTCTTCACAAATTGTACCTTTCCTCTCTACACTCAAAGGAATAATTGATTTGCGCGGCGATTCGGGTATGCGTGCTGAAGTTTATTTTGTCAATGCTAAAGAATTGCTAATTCCTTGGGGTACAAGACAGCGTATTATGATTCCATCAAAAGATGTGCCTAGTGGTGTTCCTGTGGGATGTAATGGTAATCTTATTATTGAGTTTCGTGATTACTTAAAGTTCATTGCTAAAATTGCTGGAGTGAAGGAAAAATTTACGCTGGAAAATATTAGTGAACGGATTATGGGAGAACTAAATCCCATTATTGCTGAGTGTATCTTGAAGGGTGATAAAGCTGTTGGTCTCAACGCTCTGATAGCTCTGCAAGCTAATAGCAGAGGTTTAGCTAAGGATATTGCTACAGAGCTTGATAAGGAACTTTTAGAAATAGGTTTTGGCGTAAAGGACTTAAATATTTTATCAATCAATTACCCAGATGATGTACAGGCTATGGCTGAAAAAGTTGCTGCCCAGTCCTTTGTGGGAGATGTTGGTAAGTTTGCTTCGCTTTCTGCTGCGGATGCCATGGGTAAGGGCAGTGGCAGTGGTGTGGCGGGTCTAGGAGCAGAGATGGCCATCGGCGCAGCGTTGGCTGCACAAATGGCCGAGTCCTTAAAGGGAGCTCCCGCTAAAGCAGAAGAAAAAGCTGAGGTAGAGGATAAATTTTGTCCAAAGTGTCGCAAAATGACATCTGGTCAATTCTGTAAGGATTGTGGTAGTGAAACTATTTAATAAATCATGATGTTTTATTTAGTAATGCTCCCATCTGTGCCGATAACTACTATTTGATAAGGTAATATTTTGCCGCTATTACGCAGTGCATTTTCTACAGCTTGTTGTAGTCCACCACAGCATGGGACTTCCATCCTAACAACTGTCACATTTTTAATGTTGTTTTGTATGATTATTTCTGTTAGTTTTTCGCTGTAGTTAATATTATCAAGTTTTGGACAACCAATAAGTGTAATCTTGCCTTGCATAAAATCTTGATGGAAACTAGCATAAGCGTATGCACTGCAATCAGCTGCAATTAAAAGTTCTGCTCCATGGTAGAAAAGGGCTTGTATTGGTGCAAGCTTAATCTGTACTGGCCACTGAGCTAATGCACTTGACTGAGGAGTCTGTTTTGTTTCTATTGTAGCAGGTTGATGATGTTGTATGGTTGCTGATTGCATTCCGGGACAACCACTTGTATGGGCACTCTCATTTAACTTTGCTAGTCTGGCAAGTACGGCAGCTTCATTATATGGTGCTACCTCTTGCTCAACTAGATGGATGGCATCCATTGGACAAGCAGGTAAGCAATCCCCTAGGCCATCACAGTATTCGTCTTTTAAGAGGGTAGCCTTACCTGCAACTAAACCAATGGCAGCTTCATGGCAGGCTGTGACACAAAGTCCACAACCATTGCATTTGTCTTTTTCTATTTGAATTATTTTTCTTTGCATTTTCTTCACCTCGTGATATTTTTTATAAATTTATTATACTACTAATATTTCTGCATTTATGTTGCAAAAGCAACATAAATAAAAAAATATTAACAAAAAGAAAATTTAAAATGATGTTTTCAGCTTGACAAAATATAGCTGGTGCATTATGATGTTGTGTGTTACGTTGTGAGTGTTAATTGTGGTTCAGCCCCGTGAATCTGTTAACATCTTCATAAAATATAGGGTATATGTTAATAGGAGGTAGTTTGATGTCTACATTTATGGCGCGCTCAAGTGCTGTTGAACACAAATGGTATATTGTCGATGCTGAAGGTAAAACTTTAGGTCGTTTAGCCACAGAGGTTGCCGGCGTATTGCGCGGTAAACACAAGCCAATTTATACACCACATGTTGATACAGGTGATTTTGTAATTGTAATTAATGCAGAAAAAATTCACTTAACTGGGAAAAAATTGGAGCAAAAGATGTATAGAACTCACTCTGGTTATCCAGGTGGTTTGAGAGAAATGAATTATGGTAAATTTATTGAAAAGTTCCCAGTTAGAGTGATTGAAAAAGCTGTAAAAGGCATGATTCCTCATAATACACTAGGCGAACAAGTTTATAAAAAATTAAAAGTTTATGTAGGACCAAATCATCCGCATCAGGCGCAACAGCCTGAAGTGCTGGAAATAAAAGGTTAAGAAAGGGGAGAATATAATTGGCACAGGTACAATTTTTAGGCACAGGACGTCGTAAGAATTCTGTAGCACGTGTACGTTTAGTACCAGGCAACGGAAATGTCCTAATTAACGGTCGTGAAGTTGATGAATATTTCGGCAAAAAGACTCTAGTGATGGTAGTTAAACAACCATTAGTTTTAACAGAGACTTCAGGTCGTTTTGATGTATTAGTAAACGCCCATGGTGGCGGTATTAGTGGTCAAGCTGGTGCTGTTCGTATGGGTATCTCCCGTGCGTTGCTATTAGCTGACGCAACACTTCGTCCAGCATTAAAAGGCGAAGGCTTCTTAACACGTGATTCAAGAATGAAGGAAAGACGCAAATACGGTTTGAAAAAAGCTCGTAAAGCTTCTCAGTTCAGCAAGCGTTAAGACTATTTATTAAGATTAACCCCAAAAGGAAAATTCCTTTTGGGGTTTTTTATGTGCACTGATGTCTAAGTTTGATGTACATTAGCACCAAAATAGGTGTTTATACATGTGAAAGATATAATTAAGCATAATAAAGGTTGCATAATTATGAATAATAATAGTATAATTGCATCCATTATGTTGTGGTTTTATTGCTGCAATAAAACAATAAAATGGAGGTAGCTAATATTGAAAGAAAAAAAACAAAAGAATGATCTTGGAATTTGGTTATTAATAAATTTATCTAAAAGGGGAATACTATCATGAGCAATTATAATGCAGTATTAGCAAGAAACACTGAAAACGCTCCAAAAGCTATAGGTCCATATTCACAAACTGTAGCTTTCTCTCATTACAATAACTTTTCAGCTCAATTACCTATCGATCCAAAATCTGGTAAATTGGTAGCTGGCGGTGTAAAAGAGCAGGCTGAACAGTGCTTTAAAAATATCAAGGCAGTTGTAGAAAGCATCAATCATATTATGAACGATGTTGTGAGAATCACTGTATTCGTAAAGAATATTAAAGATGTTGACACAGTTGATGAAGTTTATAAAACATTCTTCACTAGCTATGTTCCTACACGAACTGTTGTTGCAGTTGCAGCTTTGCCTATGAATGCTTTAGTGCAAGTTGAAGCACTAATTTCAAATGGCGAAGGTACAATTCCAAATGCACCACAAGCAGGTGACCTAATAAAGCTTACAAACAACACAGCAAATGCGCCAATAAGCCCTTTATCTACTCAAGTTGTAGCTTTTTCTCATTACAATAATCTTTCAGCTCAATTGCCGATAGATCCTATATCTGGTCGATTGGTAGCCGGTGGTGTAAAAGAGCAAGCTGGACAATGCTTAAAGAATATTAAGGCGATTTTAGAAAGTATTGATGTTCCTATGGACGATATTGTAAAAATCAATATTTTCCTGAAAAACCTCTCGGATATTGAAGCGGTAAATGAAGTTTACAAAACATTTTTTCCAGACTCAGCTATTGCTAGAGCAGTAGCTTATGTCCCTGCCAGAACTGTAATTGCAGCAACAGCTTTACCTATGGCTGCTTTAGTGCAAATTGAAGCCGTGGTATCACATGGAGATGGTACACCACCACAAGCTGTTGAAGATAGACATGGACTTATTATAGAAGCAAACAATACGGAAAATGCACCAAAAAGCTCCCTAGCTACACAAACCGTAGCTTTTTCTCATTACAATCATCTTTCAGCTCAATTACCTTTAGATCCTAAAACTGGAAAAATGGTAGCTGGTGGTGTAAAAGAGCAGGCTGAACAGTGCTTGAAAAATATCAAGGCAATTGTAGAAAGCATCGACCACGCTATGGAAGATGTTGTTAAGGTAAATATCTTCTTGAAAAATATCTCTGATATTGCTGCTGTAGACGAAGTTTACACAAAATTCTTCCCAGGCGGTGTTCCTGCAAGAAGAACAGTTGGCGTATCAGCTATACTTAGTGATGCCTTAGTCCAAATTGATGTAGTTTTAGGAAATGAAGAAGGAACACCTCCAAGAGCGTAAGAGGCAATAATTCACAATTCATGCATAATTTTAAGTGCAGTTGGCTAGTTGGTTAGGAACGTGCAATTCATAATGCATAATGCATAATTCATAATTCGAAATCCATATCTCATTGTGCACTATGAGTGATACTTAAAACAAATAGACGTAATATTAAAACGCCCTGATAAGGGGCGTTTTTTTAGATTAGGGTTAGTGAAAGAATTTTTTCAATCAGGCAAATACGAAGGGCAGATAAATATTTGAATTTCTAGCCAACTAGCCAACTAGCCAACTAACGAACTAACCAACTAATTACACACAATATTTTACAAGCGGATGCAGATATGTTAAAATTACTCCTAATTGGGAATAGAATGGAGCAAAGAAATGAGTAAGTTTAAGGAAATAGCAATTACCTGCCCTGACTGTGGCAAAAAAGGTTCAGCTGTTGTTTATGAATTAGTGAATGTAACAAAAAATCCTGAGCTAAGAGCAAAAATTATTGATTTTAGCCTTTTTTCTTGGCTTTGTCCTCACTGTGGGGCTAAGCGCAATTTAGAACAACCGTTATTATATGTTGATAAGAAACTGGAATTTGCGGTGCACTTTGCTCCTGTCTATGATAAATATTTAGAAGAAAAGTTAGAGCTTCCAAAAGGGCTTAGTCAAAAAACCTTAGGTCGTTTACGCAAAGTCAGTGAGATAAATAATTTGGTCGAAAAGATTTTAATTGCTGAGGCTGGATTAGATGATCGCATGATGGAATTCTGTAAACTAGCATTAATAAATTATGGACTAGATTTTGGCGGACATGAATATATGCCTGATATGCTCTTCTTTGAAAAGCTTGTAGCTACGACTGATGGAAAAGAACTAAACTTTGTTTGGATTGATGTGGCAGGAGAGGCTAGTATTTATAGTATGCGTAGTGAAGTACATGATAATATCATGGATGATATGGCGGAAGCTTTGGCACAAAACATTGTCCCGCTAACGGTAATTGACTTAAAATGGGCGATGGCACAGGTACAAAAATACTGTAAAAAGTAGGTGTATTATGGCTAAAAAACGCACTAATTTTGTTTGTCAGACCTGTGGCTATCAAATGCCAAAATGGCAAGGCAAGTGCCCTGCTTGTTTAGCTTTCAATACTTTTGTGGAGGAGTTAGAGGTTGCAACTTGCTCTACCGAACCAAAAAATCTGCGTGCTACTGGTAAAAAAAGCAAGGTGCAAAAGCTTGCAGAGGTGGATCTATCTAACCAGTCTCGCCGTCTTGTTGGCATTGGTGAACTAGACCGAGTATTAGGTGGAGGCATAGTAGAAAGCTCTTTGATTTTGGTGGGTGGAGACCCAGGTATTGGTAAAAGCACACTGCTTTTACAGGTTGCGGCGGCTTTGGTACAACGGCACGGTAAGGTGTTATACATTTCCGGCGAGGAATCAGAGCGCCAGTTAAAGTTAAGGGCAGAGCGGATGGGTGTACATGCTGATGAGCTTTACGTGGTTGCTGAAATCAATTTACAGTCCATTATTAGTCATATTACTGAAATGAAGCCCGAGTTTGTCATCATTGATTCGGTACAAACTATCTTTGATGAAGAATTTTCTGCTGCACCTGGAAGTGTAACCCAGGTGAGAGAATGTACTGGCAAGCTCATGAGGATTGCTAAGGAAGACGGCCCAAGCATTTTTCTTGTAGGTCATGTCACGAAAGATGGGAATATTGCGGGACCCAAGGTGCTTGAGCACATGGTTGATACGGTACTGTATTTGGAAGGTGAAAAAAACCAACTTTTCCGAATTTTGCGTAGTGTGAAAAATCGTTTTGGTTCTACTAATGAAATTGGTGTTTTTGAAATGGTAGAACGAGGCTTGGTTGAGGTGGAAAACCCTTCTCAACTTTTCTTAGGAGAACGCCCAGCAGGGGCTAGTGGTGCAGTGGCTTTTGCAGCCATGGAGGGAACTAGACCTCTGCTATTAGAAATGCAAGCGTTAGTTACTTCTACTGTTTTTGGCAATCCAAGAAGGTTAGCAACTGGAATAGATTTGATGAGACTAAATCTCCTAATTGCTGTGATGGAAAAACGCTTTGGATTTCCCTTAGGGAATAGAGATGTTTATGTGAATATTGCTGGCGGTGTAAAAATAGATGATCGTTCAGCAGATTTAGCCGTTTGTTTAAGTATTGCCTCTAGTTTTCGCAATATACCTATTCCCCAAGATACTTTGGTTTTTGGTGAGGTTGGGTTATCAGGCGAGTTAAGAGCTGTGGCACAAAGCGAAAAACGGATTTTAGAGGCTGCAAAGCTGGGATTTAAAAAATGTATTTTACCCAAAAATTGCAGTTTGCCAGCTAAAACTAAGCTGCCAATGGAAATAATTAAGGTGGAAAAATTAGAACAAGCGCTCACGGCTACCTTTAGTAAGCAAGAGCAGTAGGAGATAAATAATGATAGAAGAAAATGAAAAGAACAAGAATGAAAAATTACGAAATCAAACGGATCAAAAAGCATCTTGGCTCTCAGAACTTTTGAGTTTTGGTGCTACTGCAGGAGTACTTATTACCTTACTGTTTGTTTACCAAAGAACCCGCACAGATTTATTTGCGCTACCTGAAAAGCTTCTCTACTTAGGAGTAGGATTTTTTATCCTATTTCTGCTCTATGCCTTTACCGCAGGCAGGCGAACTGAAAGCCCTTGGAAAAGGCTCTGGAATTGGTGTAAAGAATCGGTTAGCGTGATTTTTGCCTCAGCCTTTATCGTACTTTTGCTCAATAGCTTTGTTTTCTTTTTAGCTGTTGTGCCTACTGGCTCGATGATTCCTACCTTGATGGAGCAGGATCGTATTGTGGTCAATCGCTTGGCTTATATGGGTAATAGCAAAATAGCTAGAGGTGATGTGGTTGTATTTGATCCACCACCAACGATTGATTTTAAGGGCAAACTGGTGAAGAGGGCGATGGGACTACCTGGAGATAAGGTTGAAGTAGCAAATGGAAAGCTGGTAATTAATGATGTTCCACTAGATGAGCCATACTTAAAAGAAAAAATTGGTTATACTATGCCAGCAATAATTGTACCGGAAAACTCGTATTTTATGATGGGTGATAATCGCAATGATTCTTATGACTCTCATAGCTGGGGATTTTTAGATAAAAGCTATGTTATTGGGAAGGCTAGCTTTGTCTTCTGGCCTTTGTCACATTTTAAGGAGTTAGGGAGTGTAGTGGATGCAGATAATTAAGCAAGAGCAAATAGAACAAGCGGATACTTGCGGATATTTTTGTAGCGAAGCAGAAGCGGGTAAAATAGGCAGTCTAAAGACTGCTTATGCTAGAGGTCTTTTTACTGGGAAAAAGGCTGAAAGCTATAGTTATTTTCAAGGAGCTAAATTAGAAATATATTATGGTACAGGTACAGAACAGCTTACTGAACAAGAACTAAGAGTTGCTATAGGTTCCATGGTACAACTGGCAAATGGACAAAAGAGTAAGTGTTTAGCCTTTCCCAAAAAAAAATTTAACTCAGCAGAGACTAGGATCGTAGCTGAAGCTGCAGTGCTAGCAAATTATCAATTTAATAATTATCTCAGTGAAGCAAAGAGTAACTCTGTGGAAGTGGTTCTTATTCCTACGGAGGATTCAATTTCTCTAAGCTTAGGCATCTTGCTAGGTGAGGAAACAAACCGTGCTAGAGCTTTAATGAATGAGCCAAACTGTCAACTGCATCCTGCAGATTTCGTGAAAATTGCTGGAGAAGTGAGCAAAGAAGCTGGCTTTGAGCTCGAAATATGGGATGAAGAGAAAATAGTTGCAGCAAAAATGGAAGCATTTTATGCTGTGGCAAAAGGTTCTGTTCATGCACCGTATTTTATCATTATGCGTTATAATGGCAAACCTGAAAGTGAAAAACGTTTAGGTTTAGTGGGTAAGGGTGTAATGTTTGATAGTGGAGGCTACAATTTGAAGCCGGGAACTAGCATGGAAGATATGTATGGAGATATGGCTGGCGGTGCCGCAGTGCTTGCCGCAATGAGCGCTATTGCTAAAAACAAGCTAGCTGTAAATGTAGTGGCTGTAGTGGCTGCTTGTGAAAACAAAGTGTCTGGAAATAGCTATGTGCCAGGCGATATTATTGGCTCGATGAGTGGAAAGACTATCTACATTGTGAACACTGACGCAGAAGGTAGACTTACTTTAGCTGATGCTGTATATTATTTAGCAGTACGAGAAAGTGTCAGTGCAATTGTAGATATAGCTACCTTAACAGGAGCGGCAGAGGTTGCCTTAGGTGACACGGTTACTCTAATTGTAAGCAATGATGACACTCTTAATAATGCTTATGCAAAGGCCGTGGAGTTAAGCGGTGAGCAATGTTGGCGGATGCCTATTCTACCTGAATTTAAGGAATGGATACAGGGCGAAACTGCTGATCTCAAAAATTCTGGTGGTAGGAAAGCTAGCTCTATTACAGCTGCACTTTTTGTGGGAGCTTTTGCCCAAGATTTACCGTGGCTGCATTTGGATATTGCAGGTTCTAGCTGGCAAGAGAAAGCAAGTTCACTGGGGCCAAAAGGAGCTACCGGTGTTGGTGTAAGAAGCCTATACCATTTGGCAGCAAAATTTGAAGAGCTTGTCTAAGCATGGAAGGAATAAATGACAAGATAAAATACAATAAATAGCTAGATTTTATTTACAAAGTATTCTAGCTCTCGTTTAACCAATGTTGCTCTTTGCCAACTTAAACATATACAGCTTTTTTAGAAAAATTTGTGCTAAACTCTTGACACTAGCAATAAATATCTATATAATTACCATCTGTTAGGCAAGAAAAAAAACAGCATGGCGGCGTAGCTCAGCTGGCTAGAGCATACGGTTCATACCCGTAGGGTCACTGGTTCAAGTCCAGTCGCCGCTACCAAATTTCGGAAAAGTCGGAGTCTCGGCTTTTTTTTTTACCCAAGACAAGGGGATAACAAAATGTTAGCGAAGGTAGAGAAATTTATACAGCAAAATCGTCTTTTAGAACAGGGAGACCGTGTGGTAGTAGCTGTATCAGGCGGTGTAGATTCTGTTGTACTTTTGCATGTGCTAATTCACTTAGCTCCACTTTATCAACTTAACTTGGTTGTAGCTCATCTAGATCATGGGTTAAGAACAACTTCTGCAAGGGATGCAGATTTTGTGCAAAGGCTTTGTGAAAAATTAGCTATTGAGGCTGTAGAAATTGAATACGTAAATGTTAAAAATCTACAAATAGAGCAAAAACTAGGCTTAGAAGAAGCTGCTAGAATAGTACGCTATGAATTTTTAGAGCGAATTGCAGAAAAATACCAATGTAATAAAATTGCTTTAGGTCAACATATGCAGGATCAAGCGGAAACTGTGCTTTTAAATCTTTTCAGAGGTAGTGGTACTAGTGGTTTGAAGGGGATTTTACCTCTCAGAAATAAGCTTATCCGTCCACTTTTAAGCATAGCAAAACTAGAAATAATCGCTTTTGCCAAAGAGAAACAGCTGTCCTTTGTGGAGGATGAGAGTAATTTTTTACCAGATTGCAGACGAAATAAGATAAGATTAGAATTAATGCCTGAGTTAGAGCAGGAATATAATCCGAAAATAACTGAATGCTTGGCAAATTTAGCTAGCCTTTGTGCTGATGAAGATGTTTATTTTCGGTTAGCTGAGGATGATTTTATAAAGAAAGAGGTACAGCAATTTTCTACAGAACTCATTTTAAAAAAAGTTGCACTGTTTGGTGAACACAAGGCTTTACAAAGGCGTATCCTGCGCAGAATTTATCAGCTTTGTTGTGGAACAACAAGTAGCTTAGCTTTCGTATACGTAGAACAAATACTGGATTTTTGGCAAAACACTCAGAGCAGTCTCAGGCTGCCAGGTGAAGTTCTCTTAAAAAAACGTGGTGAAAAAATAGCTTGGCTTTATCCAGAAAGGTTAACTAAAGCCTTGCCATTTCAGCCTCAAACTATTTTAGAGATTGAAAACAGAATAATAAAGCTTGAGGGAACTTTTTCTTTGGAGTTGCGCAAAAAAGAAGAAGTGCTGATGATAGAGGCAATACTGGGTTTGCCATGTGCTAGTTTTTTAGCTGTGGAGAAGCTTGAAATGCCACTAATATTACGTACTGCTCAAGTTGGTGATATTTTCACTACTTCACAAGGTAGTAGAAAAAAAATTATGGGTTTATACCAAAAAACAAAAATACCATTAGCATTTCGCTCTGCATTACCAGTATTGGAGGATTCATCTGGTGAAATAATTTGGGTTGCAGGCATAGGAACTGGGAAAAAAGTGCTATGCGATGAAAACACTAGGATTTTTTTGCAAATTCATTTGCGAAAAAATAGTTAAGCGTATTGCAAGAAGAGCTTATTTGGCTTATTATAGACAATAGTAGGATTCGAGAAAGGAATAAAATATGAATAAAAATTATTTTCGTAATGCAAGCACGGTTATACTAGCAATATTATTAGTTATGTTTGTTTTCCGTAGCTTTTTTAGCACTGGGGAAACCTATAAGGCAATTTCATATTCAGAATTTATGCAGTCGGTAAATAACAAACAGATTACTGAGGTAATTATTCAAACTCAAACTACTGGAACCATGGCTATTACCGGCAAGCTAAAGGATAACACGCTATTTACTACGAGTACTGTGCAAAACGCTGATTTAGTTGATAGCTTGGCAGCGAAAGGTTTAACGGTAACTGTAAATGATGCTGTGGACAGTAGTAAACTTATTGGTTGGATTTCTACGGGATTAACCTTAGTTATTTTTGTAGGATTATTTTTCTTTTTGATGCAGCAGATGAATGGCGGCGGAGGAAAGGTTATGCAGTTTGGGAAGAGCAGAGCTAAGTTGCAAAACGAAGGCTCACAAAAAATAACCTTTGAGGATGTCGCAGGTTGCGATGAGGTAAAGGAAGAACTTGCAGAGATTATAGACTTCTTAAAAGACCCCAAAAGATATGCTGAAATTGGGGCGAAAATTCCACGTGGTGTATTGCTTTATGGTGCGCCTGGTACTGGTAAAACCTTGCTGGCAAAGGCTATTTCTGGTGAAGCCAAGGTTCCTTTCTTTAGCATCAGTGGGTCTGATTTTGTGGAAATGTTTGTTGGTGTAGGCGCTTCACGTGTACGGGACCTCTTTGAACAGGCTCACAAGGCTGCTCCTTGTATTATCTTTATTGATGAGATTGATGCTGTGGGTCGTCAACGTGGCGCAGGGTTAGGCGGCGGGCACGATGAGAGAGAGCAAACATTAAATCAATTATTAGTGGAAATGGATGGTTTTGTACCAAATGAGGGGCTAATTATGATTGCGGCTACCAATAGACCGGATATTCTTGATCCTGCTCTTTTGCGCCCAGGTCGTTTTGACAGAGAAATATATGTTGATTTACCAGATTTAAAGGGTAGAGAAGCAATTCTTAAAGTGCATGCAAGGACTAAACTTTTAGAAAAGGATGTAGACTTATATTTATTGGCTCGGAAAACACCAGGATTTACTGGTGCTGATTTAGCTAATTTAATGAACGAAGGAGCTTTGCTTTCTGTTAGACGAGGCAAAAAGTTGGTCGGTTTGTTAGAATTAGAGGATGCTGTTGAAAGAGTAATGGCAGGTCCAGAAAAGAAAAATAAAATTATTAAAAAAGAAGATCGCAAGCTTACTGCTTATCATGAAGTTGGTCACGCAATTGTGAATCAATTCCTGGCTAATACTGATCCTGTGCATAAGATTACCATTATTCCACGGGGCAGGGCTGGCGGTTATACCATGATGATTCCTGAAGAGGAAGGTATGTATAAACGTCGTTCTCAGTTGCGTGATGAGATTATTACATTATTGGCAGGTAGAGCTGCAGAAGAGATTTTTCTTGATGATATAAGTACCGGTGCTTCTTCAGATTTGGAGCGAGCAACCGCAATTGTACGTAAAATGAATATGGAGTTAGGCATGTCAGATAAGCTGGGTACGATGACCTATGGTCATAAGGCAGGCGAACCCTTCTTAGGCAGAGATCTTGCCCGTGAGCGTGACTATAGCGATGATACTGCCCGTTTGATTGATCAAGAAGCTAAAACCATTATTACTGAAAGCTATGAGAAGGCAAAAGCTATTTTATTGGAACATAAGGAACTGGTGGAAAAAGTAGTTGATGCTCTGATGGAAAAAGAAACTTTACAGAGAAAAGAATTTTTGGAGTTGGTGGGAGATTTTGCTACTATTCAAAAAGAAGAAGAAGAATTAGGCCGTTATTTAGCAGCTAGACAAGAAGAAGAGACGGCACTTAAGCAACGCAAGGAAGAACGCAAAAAGCAAGAGGAAAAGGAATTAGCAAAAGCTTTAGCTGCAGATTTGGCTAGAGAGCAAGAAGAAGTTCCAGAAGAAAAGTAATTTTAAAGGATTGTCTCCTAGTGAGGCAATCCTTTTTTTACAAAAATTCAGCAGAAAATATTTTTGAAGCATGGTATAATAGAATAGGAAATCTGGTAAGGGGTGAAATTGTGGAAGAAAAAAGAAATGTTAAAAGACGCAGAAGCCATGCTCTATTAGTAATCATTATAATAATAATCTTAATAGCAGCTAGCTTGATGCTAGCGAGTTATTTATATGTCACAAGTAGAATAACCAACAAAATGACAGATACACCAAAAAGTATCAGTTTTGATGTACCTAAGGGCACTAGTACTAAGGCGATTGCTAGCTCTTTAGAGGAAGCAGGTATCTTAAACGATGCAGAAGCTTTTCTCCTATATTTACGTTTTTCGGAGGGTGATGAAATGTTTTTAGCTGGTGATTATCAGCTTACCACTAACATGCCTTACGGAGAATTATCACAAGCTCTAAGTACAAGGCCAAAAGAAGAAACTGTTCGTTTTACTATTCCTGAAGGCTTTAAGGTTGAGCAGGTAGCAAAAAAATTAAGCCAGCAGGGTTTAATTGATCAGGAAATATTTTTGGAACTTTGTCGTAAGGCGGAATTTGATTATGATTTTATTGAAAAGAAGAAATTTGTAGAATATCCATTAGAGGGATTTCTCTTTCCAGATACCTATGAGATATATACCAAAGCTACTGAAAAAGAAATAATAGAAAAAATGCTGGCAAATTTTGCACAAAAAATAGAGCCATTTCGGACTGAAATAGCCAAACAGAAAAAAACTGTATATGAAACTATGATTATGGCCTCCATTGTTGAGCGTGAGGCTAAGGTTAAAGCTGACAGGAAGCCAATCGCGGGAGTTTTTTATAAACGATTAGAGATTGGCATGCCTTTAGAGTCCTGTGCAACGATTCAATTCTTATTCGATGAACCTAAAGCTCGACTTTTATATAGCGATTTAGAGATTGAGTCTCCTTACAATAGCTATCTGAATAAAGGCTTACCACCAGGGCCGATAGCGAGTCCAGGTGTTGATGCCATCGAAGCAGCTGTTTATCCGGAAAAAAATGATTATTTATTTTTCCTAGCTAAGGGTGATGGATCACATGTTTTTAGTAAAACTTTAGCAGAGCATAATGCTGCTAAGCAAAAATATATTAATTGAAAATAAGAAGTGGTGAGGGATTTCTTTTGGAAAAAAAGCCGGAACTTTTAGCGCCAGCAGGAAATATGGCCAAGCTTAAGGTTGCCTTTGCCTTTGGTGCAGATGCAGTTTATTTAGCAGGAAATATGTACGGCTTGCGAGCAATGGCTGCTAATTTTACTTTAGCAGCCATTGAAGAAGCAGTCATCTATGCTCATAATTTAGATAAAAAGGTTTATGTGACTGTAAATATTTTAGCCAGAAATCAAGATTTATCCGGAATTGCAGAATATTTGCGGAATCTAGCAACTATTAATATAGACGGATTAATCATTGCTGACCCTGGCATTGTGTTACTGGCGAAAGAACATGCGCCTAAAATAGAAATCCATTTAAGTACTCAGGCAAGTGCTACGAACTCAGCAGCTTTTAGTTTTTGGAAAGAACAAGGAGTCACAAGGGTCGTAGCTGCTAGAGAAATGACTCTAAAAGAGTTGCAAGAAACAGGCAGAGCTTGTGACGTGGAAATTGAGGCTTTTGTCCACGGTGCTATGTGTATGTCTTATTCTGGTCGTTGTATGCTAAGTAGCTTTATGAGTAAGCGCAGTGCTAATTTAGGGGCCTGTACTCATCCGTGCCGCTGGAAATACCAGCTTGTTGAAGAACAACGACCGGGTGAATATTTACCAGTGGAAGAAGATGAACACGGAACATATATTTTCAATACCAAAGATTTGTGTATGCTTGAGCATATTCCAGCACTTGTGAAAGCTGGAATTAAGAGCTTTAAACTGGAAGGGCGCATGAAGAGTGAGCATTATGTAGCAACGGTGGTAAATGCCTATCGTAGAGCACTGGATGCTTATTTTTCTGCGCCTGATAGTTATCAGCTGCCTCAAGAGCTTTTGCAAGAGGTAGCGAAGGTAAATGATCGTGATTATTGTACAGGTTTTTATTTTGGCCACCCCAATGCTGAAGATTATAATTATGATGGTTATAAGAATACTACAAGACAAGCAGTTTATGGAGGCTTGATTACAGACGTTAGTAGTAAAGCAGGTTTTGTGCTTGTGGAACAGCGCAATAAGTTTTCTGTTGGTGATACGTTAGAACTTTTCACCAAGGATCAACCACTGATAACTTTCATTGCTGAAGAAATTTTGGCTTTAGACGGAACTGAATTATCATCTGTCCCACATCCAAAACAGGAGGTATGGTTAAAAGTGCCAGTAAAACCTCATTTATTAGCAATGATTAGAAAGGTGGAGCTGGATGAAAAATAGAATTTTAGAATTAGAGCCTGATTTTAGCTTTTTAACTTTAGAACAAATCCCGCTAACACTATTGGTACAGGAAAAGATTAAAGCTTTAATCTTGGATCTTGATAATACAATTACCTTGTGGAACTTTATGGAGGTTTCCCAGCAGGTTACTAACTGGATTGGGTCAGTGAAACAAGCGGACATAGCGGTATATATTATTTCAAATAATAGCGCGAAACGTGTAGAGCCTGTTGCAAGGCTTTTAGCTTTGCCATATATCTATTTTGCTAATAAGCCATCAATTAAGGGGTTACTCAAGGTACAGGATCAATTAGAGTTGGCATCTGAGCAAATTGCAATGATTGGTGATCAAATATTTACTGACATCTTGGCGGGGAAAAGAGCTGGTTTTAGGACGATTCTTTTAGCGCCATTAGGCAAACATGAGTTTTTCGGTACTAAAATTAGTAGGCTTGGAGAAAAAATATTAAAGCGTATTTGGGAGGCAGCAAGATGAAACTGGGTTTGATTGGCTACCCATTAGGGCATACCTTATCACCACTCATACAAAATGCCATGCTTGAGCAAGCTGGGATATTAGGTAGCTATGAAGCTTGGCCTATAATTGATTTAGCCGAATTTGTTGCAAAACTGCAACGGCAGAAGATTGATGGTTTTAATATTACAATTCCTTATAAAGAAAAAATATTACCATATTTGCAAAAAATTGATCCAATAGCTTTGAAAATTGGAGCAGTTAACACAGTAGTTATAAAACAGGGTAAATTAACAGGCTATAATACGGATTTAGCTGGGTTTTTGCAGCCATTAGCAAAGTTTAAAGCAGAACTGAAAGGGGAAACAGCTGTTGTTTTGGGAGCTGGAGGAGCTGCAAGAGCTGCTTGCTATGGTCTTATAAGTCTAGGTATGACTAAAATTTATCTAGTTAATCGTGATGAACAGCGCGCAGTTGATTTAATCAAGGAATGTAAGCTAACCCAAGCTGAGTTATGTAGCATTAAGGATATTACGAGCATATCTGCTAAGCTTCTAGTAAATACCACACCTGTAGGAATGTATCCAAATTTTAATGGCATGCCGGCACTGTCAGAAGAGGTATTTCAACAGCAAACAATATTTTATGATTTGATCTATCGGCCAAAAATGACTTTACTTTTACAAAAGGCCCATGCTGCAGGATGTCTTTGTATTAATGGCATGGAAATGCTCATAGAGCAAGCTGCTGCAGCATTTTTTTTATGGACGGGGTTTAGAGTAGATACAAAAAGTATTGCAGAACGAGTACAAGGAAGTTTTGCAGATGAAAAATAATATTGCACTAATTGGATTTATGGGTACTGGTAAGACTGCTGTAGGAAAAGAACTAGCCAGGATTTTGCAAATAGAATTTTTTGATACCGATAAGCTGGTGGAACAGCGTATGGGAAAAAGTATTACAGCAGCCTTTGCAGATCAAGGTGAAGCATATTTTCGCGCTGTGGAAAGCAAGGTAGTTCAGGAACTTGCGAAAAAAACAAACGCAGTTATAAGCACTGGCGGCGGAGTTGTTTTAGACCAAAAAAACATGAAGGCTTTACAAAAATCTTGTTTTGTAGTCTGTTTACAGGCAGCACCAGAGACTATTTATGCTCGCACAACCAAGCAAAAGGAGCGACCTTTGCTGAAAGGAGAGCATCCTTTGACCAAAATTCAGACGCTTTTAGCTAGTAGAAAACAGGCTTATGAGCAAGCTGACTTGAAAATTGCCACTGATGAGCAAAATGTACAGCAAATCGCTGCCTTGATTTGTGCAGCATATAAGCGAAGTGAAAAAAATGCGGGATTTTAAGCAAGATGAAACAGCGGAAGTTTTGAAAAGTGCCACAAATCTTTTACAACTAGCGGTAGACAAAAGAGCCAGTGATATTCATTTAGAATGGTTAGAGATGAAGCTGAGGGTTCGTTTTCGTGTTGATGGCGTGCTCCAAGAAGTTGCAATGTTTAAGGTTGAACAAGGAAAACAACTAATTTCTTACTTAAAAGTTCAAGCAGAACTGGATATTACAGAAAAGCGACTACCACAGGATGGTCGTTTTGAGCGTAGCTTTGGTGAAGCACACTTTGATTTCCGTATTTCTACCTTGCCAACGCTGCATGGAGAAAAGATGCAGTTAAGGCTTTTAGAAAAGAACAAACGCTTATTTACTTTGGAGGAGCTAGAATTTTCTCCTGAGGTTTTACAGCATTTGCAGGAGCTATTAAAGCTACCTCAGGGGATGATTCTTTTAACAGGTCCAACTGGTAGCGGAAAAACAACTACACTTTATGCTATGTTACAAAAAATCAATAGTATTGAGAAAAATATCATTACAATTGAAGAGCCTATTGAGTATGTTTTAGCTGGTGTTAATCAAGTAGCAGTACATGAAAAAATTGGATTGAGCTTTGCTAGCATTCTGAAATCTTGCTTACGACAAGACCCAGATGTGATTTTAATAGGTGAAATTCGTGATGCACAGTCTGCACAAATTGCTGTGCGTGCTGCGCTTACAGGACATCTGGTTTTGGCAACTTTACATACTAATTATGCTTTGGGGGCTATCCCGCGCTTACTTGATTTGGGAATAGAACCATTACTCTTAAGTGAAGCTCTTAGATGTTTGGTAGCTCAAAGGTTAGTAAGAAGATTATGCACACATTGTGTTGGAGAAGGTTGCAAATATTGCGGAGGTTTTGGATATTTTGGTAGACTAGCTGTGCAAGAGGCTGTATTTGTGAATAAAAGTATGCAGGCGATGATAGCACAGGGAGCTAGCCAAGAAAAATTGCAACAGTATGTACAAGAGCAAGGTGGAAAAACCCTTTATGAGGACTGCTTGGCCAAAATAGCACAAGGAAAAACAACAATGCAGGAAAGCTTAAAAACTATTTGTTTTGAGGAGCAATATGTATATTCTAGCTAAACTTCGACAAGAAACTGGCTCTAAAACCTATGCTGTGCTGCAAGGAGCAAATACGGAAGAACTTTTTAGCAGATGGAAGAAAAATAAGAATAGTTTAGTACGCTTTTGGTCTCTGCCACATTGGCTAGGGGAAAGTTATTTTCTCCTGTTTCAACCGAAGAGAAGACAGGAATTGGCAGTTTTTGCTAGACAACTAGCCATGCTATTGCAAAGCGGGTTTCCACTTTTAGCTAGCCTCCAAATGCTGGATGAAAAGAAACTTAAAAAGAATATGACTGATGCAGTTCAAAGTTTAGCTGCAGCACTCTTGCAAGGAAGTAGTCTCTCTAAGGCGTTTCAGCAGGAGCAAAATATTTTTCCTAAGGTATTTGCTGCTACGGCTAAGGCTGGGGAGGAAAGTGGCAAAACTGCAGAGGCTTTTAGCAATTTAGCAAGCTATTTGGAAAGAGAAAATAAGATGCGACAGCAACTGCAAACGGCGATTCTTTATCCCTGTTTTGTCTTTATCATCACGTTACTTGTACTAGCAGTGTTATTACTTTTTCTTTTGCCTAGTTTTGGCAGTATGCTACTAACTTATGAAGCGGAATTACCATGGTTTACAGTTGGTGTTTTGCAAACTAGTATGTTTTTAGCTGGTCATAAAGTATTGCTTTTACTGCTCTTTTTAAGTATACTATTAGCTTTTATGGTCACCTTAACTAGCAAGAAGGGTAAGCTAATGTTTCAAAAATATTTGCTTTCTCTACCTGGCTTAGGTAGTATTCTAGGGAGTGGTGAAGAGGCGAAAATCTGCAATATGCTAATACTAGCATTGGACAGCGGAATTCAATTTTCTCAGGCCTTGAGTTTGGCAGAGGAAAACTGTAGCTTGCAAGCTTATGCTAGACCTTTAGCAGAAGCGAAAGCTAGGATAGCAGCTGGCAAACCATTTGGGACAGCATTTACTGTAAGAAAAGGTTTTTCTCCATTGTTAGTGGGCTTTTTTAGTGCAGGAGAAGTAGGCGGAGAATTACAGTTGATGTTAGAAAGAGCACTCACTTATTTAGAGTGTGAGCTTACAGAGAAAACGGCTAGATTGCAAAAATTGATTGAACCTATTTTTATGTTAGTTTTAGGAATAGCAGTTGCTTTAGTAGTTGCTTTGGTATTTTTACCTATGTTGAGTATTTTAGGACAGCTTTAGTACTAAGAGCTGCAGCAAAATGACAATAAGTAAGCGTGGTTGTATTATAAGATAAGATGGTTGAGAGCTTTAATATGACACGCAGAAAAAAATGGAGGTAAACAAATGAAGAAAAAATCAACAGGACTTTTATTAGGTATTGCTTTAATTCTCTTAGGAATTGGCTTTGCTGGGAACAACTTTAATCTTTGGGTTTTTGATCCGCTTTTTTCTGGCTGGTGGACACTTTTTATTATTGTTCCTTGCTTATTAAGAATAGTTGAACAAGGTTTTGACTTGGGTTCTGTCATTGGCTTATTAATAGGTATAGCTTTGCTTTTAATGGCACAAGATGTCATAAACTATGCACTAGTTAGTAAACTGATTTTTCCAGGGCTTTTAGTATTGATAGGAATTAGGCTGCTTTTTTCTAAAACGTATCAGAATATTCGAGCAAAGCTTGAAACGGTGGGAACGACAGGACAAAAAAATTATAATGCTACATTTTCTGGGATGCAAGTTAACTTTAATGGCGAAGAATTTCAGGGTGCGATTATCAATGCGATTTTTGGCGGTGTGACGCTAGATTTGCGCGGTGCTAAGATTAGCTCAGACGTGGTGATAGATTGCACTGCAGTATTTGGAGGAATAGATATTTATGCACCTCAAAATATCAGCGTGCAGCATGTTGGCACTTCTATTTTTGGAGGAGTTTCCAATCATGCAAATAATTCACAAGGGCAGAATAGCTTTACTATCTATATCAAAAACACTTGCTTGTTTGGAGGAGTAGAGATTAGATGAATAGTTTACAAAAAATAATTAAATATGGAGCAATAGCTTTTGCGATTATTTTAATTGTTGGTATAATTTCTAGCATTGCTTCAGCCATATTTGGTATTGGATTTTTTCTTGCAGGTCCAAGAGAAACAAAGAATATTCAACAGGATTATACTGATTTTAATGCCATTGAAATTAATAATGGCTTTGGTGATGTGGAAATTATTGTAAGCGATAAATTTTCTTTAGAGGCAAATAACCTTAGTGTAAACGCCCAAATAGAGAATAACAAGGGAAAACTTGTTGTAAACAATAACGAGCAGATTTTCAATTTATTCGGTTGGAATTTACGGAATAAGGATAATACCAAAATAACAATTAAGGTGCCAGCTGACGTTCAATTAACAGAAATAGTTATCAAAAATGGTGCTGGAAAAGTTGAAATTGCTGATTTGAGCACCACCTTGCTAAAACTAGAAACTGGGGTAGGCAAATTCTCAGCCAATAATCTTACAAGTGCAAAAACAGAAATTGATGGTGGGGTAGGAGAAGTTCGGATAGAAGATTCTAAAATAGGAAACTTATACTTAAAAAGCGGAGTTGGTGATATCTTTATAGGCGGAGATATTGCGGGTAACAGTAGAATTGAATGTGGCGTTGGAAAGGTAGCAATTGAGCTAATACGCAATATTGATGAATATGATATGCAGGTTAAAACAGGTTTGGGAGATGTGAAATTCAATCAAAAAAAAGTAGGGGATCAGTTTAATGGTAATATTACAGCTACAGATAAAATTGCCATTGACGGTGGAGTTGGGGAAATAAATATTAATTTTCCTGAAGAAATCTCTTAACAGTGCTTGTAAGATAGGACTTGATTTGCTATAATGACATACGTTGTCAGCGGGTGTGCTGGAATTGGCAGACAGGCACGTTTGAGGGGCGTGTGTCGAAAGATGTATGGGTTCAAGTCCCATTACCCGCACCAAAAAAAGCGATGAATGATGAATGTTGAATGAAGAATAATAGACAAATGCTGGATAATTTCGAGGCACTTTTTTATTATTGATTGTTCATTAGCGAAAGCTAATTCATCGTTCATTTTTCATTTTCAAGCTGAGCTAAATTATTTAGGGGAAAATGTTAGAAACAAAAGCTCTTTTTTACAGCCAAAGCTATTGATGACGCTAACAGTAATTTTTATATCTTTAGGAGGAAAATAAAATGGCTATATTTAAGTTTATGTTTATTTTTATTTCTGGTAACGCAGATTATCAAAAAGATTTTAGTCAGATTATTAGTCAGGGCGGAAATATTACCAAAACTGTTGCTGCGGCAAGTATTGATGATGCTTGCGAGGCTGCTAAGTTGGCTTTGGAAGATAATTATAACTTAATTGAGTTATGCGGGGCATTTGGGCCAAATGGTGCAAAGCGTGTGATAGAGGCTACAGAGAATAAAATAGCTGTTGGTTATGTAACACATTTACCTGAACAAGAGGAGTTATATACAAAATTATTTGGCTAAGCTTAGCTAGTTTTCTAATAAAACAGGCTTGCTTAAGGTTAACTTTGCAAGATTTAGCTTGGAGAAATCTTTTTTTTGCAAAAACGAAGAATAAGTTAGGCAGAATTTCAATTGACATGCTATTTTGATTGTGGTAGATTATATAGGTGAATGGTTTATTAGAGGGTAGTTTGGCTAGTAAATGAGACAATGTGCTTGTTCCCTATGGGTTAATAAGCCTTAATTAATGATTTTAGGAGGTGCTTTCGTGAGAGTAAGTGTTACTTTAGCTTGCACAGAATGCAAACGCCGCAATTACATGAGTTCAAAAAACAAGAAAAATGATCCTGACAGAATTGAACTCGCAAAATATTGCAGCCACTGCAAGACACACACAGTGCATAAGGAAACAAAATAGGGAGTTTTAAGGAGAGGTACTATGGCTGAGAAAAGTATAACTGCTGCGCCAAAACCAAGAAAAGCGCAAGGGCGTATTTCTAGATTTGCAAAAGGTGTATTGGCTGAGCTGAAAAAAGTGCGTTGGCCAAACGCGAAGCAATTGTTCAATTATACGGTGGTTGTTATTGTTACCGTTATTGTAGTTTCACTTTTGTTAGGTATGTTCGATGGTATTTTTGCATTTTTACTATCTAAAATTATCTAAGATAAGTTCATGAACAATTATTGGCTCGCGCTTGCGCATGACGATTGGAGGGACGGGATTTAATCCCATTTGTATGGAAAAGCAATGGTTTGTAATACATACCTATTCTGGATACGAAAACAAAGTGAAAACGAATCTCGAACGACGGGTTGAATCTATGGGCATGAGCGAAGATATTTTTCGGATACTTGTTCCAATGGAGGACGAAGTACAAGTCAAGGATGGCAAGAAGAAAATAGTTAAAAAGAAAATATTTCCTGGCTATGTATTAGTAGAAATGTGCATGACTGATGACTCGTGGTATGTAGTACGCAATACACCTGGTGTAACAGGATTTGTAGGTGCAGGTGCTAAACCAATTCCTATGTCTGATAATGAGGCGCAATTCTTGTTAAGGCGTATGGGCTCTGAGGAAGAAAATGTTTCGATTAATTTCACTCCAGGAGAAGTCGTAAGAATTATTAGTGGACCTTTTGAAGGTTTTGAAGGGATTCTTTCAGAAATTCTGAAGGAACGCAAGAAGGTAAAAGTAACGGTTTCTATGTTCGGTAGAGAAACACCAGTTGAGCTTGATTATTTTCAAGTGGCTGAACTGTAGTGTTTTTGTATAAATAGCTTTTGGGAGGTGTAAACATGGCAAAAAAAGTAAAAGCAATTATTAAGTTACAATGTCAAGCCGGTAAAGCTAATCCAGCACCACCAGTTGGTCCTGCTCTTGGTCAGCACGGAGTAAATATTATGGCATTTTGTAAGGAGTATAACGAGAAAACAGCTTCACAAGTAGGCTTGATTATTCCAGTAGAAATTACTGTATATGAAGACCGTTCTTTCTCTTTTGTATTAAAAACTCCACCAGCAGCGGTGCTCTTGAAAAAAGCAGCAGGTATTGCAACTGCATCTGGCACGCCAAATATCAAAAAAGTTGCAAAGCTTGATCGAGTTAAAGTGCGTGAAATTGCAGAAATGAAAATGAAAGACTTAAATGCTGGAAGCATAGAAGCGGCAATGAAGATGATTGAAGGCACGGCAAGAAGCATGGGCATCGATATCGTTTAATGCTCTTAATAGTGGGAGGGTTACCCCCGCATAACCACAAGGAGGAATAAGAAATGGCAAAACATGGCAAAAAGTATATGGATGCAGTAAAAGATATTGATCTTGCTAAACTATACGATGCAAATGAAGCATTAGAGTTAGTTAAGAAACTTTCAACTGCTAAGTTTGATGAAACAATTGAAGCGCATGTACGTTTGGGTGTAGATCCACGTCACGCTGATCAGCAAGTTAGAGGAACTGTAGTGTTACCTCATGGTACTGGTAAAGATGTACGCGTTTTGGTTATTACCAAGGGCGACAAGGAAAAGGTTGCTATAGATGCAGGCGCGGACTATGTTGGCGCAGAAGACTATCTAGCAAAAATTGAAGGCGGTTGGTTAGATTTTGATGTAATGATTGCTACCCCTGATATGATGGCTATGGTTGGACGTTTTGGTAAACTTTTGGGCCCTAGAGGCTTAATGCCAAATCCAAAAACTGGCACAGTTACAATGGATGTAGAAAAAGCTGTTAGAGAAGTTAAGGCTGGTAAGATTGAATACCGTCTAGATAAAACAGCAATTATCCATGTTCCATTGGGCAAGGTATCCTTCGAACAAGAAAAAATCAATGATAATTTCAAAATATTCATTGAAGCAGTGATCAAAGCGAAACCAGCTGCAGCAAAAGGAACTTATATCAAGAGCTTGGTAGTTAAATCTACTATGGGTCCAGGAATTAAAATGAATCCATTAAAAGCTGTAGCAAAATAAATTTGACTTTTACTAGGCTTGGAGTTACAATACCCAAGATAGTTTAGATACTAGAATGTACGACTGAAGACAGTAGGTGCCCAACAGCTTAATTTCCTACCGAGGCCAAAATTTTACGCTAATTAATGTGTAGATATGCGACCTCTGTCTTTGTTGGAGGTCGCTTTTATTTTCTGGTGTAAAAGTACAGAATTCAACTAGGAGGTGGAAAAATGGGTAGTGCAAGTCAATTAGCGGCTAAAAAAGCTATTGTAACGAAGATTAAAGAAAAATTCACGAGCGCAGCTAGTATTGTATTAGTTGATTATCGCGGATTAACAGTTTCTCAAGCTACTGAATTGCGTAAAAATTTGCGTGAAGCAGGTATTGAGTTTGTTGTTATGAAAAATTCCTTAACTAACTTTGCAGCAAAAGATGCTGGTATTGAAGGTTTGGAGTCAAGCTTAAAAGGGCCAACAGCAATTGCTTTTGGTTCGGATCCAATTTTGGCACCAAAAATCATTAATGACTTTATTAAAGCTAAAAAAGTTATGGAAATTAAAATTGGCGTATTAGATGGCAAGGTCATCGATGCATCTGTTGTAAGAGCTTTGGCAGAATTACCATCCAAGGAAGTACTTATCGCTAAATTGTTGGGCTGCATGCAGTCTTCAATTGTTAAGTTTGCTTGTGTGCTTGATGCTGTTAGAAAACAAAAAGAAGGCGTCCAAGCCGAATAAAAATTTGAAAATTTGAAAGGGGTATATACGATGAATGCAAATGAAATTTTAGATGCCGTTAAAGGCATGACCGTTTTAGAATTATCTGATTTAGTAAAAGCTTTTGAAGCAGAGTTTGGTGTAAGTGCAGCAGCTCCTGCTGCTGCTGCTGGAGCTGCTCCTGCAGTTGTAGAAGAAGAAAAAACTGAATTTGATGTAATCTTAACTGGCGCTGGCGAGAAAAAGATTAACGTAATTAAAGTTGTTCGTGAAATTACAGCTTTAGGCTTAAAAGAAGCTAAAGATTTAGTTGACAGTGCTCCAAAGGCTGTTAAAGAAGGCATTAGCAAAGAAGATGCTGCTGCAATCAAAGCTAAGCTTGAAGAAGCTGGAGCTTCTGTTGAAGTTAAGTAATTAATATTTTGGAAGAGACTACCGTGAAGGTAGTCTCTTTTTTTATAAATATTTTACAAGAAAGCACTTGTAAAATTTCTGTAATTTGGTATAATAAATTGCTATACTCTCGGACAAGGTTCGAAAAGTAGCTCGTATATAAATTTTTTAGCGAGGTAGTAATACCTTGCTTTTCAATGCGTAAATTTAAGTTTCTCGCATGATGCAAATACAAAGTGGAGGTGGATGTATGCAATTTCCTGTTCCGGTAAAAGTTGGCGGTCGTGAAAGATATAGTTTTTCGAGAATTCACGAGGTTCTAGATATGCCTAACTTGATTGAGGTTCAAAAAAATTCGTACAATTGGTTTATTAATGAGGGCCTTTTGGAGATGTTTCAAGATATTTCTCCGATTGTGGACTTCACAGGTAACTTAGTTTTGGAATTTACTGGCACTAGCTTTAAGGAACCAAAATATTCTGTAGATGAATGTCGTGAAAGAGACTGTACCTTTGCAGCTCCTTTAAGGGTAAAAGTAAGACTTATTAATAAGGAAACTGGGGAAGTTAAAGAACAAGAAGTTTTTATGGGCGATTTTCCTTTAATGACAGATAACGGAACTTTTATTATTAATGGAGCTGAGCGAGTTATTGTCAGCCAACTGGTTCGTTCACCAGGTGCATATTTCAATGCTAATATTGATCCAAGTGGTGTTAATGTTTATAATTCCACGCTAATTCCTAACCGAGGTGCTTGGTTAGAGCTGGAAACTGATATTAATGAAAATATATTTGTGCGCATTGATAGAACTAGAAAAATGGCTGGCACTGTGCTTTTGCGTGTGATGGGTTTTTCTACTGATGCGGAAATTTTAGCTGCTTTTTCTCAAGATAAAAGAATTTTATTAACATTAGAAAAAGATAATACTCACAATAGAGAAGAAGCATTAATCGAAATTTATAAAAAGCTTAGACCAGGTGAACCGCCAACAATTGATAGTGCACAAACCTTAATTCAATCTTTATTCTTCGATTCCAAACGTTATGATTTAGGTAATGTAGGCCGTTATAAAGTAAATAAAAAACTTAAGGAAGAATTTGATCAATTTTTTCCTGAACATCCAGAAACAGCAAAAGCCTACAACCACTTAGGTAGAGAGGATATTATCGCCTTTTTCCATTATTTCTTGAAAATAATGGATGGTAATGCTCCCTCAGATGATATTGATCATTTGGGCAATCGACGCCTTCGTTCGGTTGGAGAGCTTCTGCAAAATCAGTTCCGTATTGGACTTTCACGTATGGAACGTGTTGTAAGAGAGCGGATGACTATTCAAGATACAGAGGTAATTACGCCGCAAATGTTGATTAATATTCGACCAGTTGTGGCTGCAATTAAAGAGTTTTTTGGTTCTTCGCAGCTGTCACAGTTTATGGATCAAACTAATCCGCTTTCTGAGCTAACTCACAAACGCCGTCTAAGTGCCCTAGGGCCTGGTGGTTTAAGCCGTGAGCGAGCCAGCTTTGAGGTGCGTGACGTTCATCACTCTCACTATGGTCGGATGTGCCCAATTGAGACTCCAGAGGGACCAAATATTGGCTTGATTGGTTCACTCAGTACATATGCTAGGGTTAACCAATATGGATTTATTGAAACCCCTTATCGCAAGGTTGATAAGGAAACAGGTAGCGTGCTAGATGAGATTGTCTACTTAACTGCTGATGAAGAGGACAAGTATGTAGTAGCTCAAGCAAATGCTCCGCTTAATGAAGACAGTACATTTAAGAATCATATTATTGAAGCTCGCTTTGGTCACGAGATTTTACAGGTTGCTCCGTCCAGAATTGATTTTATGGATGTTACTCCTAAACAAGTTTGGTCTATTGCTACGGCACTTATTCCTTTCCTGGAGCACGATGATGCTAACAGAGCATTAATGGGAGCTAATATGCAGCGTCAGGCTGTTCCGCTCTTAATCACGGATGCCCCTTATGTTGGGACAGGCATGGAGTGGAAGTGTGCTCATGATTCAGGTGTGGTAATTCTTGCTAAAGAAGACGGTGTAGTTGAGCGTGTAACGGCAAATGAAATAGTTGTGCGCAAAAATAAAATCGAACCTTCTAAAATGGAACATGGTGAGATGCTAGAGCACTTGTTCAGAGACCCACAACAAAATTCTAATACTAGATCATATAAAATGACAAAATATGCTCGTTCTAATCAAGGAACTTGTATCAATCAAAAACCTATTATCGCTAAAGGCACACATGTGAAAAAGGGTGATGTTTTAGCTGATGGACCATCTACTGACCATGGTGAACTCTCTTTAGGGAAAAATGTACTTGTTGCTTTTATGACTTGGGAAGGCTACAACTATGAGGATGCTATCCTCTTAAGTGATAAATTAGTGCGAGAAGATTATTATACATCAATTCATATTGAAGAATATGAGTGTGATGCTAGAGATACTAAGCTCGGACCTGAGGATATAACTAGAGATATTCCAAATGTAAGTGAAGATATTTTAAAAGATTTAGATGATCGTGGTATTATCCGTATTGGTGCAGAGGTTGTACCTGGTGATGTTTTAGTTGGTAAAGTAACACCAAAGGGTGAAACTGAACTGACTGCTGAGGAACGCTTGCTAAGAGCTATCTTTGGAGAAAAAGCAAGAGAAGTTCGAGATACATCTTTGCGTGTACCTCATGGTGAATCAGGTAAAATTGTAGATGTTAAGGTATTTACAAGAGAAAATGGTGATGATTTAGCATCAGGCGTTAATATGTTAGTTCGTTGCTATATTGCACAGAAAAGAAAAATTTCTGTTGGGGACAAAATGGCGGGTAGACATGGTAACAAGGGTGTCGTTTCCAGGATTCTTCCTCAAGAAGACATGCCATTCATGCCAGATGGTACTCCAGTTGAAATCGTACTGAATCCACTTGGCGTTCCTTCTCGAATGAACATTGGACAGGTATTAGAATGCCATTTAGGTATGGCTGCTAAAACTTTGGGCTTGCGTTTAGCTACTCCAGTTTTTGATGGAGCGACGGAAACTGATATCATTGCCATGATGGAAAAAGCAGGCATGGATTATACTGGTAAAACAAAACTCTATGATGGACGTACAGGCAGACAATTTGATAATGAGGTAACTGTTGGTTACACTTATATGCTAAAACTTGCCCACCTAGTAGATGACAAAATTCATGCGCGTTCTACAGGACCATACTCACTAGTAACACAGCAACCTTTGGGTGGTAAAGCGCAATTTGGCGGTCAACGTTTTGGAGAGATGGAGGTCTGGGCGCTAGAGGCTTATGGAGCTGCTTACACCTTACAAGAAATAATTACTGTTAAATCAGATGATGTAGTTGGTCGTGTGAAAACTTATGAAGCAATTGTAAAGGGCGAAAATGTACCTGAGTCAGGTGTTCCAGAGTCCTTTAAGGTGTTGATTAAGGAATTACAAAGCTTATGCTTAGATGTAAAGGTATTAACAGCAGATGACAGAGAAATAGAAATAAATGTGGATTATGACGATGATGATGTAATTGATATTAAACACAAAGATTTAGGTTTGAAGGCAATACCTGCTCTAGGAAAAAGTGTGCAGGCTGATGAAAACCTGCTAGATGATGAAAACATTGACGACATCAAGGATGATCAATTAGAAGGGTTTAGTGTTGATGTTGACTTAGCAGAAAAAGAACTGAGTGAAATCGATTTAGATGGCGGTTTCGTTGATCTCGGTGCCGTTTTAGCTGAAGATAACTAGAGAAGGGGGTACTTGTATTGGATGCAACTAATTTTGAACGAATGCGTATTGGCTTAGCTTCACCGGAAAAAATTCGTGAATGGTCTAGTGGCGAAGTAAGAAAGCCAGAGACTATTAACTATAGAACTCTAAAACCAGAAAAAGATGGCTTGTTTTGTGAGCGTATATTTGGGCCGAGTAAAGATTGGGAATGTCATTGTGGCAAATACAAAAGAGTTAGGTTCAAGGGAGTAATTTGTGATCGTTGCGGTGTAGAGGTAACTCGGGCAAAGGTAAGACGCGAACGATTAGGACATATTGAACTAGCAGCTCCTGTATCGCATATATGGTATTTCAAAGGGATACCAAGTCGCTTAGGACTATTGTTAGACGTTTCCCCCCGCTCTTTAGAAAAAACATTGTACTTTGTAAATTACATTGTCACCGAGGCTGGGGATACCCCGCTCACAAAAAAACAACTCTTAACTGAGCAGGAATATAAAGAAGCAAGAGAAAAATTTGGCGATAGCTTTGAAGCTGGTATGGGAGCAGAAGCTGTGAAAAAGCTTTTGGTGGAGCTTGATTTGGACTCGCTAGATACGGAGCTTAGATTAGAGTTAAAAGAATGTAGCGGGCAAAGAAAGATTCGTGCATCTAGGCGTTTAGAAGTTGTTGAGGCTTTTAGAATGTCAGGCAACAAGCCTGAATGGATGATTATGGATGTTGTTCCGGTTATTCCACCAGAACTTAGGCCTATGGTACAGTTAGATGGAGGTCGCTTTGCGACTTCTGACTTAAACGATTTATATAGACGCGTGATTAATCGTAACAACCGCCTTAAGCGTTTGTTGGATTTGGGAGCACCTGACATTATCGTGCGAAATGAGAAAAGGATGCTACAGGAAGCTGTAGATGCTTTGATTGACAATGGCAGAAGAGGGCGTCCTGTTACAGGGCCAGGGAATAGACCCCTAAAATCTTTAAGCGATTTGCTTAAAGGTAAGCAAGGTCGTTTCCGTCAAAACCTTTTGGGAAAACGCGTAGACTACTCTGGACGTTCTGTAATCGTAGTTGGTCCGGATTTGAAAATGAATGAATGTGGTTTACCAAAAGAAATGGCGTTAGAGCTTTTCAAACCATTTGTGATGAAGCGTTTAGTAGATTATGGTAAAGCGCATAATATTAAGAGTGCTAAAAGAATGGTAGAAAGAGCAAGGAATGAAGTTTGGGATGTTTTAGAGGAAGTTATTAAAGACCATCCAGTACTCTTAAACCGAGCTCCTACCCTGCATAGACTAGGAATTCAAGCTTTTGATCCTGTATTAGTGGACGGCAGAGCACTTCGCTTGCATCCGTTAGTATGTACAGCTTACAATGCTGACTTTGACGGAGACCAAATGGCTGTACATATTCCACTTTCTGCAGAGGCACAGGCAGAGGCAAGAATACTGATGCTTTCGACTAATAATATTCTTAACCCAAAAGATGGTAAGCCAGTAGCTACCCCAACTCAAGACATGGTACTTGGATCGTATTACATGTCAATCATCAAACCTGGTGATAAGGGCGAGGGTAAGGTTTTCAAGGATTACAACGAAGCATTTATGGCTTATGATAACGATGTAATTGGCCTCCAAGCTATGGTGAAAATCAAGGATGGAGATATTATGCGGGATACTACTATCGGACGCATGATTTTCAATAAAGAAGTACCAGTTCCTGAGGAGCTAGGTTTTATCAATGCTGATTTAGATAAAAAAAGATTATCTAAGCTTGTTGCCCATTGCCAAGAGTTACTAGGCAATACCCGCACAGCAGAGCTTTTAGATGGAATCAAGCGTTTAGGTTACAATTATTCTACTAGGGCTGGTATCACTATTGCGATGTCAGATGTAATTAAGCTAGAAGCGAAGAAGGTCTTGATTGAAAAAGCCGAAGTAGAGGTTGATTTAGTTGAGAAACAATTCAGACGCGGTATCATTACTGTGGATGAGCGTTACGAAAGCGTAACAAGAATTTGGTCTGATACAACTCAAGAGGTTACTGATGCTTTGATGGAGGCACTAGATAAATTTAATACAATTAACATGATGGCAACATCAGGCGCCCGTGGTAACAAGCAGCAGATTCGTCAGCTTGCTGGTATGCGAGGATTGATGGCAGATCCATCTGGTAAAATTATTGACCTGCCAATTAAAGCGAACTTCCGTGAAGGGCTAACGGTACTCGAGTACTTTATTTCTACTCACGGTGCTCGTAAAGGATTAGCAGATACAGCATTAAGAACCGCAGATTCAGGTTATTTGACTAGACGTTTAGTTGATGTATCCCAAGAGGTTATTATTCGGGAAGAGGACTGCGATAGCAAAAAAGGTTTCTGGGTAGAGGAAATTCGTAATGGTAGTGAAGTTATTGAACCTTTAGAAGAACGTCTTTTAGGACGCTATGTTGCTGAGGATGTTGTTCACCCAATAACTGGTGAGGTTTTAGCAGCTAGAGGAATATATATGACTATGCCAATAATTGAGCAAATAATTGCTGCTGGTGTAGAACGTATAATGATTCGCTCCATCCTTACTTGCAAGACTAAACACGGTGTTTGTGCCACTTGCTATGGTAAAAACTTAGCAACTGGTGGATTTGTAGAAATTGGAGAGGCTGTTGGTATTATTGCAGCACAATCCATTGGTGAGCCAGGAACACAGCTTACTATGCGTACATTCCACACTGGAGGCGTAGCCTCTAGCTCAGATATTACTCAAGGTCTTCCACGTGTAGAGGAACTATTTGAAGCACGCAAGCCAAAAGGGCAAGCTATTGTAGCTGAGCATAATGGTACAGTGAAGATTGTTGAAAAGAGCAATAAAAGGATTGTAGAAATCACTAATGCTGATGGTGAAATGCTGGAACATCCTATTCCTTATGGTTCTAGGATTCACGTGAAGCAAGGTCAGGTAGTAAAGGCTGGTGATGAATTATCCGAAGGCTCAGTAAATCCTCATGATTTACTGAGAATTAAAGGTGTTTTAGGAGTTCAGGAATATCTCTTGCGGGAAGTTCAAAGGGTTTACCGTCTGCAAGGTGTAGATATTAATGATAAGCATATTGAGGTAATCGTGCGTCAGATGATGCGGAGATTAAGGGTAGAGGACCAAGGGGATACAACACTACTTCCTGGTAGTATGACAGATGCACTTACCTTAAAGGTGGAAAATGATAAGGCTATTGCAGCCGGCGGAGAACCAGCGACTTCTTCTGCATTACTTTTAGGTATTACTAAGTCTTCTCTGGCTACAGAATCTTTCTTATCTGCAGCATCTTTCCAAGAAACTACAAGAGTATTAACTGAGGCTGCCATTAAAGGTAAGGTGGATAATCTCTTAGGTTTGAAAGAAAATGTAATCATCGGAAAATTAATTCCGGCAGGGGCTGGCGTGCCTAAATATCGCAATATTAAGGTTATGAGTAAAGGTAATGAACCAGTTGCTGATGTAGCAATTATGGCAGAATAGCTTACGGAATTATTAGTTAAAAGCTAAAATTAGCGGTAGTAAATATTGACAACCAGAAAAGAGGATGTTAATATAAATTCAACTGTGTTTACTGAGGAGGTTATGAGATGTCTTTAGAGCGCCTGAAAAACGCAAAAAAGATCACCATTGGTACTAAGCAAACAATGCGTGCTTTGCATAACAAGGAAGCACTAGTTGTATATATTGCAAAAAATGCGGATCCACATGTTGCAAATCCTATTATACAGTTAGCAACTGAGGAAGGTGTAGATACTGTGCTGGTTGACACCTTGCGAGACCTAGGAAAAGCCTGTGGAATAGAGATTGGATCTGCCACAGCATCAATTATTGAAGACTAAAAACTATTTTGCAGGTGAAAGGCGCAAAACGCGCTTTTCATTTCCTGCGCATTTTGAGGAAGGAGGCTAGAAGATGCCTACAATTAGTCAGTTGGTTAGAAAAGGAAGAAAAGTGGCTGTAACAAAATCTACAGCACCTGCACTAAAAGAATGCCCACAAAAAAGAGGGGTTTGTACAAGAGTTTATACAACGACTCCAAAAAAACCAAACTCAGCTCTTCGCAAAATTGCCCGTGTTAGACTTACAAACGGTTTAGAGGTAACAGCATATATTCCAGGTGTTGGCCATAATTTACAAGAGCACTCAGTAGTAATGATTCGTGGAGGAAGAGTTAAAGACCTACCAGGCGTTCGTTATCACATTATTAGAGGTGCATTAGATACAGCAGGTGTTAAAGATAGAATGCAAAGTCGTTCTAAATACGGAACTAAAAGACCGAAAAAATAAGATAAGGTAAAATGAGGTGAAAAAATGCCAAGACGTGGTAATGTACCAAAAAGAGATGTACTTCCAGATCCAATTTATCATAGTATTGTAGTTACAAAATTCATCAATCAAATGATGTTAGATGGTAAAAAGGGTGTATCAGAAAGCATTTGCTATGGTGCTTTTGAAATTATTAAAGAAAAAACAGGCAAAGATCCATTAGAGGTTTTTGAAGAAGCATTGAAAAATGTTATGCCTGTCTTAGAAGTAAAATCCCGCCGTGTAGGTGGTGCTAATTATCAAGTGCCAATCGAAGTTCGACCTGAGCGCAGACAAACATTAGGTATTCGTTGGATTACTAAGTATACCCGTGCAAGAGGCGGTAAAACTATGAGAGAAAAATTAGCTGCCGAGCTTATAGATGCATCGAATGGTACTGGCGGTTCTGTGAAGAAACGTGAGGACACACATAAGATGGCAGAAGCTAATAAAGCATTTGCTCACTATAGATGGTAGGTAAATATTCGCCCTCCGTTTAACGGTGTGGGAAGGAGGAAAAAGAATGGCAAGACAGTTTGACTTAAAAAATATTCGTAATATTGGTATTATGGCGCATATTGACGCTGGTAAAACCACTACTACTGAAAGAATTTTATTTTATACAGGCCGTACTCACAAAATTGGTGAAGTGCATGATGGAGCTGCTACCATGGACTGGATGGTGCAGGAGCAAGAACGTGGTATCACTATTACTTCTGCTGCGACAACCTGTAATTGGCATGGGACTAGTATCAATATCATTGATACACCTGGACATGTAGATTTCACTGTTGAGGTAGAACGCTCATTGCGCGTACTTGATGGTGCAGTAGCTGTGTTTTGTTCTGTAGGTGGAGTTGAGCCACAATCTGAAACTGTTTGGCGACAAGCAGATAGATATGGTGTTCCACGAATGGCATATATTAATAAAATGGACCGCGTTGGAGCAGACTTTTTCCGTGGTATGAGTATGATTAAAGATCGTTTAGGTGCAAATGCAGTAGCTTTGCAAATCCCCATCGGCTCAGAAGATACCTTTAAGGGTATTGTGGATTTAGTCACTATGGAAGCGATAGTTTACGTGGATGACTTAGGAACAAAGAGTGAAGTTGGCGAAATTCCTGAACCGTTAAAAGAACTAGCTATTGAATATAGAGCAAAGCTCATTGAAGCGGTAGCAGAAACTGATGAAATACTAACGGAAAAATATTTGCTGGGTGAAGAAATTACAGAAGCAGAATTGAAAGAAGGCATTCGTAAAGCGACCTTAGCAGTAACAATTATTCCTGTAATTTGTGGCTCGTCATTTAAAAATAAAGGCGTGCAGCAGTTGTTAGATGCAGTTGTTGCTTACTTACCGTCCCCACTAGATATACCAGCAAAACGCGGTATTTCAGCAGATGATCCTGAAGTGGAGATTATTAGACAAGCAGATGACGGAGAACCATTTTCTGCTCTTGCATTTAAGATTATGACAGACCCATTTGTAGGTAGATTATCCTTCTTTAGAGTGTATTCAGGTGTCTTAAAATCAGGCTCATATGTTTTTAACTCTACTAAGGGTAAAAAAGAAAGAATTGGACGTATTCTTAAAATGCATGCCAACCATCGTGAAGAGGTTGGAGAAGTGCAAACAGGTGATATTGCCGCTGCAGTGGGATTGAAAGATACCACAACAGGAGATACACTTTGTGATGAAAAGAATGCAATTATTCTTGAATCTATGGATTTTCCAGATCCAGTTATCGATATTGCTATTGAGCCAAAAACAAAACAAGATCAAGAAAAAATGGGTATGGCTCTAGCTAAACTAGCAGAAGAAGATCCAACATTTAAAATGCATACAGATACAGATACTGGACAAACAATTATTTCAGGCATGGGTGAATTACACCTAGAGGTTATTGTTGATCGTCTTTTAAGAGAATTTAAGGTTGATGCTATTGTTGGCAGACCACAGGTTGCTTATAGAGAGACTATCCGCAATGCAGCAAGAGCCGAAGGTAAGTTTATCCGTCAGTCTGGTGGGCGTGGTCAATATGGACATGTTGTATTTGAAATTGAACCATTAGATCCAGGTTCTGGTTATGAATTTGTGAACAAAATTGTTGGTGGGGTTGTTCCTAAAGAATATATTGGACCAGCTGATGCAGGTGCAAAAGAAGCTATGAACAATGGTATTTTAGCCGGTTATCCTATGGTGGATGTGCGCATAACTATGGTTGATGGTTCTTATCATGATGTAGACTCATCAGAAATGGCCTTTAAGATTGCTGGTTCTATGGGCTTTAAGGCTGCAGCAAAAAAAGCAAACCCTGTAATTCTTGAACCAGTAATGAAGATTGAAGTTACTGTACCAGAAGAGCATATGGGAGATGTTATTGGAGATATTAACTCTCGCCGTGGTAGAGTAGAAGGAATGGAAAGCCGTTCAGGTGCGCAAATAATCAAAGGTTATGTGCCACTAAGCCAAATGTTTGGCTACACTACAGATTTACGTTCTAAAACCCAAGGCAGAGGAACATCATCCATGGAATTTGCACATTTCGAAGAGGTACCAAAGAGTATTGCGGAAGAAATTATTGCAAAACGTACTGGTAATTAAACCAGATTAATAACTTAATTTAGAGGAGGATTACTTAAAATGGCAAAGAAGAAGTATGAAAGAACGAAACCGCACGTAAACGTAGGAAC
>JBAXCZ010000022.1:0-34844 GCA_037141195.1 Clostridia bacterium
GTGAAGGTGGAAGAACAGTAGGCGCTGGTGTTGTTTCAGGCGTTGTTATCTAATTTCAAAAGGAGTAATTTTCTAGTAAGAATACTAATTTAATTAATAATATTAATAAAGCCCAAAGATTGATTAACTAATCTTTGGGCTTTATGCTACTTATATTGAGCGTTGACCGCTGCATAAACTTCTGGGGTACCTATATCTATACAGTCTCCCTTAAAGAGGTATACACGCACTTCTTTGCGCTTAACAAGCCAGACGGGGAAATTACCAGGAGCATCTGGATTATTTCCTGTAGTTAGGTATTCATGAAATAGCGGAAGCGTATCTTTGGTATATATGTATAAGGCATAAACACCGATATCACTAGATGGATTTGATGGTTTTTCCTCCATTGTAAGTAAACGAAGCTCCGAATCAACAATTGCAACTCCCATTTGCTGTAATACAGATTTATCTGCGATATGTTTGGCACAAATAGCATCTTTACGATACATATGAAAATAACTAACATAATCACTTAGTGGAAATGTAAAAAAATTATCTCCAGCTGCAACCAATAAGTCTTCATTTAGGTTAGCTCGAGAAATTGCAAATTCAATATCACCAATAGCTCCTAAACGATCAGTTTCATTAATTGAGCCATCATCAAGCAATATAAGTTCTAAATTAGGATACTGCTGACGCTCTTGTATGGCAGTAAGCCACAATTCAAAGTGGCTTATAAATTTATGGTTAGAAACAATAACCACTTTAGAAAGATTTGGTAATGTGGCCATTTCATCTAGAATAAATTCAATGATAGGCTTATTGCCAATTGGTAAAAGTGCTTTTGGAGATGTTAAAGTTAAAGGGTAGAGCCGGGTAGCATATCCAGCAGCTAAAATTATTGCATGCATATTGAACCTCCATAAAAATATTTAATATATTTATATTATAGCTTAATGAAGCATTTATTTAAAGTAAAGGAGCAAATAGCCTAGAAACAGATTCCTTAAGTTTTACAGTTGTTGAGCGCGCTAAATATTCCTCTAAGGTTATTTCGTGTGAATTAAGCAAATCTTTTTCAAACTGTGCTTTTACATCTTTAGCTACCTCTTCAGCAAAAATGAAGCTAGTTATTTCAAAATTAATATGGAAGCTTCTTGCATCCATATTGGCAGTTCCTATGCTGCTTATATAATCATCTACAAGTAAAATCTTGCAATGCAAAAATCCTTTTTTATATTCAAAAAGGCGTGCTCCAACCTCGAGTAATTCACCAGCAAAATAACGATTAGCCCAAAAAACAAAGTGATGGTCAGGAATTGATGGGATTAAAATTATAATCTCTCGTCCTGAAATAGCAGCAACCTTTAAGGCATTTAAGATACTCTCATCAGGAATAAAATACGGTGTGGCAATATAGATATAGTGTTCAGCTTCAGAAATCATCTTGAGAAAACTATTGCGGATATTGGGCCATAAGCTATCAGGTCCACTAGTGACTAATTGCATACCAATATTAGAGGTATTTAACCCTGGTAAAGCATAACTTGGCAAAAGAATTTCCTGTGGAGATGGAGCGGCAAAATTCCAATCTAATAAAAAATCAAAAACAAACATATCAATAATATCTCCGGTAACACGAAAATGAGTATCTCGCCAGAAACCGAAATGAGTATTTTGTCCAATATACTCGTCTCCCACATTAAAACCGCCTAAGTATCCAATTTTATTATCGATTACTGTAAGTTTACGATGATTTCTATAATTGATACGTGGTACAAAAGGAAATTTTTTTACTCCATATACCTCGACCTGTACGCCTGCTAGACGCAAGATTTTAGTACGCTTGTATAGAGACTTGAATCCCATATCATCAATTATGAGCCGAACGCTTATACCAGATTTTGCCTTTTGCATTAAAAGCTCTAAAAACTGATTACCTAAAACATCATTACGTATGATATAAAATTCAAGATAAATTGAATGTTCTGCTTTTTCTATATCCTTAAAAAAATTCTCAAAAAAGCTTTTGCCATCATGAAAAAGCTGAATCTGGTTATTTTCCGTATAAATTGCATAATCTACATAAAGATTGAGCTGAATAAAATCAGCATAGTTAATTGTTCGTGTATCTCCAAATGGGAATGTTTTTTGTACAAGCAACTTATCTTGTAAATTAGCTAGGGTTAAAAAACTTTTTTTTGCCTTACCCTTTAACTGAAATATTCTTTCGCGTTTAAAATGCAGACCAAAAAGCAAATATAATAAAAAACCAAAATACGGAATGGCAAAAAGCACTAAAAGCCATATTAAAGTGCTTTGAGGATTACGCCTTTCGAAAAAAACTAGCAAACATGCAAAAAAGAATGTAACAAAGTAATACAGCCAAATGAAGTTATTTAAGATAAAGTCAAGAGAATTCATGCGTTCACATCCTTTATTGAAAAATTTGATAAAAGTGATATAATGTAAAGGAGAAAGGTGTGTGTTTATTGTATACTAAGTTAGATGATATAGAAAAAAATGAATATTATCAAGATTATTATGCTATAGTACAAGATATCATAGAAGATGATGATTTTCAAAAGCTGAAGTTAATTAAGCATCATACATCAAGTATTTACGATCATGTTTTGGATGTATCGTATTGGGCCTTTTATTTTTGTAGAAAAATGAATTTAGATGAAGTTTCTGCTGCTAGAGCAGGGTTACTACATGATTTTATCTGTTATAGATGGAGAGATTTAGCAGAAAAACGCAGTACTTGGAAACACTGCATGAAGCACCCGTTAGAAGCATTAGAAAATGCTAAAGAAAGATTTGTGCTTAACGAAAATGAAGAAATAATTATCAAAAATCATATGTGGCCGATGTCTTATGGCTTTCCATCTTCTAAAGAAGCTATCATTGTATCATTATTAGATAAATATTGTGCAACCGTTGAATTTTTACTACCTAAAAGGAGCAAAAATTATCTTCCGCGTTTTATACTTTTAGAGCTTATTCGACGCAGGGTGTTTGTAGAGGCATAAATAGTTATCACAAAAATTGCCAATAGAAGAAGTCCTAAATCACCAAACCTTGTAAATATGGTTTGGTGATTTTTTAAGTTTACTTTGCCTATGGTTGTAGCTTCAACCATACTTCCTGTTGCACCATTAATTTCTCCATTATAACTTAAAAATGCGGAAATGCCTGTATTAGCTGCTCTTATCATATCACGACCATTTTCTATACAGCGAAAAACAGATTGAGCCAAGTGTTGCTTAGTTGCTACTGAATAACGAAACCATGAATCATCGGTTCCTAAAAGCAATAGCTCGGCGCCTTCTATAACTGCTTGCCTGCTAAGTTCAGAGAAAGTACTGTCATAGCAAATTAGCTCGCCTAATTTGCCAATTCCTATATTAATAACACCTGCCTTTGAACCAGCATGGAGTCCATCTTGCAAAATCCATAAATCTTTTGTAAAAGGGAAAAGATTATTTATAACTTTTTCATAAGGAAGATACTCACCTAAAGGTACGAGCTTTTGTTTGACATATGTTGAAAATAGCTGTCCTGTAGGATTATATCCTTGTATAATATTGAAGCGTTGAGTGCTTATTCTAGAAGTTGTACCAGTAAATAAATAAATATTTTCCTTTTTGGCAAAGGATGCAAGTATAGACTCCTGCTCTGTATTTGTTAAACTAGGCAAAGCTGTTTCAGGCCAAAGTATTAAATCTACTTTATGATATTCTAGTAAGGACTTGGAAAGTATTAAATATTGCTCGCGCATATAAGTGGTTTTGGCAGATAATTTGTTTCCTATATGAAAGTTACCTTGGACAATACCAGCTTCTATACTACGTATAGAAGGGGTATCTTTTGCTAAGCAATAGATACCATAAAGGGGATTGATTGATAAAATTAGCATTACAAAGCTTAATACGAAAATTCGTGGACGGTTTTGTAGAAGAATAGTAAGTATAAACGCATTGCAAAGGGCAATTAGACCTCCCACGCCCAGAGCGCCAATCAAGTTAGCACTTTGAATTAAAGGAAGATTTTTATATTGTGACATGGCAATTTGTCCAAATGTATAGCCAAATGTGCCTATTCCTAATGTGTATTCAATGGAAATCCAAATAGCAGGGAGCATAAATACCAACTGATTTTCTTTGCATTTTGTAATTTCACAAACTATAGGTAAAAGTAAATATGAAATAGATTTTATCAATGCTAGAAAAAGAATACCACCAATTAACAAGAAATATGCTGGCCATCCAGGAAAACCTGCCCAGTCCAGTGGGAAAATCTCTAGAAACCAATGAGCTTGCCAGCAATAAAAAATAAAACCCCATAAATAAGTACACTGAAGTTTGCGTAAAAAAGATATATCTAGAGTGAATAGTGAAAAAAAAGGCACAAGTCCAAACCAACTTAGAAAAGATAATATTGGAAAAATTTGACCCAAGCTCATAAGACAAGCAGAGATAAATGTTGCTAAGAATGGGTGGAGTTTTATAAGAGAAAAGAATTTTGCTTTCATGGTTGCTCCTTATTTTGTTAAAATAATGGTCAAAAAAGGTCGAATTATTACAAGCTATATGCTATAATAAAAATGTTTTATTAGTACAATAATAAAACAAAAAATCAAAAGATGCAAATGGAGGTTGAAATTATGCCAATGGCAACAGAAAAATTAGAATTTCAAGCAGAAGTTAAGAAGATGTTGGATATTGTGATTCATTCTTTGTATACGGATAAAGAAATATTTTTAAGAGAATTAATATCTAACTCAGTGGATGCATTAGAAAAATATCGCTATCTAAGCTTAACTGAAGCTATAGAACAAGAAGATCTTCCTTTGGAAATTAGAATTACAGCAAATAAAGAAACAGGAATTTTAACAATTAGTGATACAGGACTTGGAATGACCAAGGAAGAACTTATCAAAAACTTAGGTACTATAGCTCATTCAGGATCAAAAACATTTTTGCAAAAATTATCTGAGAGCGATAGTAATGATGTAAATCTCATTGGTCAGTTTGGCGTAGGTTTTTATTCTGCTTTTATGGTTGCTGATAAAGTTAACTTAATAACGCGTTCTTATAAGGGCGATGATTCCTTTTTTTGGGAGTCTGAAGGCATTGGAACATATGAAATAAGTAGTTCTGATAAAAAGACTAGAGGCACGGAAATCAAACTATACTTAAAAGAAGAGCAAAAAAAATTCTTAGATGAGTTTGACTTAAAAAGAATTATTAAACAATATTCTAGCTTTGTACCTTTTGATGTTTATGTTGGCGAAGAAAAGGTTAATACAGTTCAAGCAGTTTGGATAAAAAATAAAAAAGAAGTGACAGAAGATGAATATAATGAATTTTATAAATTTATAGCTAATGACTATCAAGATCCAAAATATAAATTGCATTTTAGTACTGATGTTCCATTAAATATTCATGCCTTACTTTATGTTCCCAAAGAGAATATGGAAAGAGCAGGTTTTGGTATGCTAGATCCAGGTGTAAATCTTTATTGCAAAAAGATACTTATTCAGGAAAAAGCTCCGGATTTACTTCCAAAGTGGTTGCGTTTTTTAAGAGGAGTAATTGATTCTGCAGAATTGCCGCTGAATATTTCCAGAGAAACAATGCAGGATAGTGCATTAATAAGCAAGTTGCGCAAAGTTATTACTAAGAGATTCTTAAAATATTTAAGTGAACAAGCTAAGAAAGACGAAGCGAAATATTTAGAGTTTTATGGGAAATTTTCTAGCTTTTTAAAAGAAGGAGCAGCTACTGATTATGAATACAAAGATGAACTAATGAAGCTATTGCGCTTCGAATCTAGTAAAGCTGAAAGTGGCAAAACCGTTTCTTTAGATGACTATATAGAACGAATGGTTCCAGAACAAAAAGGCATTTATTATGTTAGCGGAGTAAGTAGAGATGCGGTAGTTGCTAGTCCTTACATGGAAATTTTTCGCAAAAAGGATATTGAAGTATTATACACATATGAAACAGTTGATGACTACATTTTCGATTCTCTCCAAAACTATAATGAAAAACAATTCATTTCAGCCGATCAAGAAGGGCTAGAACTACCAGAATCAGAAGGAGAAGTGGAACTTGCAAATGCCATGGCCCCTGAATTAGAAGAAAGCATGATTAATTGGTTCAAAAAGGTTTTAGGACAGAAAGTGGCTGAAGTAAAAGCCTCAAAACGCCTTTCAGATACACCTGCTATGGTTGTTAATCCTAAGGGTATGAGCAACGGTATGGAGCGTATGCTAAGAATGATGAGCGAAGATAAAGGTATGAACACAATGCCGAAAATTTTAGAGCTGAATATGACTCATGGTTTAATTCTGAAAATTAACAGTCTGCGTGTTACTGATGAAGCTATTGCAAGTCTAATGGCGGAACAACTATTAGACAACTCTCTGCTTTCGGCGGGCTTAGTTGCAGATACAAGTGCAATGATAGACAGAATGTATAAGATTATGGAACGCACAAACTAAATAAGTATAAAACAATTTGACCAATGGAGATGAGCTCTTAAATATGCTCATACTCCATTGGTTTTTATTGAAGTATAGGTAAAGCAAAATTTGTGATAAATCTTCGTAATTAATTACAATAGGAAACTATATCACTTTTTACATTCACATGCTAAAATAATTATAGTAGTGTAAAGAGAAAGGTTATGATGAAATGGATAAAATACGGTTATATTTTTTAACAGGATTTCTGGGATCAGGAAAAACAACGTTGCTTAAGCATATTTTGGTTAAATTGGAAAAGAAAAAAATTGGTTTAATCATCAATGAATTTGGGCAAATTAGTGTAGATGGTGATGTTATCGAAGAAGAGGGCATTGAGATTAAGCAATTAAACAACGGTCAGGTCTTTTGTAGTTGTCTTTCACATACATTCATTGAAACGCTTGTCTCATATGCAAAATTACCAATTGAGCTATTAATTGTGGAAACATCAGGGCTTGCTAATCCTGTTTCTCTGGAAAACATATTAGAAGATCTTCGAAAAATAGCTGGAGATATTTATGAATATTGCGGGATGTTGGGCATAATTGATCCAAGTACTTTTTCAGTGCTAAGAGATGTCTTAGTTGCTGTAGACGAACAAGTTGTACGAAGTGATTATTTGGTTATTAATAAAGTCGATTTATTGGAAGAAAAAGGTAAAATGGAGCTAATAAATGAGTTGCGCTTGCTAAATGCAACAGCACCAATAGAAGAAACTAACTTTGGACAAATAAACGCCGACCTTTTTATGCGTAATTTATTGTTGCCAGAAAAGATTTGTGCAGTTAGACAGAAAGTAAATAGTGAAAGACCACGACATTATCTTGTGGATTTTGTAAAAAAAATAGAACATATAAAGCTAGTGAATTTTTTAAAAAAACTCACACCAGAAAGCCTACGTATTAAAGGCTTAGTAAATACCGAAAATGGTTGGCAACATGTGGATGTGGTTGGTAATGATATTCAAATTCGTGCTTTTAATGGTTCAAAAGACAATTCAAGCCTTGTAGTAATTTCTGCTATTGGGGTTGCACTTTTTCCAAAACTTGAAGAAGCTTGGCAGGATGTAGGAATTCCTGGAAAAATTACTGAAAATAAATTTAATCAAACAAGTTAATTAAGAAATAATATTGCAAATAAATTAGTAGGTGATTTATGTATACGATAAATTTGATAAATAAAAAGAAAAAAGCTATTTATACAACTGAAAAGCATTTATTAACTGCTTTAATTGAGCAGAAAATATTTGTTGATAACCCATGTAGTGGGAGAGGACTATGCGGAAAATGTAAAATTCGCATAATTGAAGGCGAAGTGAGCAGCTTAACTGAAACTGAACTTAAATTTTTAAGCGGGAAAGAGATTGATAGTGGAATTAGACTAAGTTGCCAACTCACGCCTAAAAGTGATTTGATAATTGAGGTTTTACAAAGCGAGAAAAAAGTAAGAGCTGTAACTAGGGGATACTTACCTAATTTTACAAAAAGTACTACAGTGCAAAAAATTCTAATTGAGCTTAAAAAACCTAAAATTGAAGATAAAACAAGCTACGAAGAGGTTTTTATGAGCTTAGCTGGTGCAACAATTAAAGACTTACAGTTGATAAAAAAATTACCAACCATAGCAGGAAAATATACAGCTATAATATACAATGGGGAATTGCTTAAAATAGAAGCTGGAGATACTAGACAGCAACTTTATGGAATGGCTATTGATATTGGAACAACTACTGTTGTTATCGCCTTAGTAGATTTAAACAGTGGTGAGGAAATTGACATAGAGAGTACAATAAATGCTCAAAATATTTTTGGACTAGATGTCTTAACAAGGATTACTTATGTACATGAGTTTGGTTTAGAGGCAATAGTTAAATTGCAGGATGCTATCGTGCTATCTCTTAATAGCATGATAGATGATTTATGTGAGCGTAATTTTATTGCTAAGGAAAGAGTATATGAAATTACAGTAGCAGCTAATACGACAATGTTACATATGCTATTAGGAGTAAACCCCATAAGCATTGGGCAAGCTCCATTTACCCCAACCTTTCTTAAGAGTAAAAGCATATTCGCATATGAAATTGGTTTAAAAATTTCACAAGAAACAAAGCTATATTTGCTTCCATGTGTTTCAGCATATATAGGAGCTGATATTATTGCTGGGGTTTATGTGGCGGAATTAGTCAAAAAAGCTGGAAATGTTTTATTTATTGATATTGGTACAAATGGAGAAATCGTACTCTCAAGCAAAGGTCATATCACGGCGTGTTCCTGTGCAGCTGGGCCAGCACTGGAAGGTATGAATATTAGTAATGGTATGCGAGCATCTAATGGTGCTATTGAAGATTTAAGCATCACATCAGCGGGAATCAATTTAATCGTTATTGGTGGAGAAAAACCAGAAGGATTATGTGGTAGTGGAATTTTAGCAACTATTCGTGAGTTGGTAAATAATGGGTTTTTAAAAAGGAACGGAGCATTGAAAAAAAACACGGATTTTGCTGAAGATGATTATAGAAAGCGGATGTTTAAAAATGATGGACGAAAAAAAGCAGTTGTACTCATAGAGAATCCTAAAGAAATTCTGATAACTCAAGGTGATATAAGACAAGTTCAGCTAGCTAAGGGCGCTATTTTGTCAGGATTTTACGCATTATTACAGCAAGCTGGAATTGAAATGGATAATTTAGACCAAATAATTGTGGCTGGTGGATTTGGAGCACATTTGCCAACCACAAGTCTAATTGGTGCTGGTATTTTACCAAAAATAGTTGAAGAAAAAGTCAGTTATATTGGGAATTCTGCAAAAACAGGAGCATACATTGCTTTACTTAGTAAAAAGGCTCGTAAAGAAATGGAAGATTTGTCTAGAGAAATTGATTATATAGAACTGGGCACCTTGCCAGGATACAATAATCTTTTTATGGATTGCTTGGATTTCCCAGTGGAGGAATTTGATGACAGAATTTAAGGAATTCTCCTGTCCGCTTGGATCACACTCTACAATTCCCAGAGAACTTTTACATGATAAGAGTCTTGATTTCAAGAGGGTATTTACGGAAAGAGATCAGATTGCAAAATTATCTGTAAAGCTACAGGAAATTCATCAAAGCGGTTTCACTACACTTCCGACTTGTTGTACACTTGAGATAGAAGCTTTAGGAGGTATACTAGAAATCCCAGCGGATGTAGTAGGTCCTAAGGTGATTGGATTTGCTTATGCAAACGAAGAGGACATAAATAGATTAATCTACAAAACTGAATTTACTTTAAGACAAAAAGAAAACTTTGCTGCGATCAGATTATTACATGAGCAGGGAAAAAAGGTTTGTTTTAATATAGCTGGACCACTGACAGTATTGAATGGACTTATGGAGCTGGGACTGGTTTTCCGTATATTACGCAGACAAAAAAAAAGTTTGGAAGCATTTTTTCAATACTATAGAGCTAGCTTAATGAAAATTGTTGAAGAAGCAAAAAAACAAGGTGCAGACATCATTTCTTATGGAGATCCAATTTGTGCAGTTAGTATCGTAGGACCAAAAGTATATCAGGAAATAATGGAAAGCTTTGTAGTTCCTTTTCTTAGAAATTGGAATGTAGATAACCTTCCATTGCATCTTTGCCCTAAAACTTCTTTAGGTTTAATAAAGGCTGGATATGCTACAACTGAGTCTTACCAATTCACAGGCGATTTAACTTACAGTGAAGCCTTGCTTTTAGCAAATGATGTGGATAAAACAATATTTGGGCAAAGATGCTTAAATAGTGATAGAAAAACAAAAATTCAAAATGTTTTTGCCTTAATATTAAATGAAGAAAATATTGAGGCAACAGATGGAAGAAAGCGGGGAATATAAGTTTGACAACTACATTAATTCCCTGTCGATGCTGCCCATTTGGCTGCCAGATTGAGATAACTTCTGAAGAAGGAGTGATTTATCAAATAGATGGGAATAATTGTCTGAAGGGTGATCACTTTGCAGAACAAGAAAGTGGCATGCTAAATCGCATCCTAACGTTTGGGGTTAAGGTTAAAAAGGGAAGGTATGCGCAGGTAGAAGGGATAACATCTAAAGCCTTCCAATTAGCATTAAGAGATAAGGTCATAAGCTATTTGCGTGAAATTGAGTTAGAGGCACCAATAAAGAAGGGTGATATATTGGTGAAAAATTTACTGGGAACAGATGTGAGCTTGTTGGCTAAAACAGATTTACCCCTAAAATAATAAGCAGACTGGATAAAATTTTTCCAGTCTGCTTATTATTTTATACACTTACTTGTAAGCTTAAAAGGTGATTTTCAAGCGTAACCAATACATTTGATCCATCTAAAATATTACCTTTAATTATCTCTTTCGCTAAAAGATTTTCCACGTTATTTTGCAAATATCGTTTTAAGGGACGAGCACCATAAACTGGATCAAACCCATTATCGACAATAAACCCAATTGCTTCATCAGTAAGCTGCAATGTTATATGACGATCTATCATACGCTGGCTAATTTCGGTAATAAAGAGCTTAACAATTTTGCTAATTTCAGTTTTTTGTAAAGGCTTAAAGAAAATAATATCATCTAATCGGTTAAGGAATTCTGGTCGGAAATGTTGACGCATTTCATTTTCTACGTGTTCTCTTGCCGCAAGACTAATTTTACCTTCTGTCGTAATACCATCTAACAAATATTGGGAACCAAGATTAGATGTCATAATTATTATCGTATTTTTGAAATCTACGGTTCGTCCTAATGAATCTGTTATTCTACCGTCGTCTAATACTTGGAGTAATACATTAAAAACATCAGGATGAGCTTTTTCAATTTCATCAAATAAAACAACACTATATGGTTTACGGCGAACTGCTTCAGTCAGCTGCCCACCTTCTTCATAACCTACATAACCTGGAGGAGCACCTATGAGGCGAGAAACGGAAAACTTTTCCATATATTCACTCATATCAATGCGAACCATATTGTTTTCACTATCAAAAAGAGAATTTGCTAAAGTTTTGGCTAATTCAGTTTTACCTACACCAGTGGGACCAAGGAAAATAAAGGAACCAATAGGTCTCTTGGGATCCTTGATACCAGCTCTTGCACGAAGAATGGCATTTGTAATATTTTCAACAGCTTCCTCTTGACCAATAACCCTTTGCTTTAAGATATTACTTAGATTTAGTAACTTTTCCCGTTCACCTTCAACCAATTTAGCTAATGGAATTCCAGTCCAACGAGAAATAATTCGGGCTATTTCATCGTCATCAACAACTTCTCTAAGGAGCGGAACCCCATTAGAAGTGCTTTCTGTAACTTTAGCTTCTGCGTCAAGAATTTTTTTCTGCAAAGCTGGTAGTTGGCCATATTTTAATTCAGCAGCTTTATTCAAATCATAATTTCTTTCTGCTGCGGAAATTTCATAATTAAGAGCTTCCATAGCTTCTCTTAATTTACGAACATCAGCAATGGTATTTTTTTCTTCTTGCCACTGTAATTGCATACTTTGATTATTTTCTTTTAGGTTAGCTAGTTCGGACTGCAAGGCGGATAGTCTTTCTATACTTGCTTTATCTTTTTCCTTTTTAAGAGCTGCTTCTTCAATTTCTAATTGCATGATGCGCCTTGACACTTCATCAAGTTCGGAAGGCATAGAATCCATCTCTGTTCGGATCATTGCACATGCCTCATCAATCAAGTCAATAGCCTTATCTGGCAAGAAACGGTCAGAAATATATCTAGCAGAAAGTAATGCAGCACTTACTAAGGCAGAATCAAAAATCTTAACACCATGAAACACTTCAAAACGTTCTTTTAATCCACGGAGTATTGAAATGGTGTCTTCAACTGTTGGCTCATCAATAAGTACAGGCTGAAAACGACGCTCTAATGCAGCATCTTTTTCAATATTTTTTCGATATTCATCTAGAGTGGTAGCACCGATACAATGAAGCTCACCACGAGCAAGCATTGGTTTTAGCATATTTCCTGCATCCATAGAACCTTCTGCTTTTCCTGCGCCTACAATAGTATGAATTTCATCGATGAAGAGTATTATTTGACCATTGCTTTTACTTATTTCTTTAAGTACTGCTTTTAAGCGTTCTTCAAATTCACCTCGATACTTTGCACCGGCTATAAGAGAACCCATATCAAGAGAAAAAATACTTTTATCTTTAAGACTTTCAGGTACATCACCGCGTACTATGCGTTGTGCAAGACCCTCTACAATTGCTGTTTTGCCTACACCAGGTTCACCAATCAGCACAGGATTATTCTTTGTTTTACGGGAGAGAATTCTTATTGCATGTCTAATTTCTGCATCACGTCCAATTACAGGATCTAGTTTATTATCCCTAGCTGCTTGTACTAAATCTTGACCATATTTTAGTAGTGATTCATATGTATCTTCCGGAGAATTGCTTGTAATGCGCTGATTTCCTCTTATTTCAGACATGACTTTTAAAAAGCTTTGTATTGTAATATTAAAAAGCTTGAAAAGTTGGGTTAACTCCTGTCTATTTTTATCCGATTCTTTCAAAATACTGAGGAAAAGATGTTCCGCAGAAATATATTCATCTTTTAATCGCAATGCTTCGTCTTCTGCACCTAGCAGAACCATGTTTAAGGCATTACTAATGTATATTTTACCACTTTCCTTACCTGGTCCAGTAACCTTGGGCTTTCTAATAATAATCTTTTCTAGTTCATTCTTAAAATTATTCTGTTCAATTCCAAGTTTTTGAAAAAATCTAGCTAGGAGGCTGTTTTCTTGTGTTAAAAGAGCTAGGAGTAAATGTTCTGTGCTTACCTCCTGATTGTTATAGGAGGTTGCAATACTCTCAGCTTGTTGGAGAGCCTCCATTGATTTTAATGTCAATCGATTCATATCCATGCAAAATCACCTCTCATAAAATATTTTTACAAATTAATTATAAATCTATGGTCAGAAATGGTCAATAATTATTTTATTGACCATAATGCTAATTAAGCATAAGATAATGTTTAGGATTGCCTTAAGTAACTATGATGAAAAATAAAATAAATATTTTTAGCAACAGTAAGAAATATAGATTTAGAATCGTCTAGACATAAGATGTAAATTGTTATTTTTTAAAAAGCAGGGATAAAATTTTAGGAGATGAATTATGAAGGTACTTGTGACAAGAAACCTACCTGGAGCAGCCTTAGAAAGGCTTAAAAATTTTGCAGAGGTGGAAATAAATTTTGAGGATAGAGATTTATCAAAGACAGAAATCATGAAATTCGGCGCTGATAAAGATGCGATTATTACAATGCTGAGTAATTCAATAGATGCAGAGGTAATTGACGCTTGTCCACAATTAAAAATAATTGCTAATTATGCTGTAGGATATAATAATATTGCTATTGAACAAGCAACAAAGAAGAATATATATGTAACCAATACACCGGATGTGCTTACAAATTCTACTGCCGATTTAACTTGGGCTTTAATTCTTGCTGTTGCACGGCGCATAGTAACTGCAGACGAGTTTTTAAGGAAAGGTAAATTTACAGGATGGTCACCAGAACTATTCTTGGGAAGTGATATCTTTGGAAAAACATTAGGTATTGTTGGAGCAGGACGAATTGGTCGTGCTGTTGCAGAGCGTGCAGTGGGATTTAAAATGCCGATAATTTATACAAGTAGAGAGCGCAAGGTTGAGTGGGAGAAATCATTGAATGCAAAATATGTAAGCATGCAAGAACTTTTGGAACAAGCAGATTTTATTTCATTACATACAGCGTTAACAATGGAGACTAATCACCTATTAAGTTCAAAGGAATTTGTTAAGATGAAAAAATCATCTTTTGTGATTAATACAGGTAGAGGTCAGCTGATAGATGAAAATGCTCTTGTTGATGCATTAGAAAATGGCGAAATTGCAGGAGCTGGTTTAGATGTATATGAGTTTGAACCAAATATAATTGAAAAGCTTAAATCACTTAACAATGTTGTTATTTTACCTCATATCGGTAGTGCAACAATTGAAACTCGCAATAGAATGGCCAATATGGTTGTAGAGAATGTTCTTTCTGTGCTAAAAAATGAAAGACCAGAGCAAAGCATAAATATTTAAATGAGGTGAAGGAATATTAAACCACTAATAGAAGTTAAACATGTTAGAAAAACATTCCATATGGGAGAAGAAAAAGTAAGGGCATTAGATGATGTAAGTTTAGAAATATTTAAAGGTGAAATTATTTGCTTTTTAGGGGCATCTGGATCAGGCAAGTCAACTTTTTTAAATGTTGTTGCAGGATTAGAAAAACCGACAAAGGGAGAAATAATCATTGGTGGAATATCAATTCATAAATTATCTGAAGACCAGGTAACCTTATTTCGTCAAAAAAATGTAGGATTTATTTTCCAGGCATATTATTTACTACCAGTACTTACTGTTTTAGAAAATGTTAGTTTACCGCTAATGTTTCAAGGGTTAGGCAAGAAGAAAAGATTAAAGATGGCAAATGATATGGTGATAGCAGTTGGACTTAAAGGATATGAAAATCGTAAGCCAAGTCAGCTGAGCGGTGGACAGCAGCAGCGGGTTGGCATTGCTAGGGCACTTGCTGGACAACCTAAGCTCTTGTTTGCCGATGAGCCTACTGGAAATCTTGATACAAAAACTACTGCAGAGGTAATGAAATTGATGGTAGAAATGGTGCATAAAAACCAACAAACTATGATTATAGTGACTCATGATCAAACAATTGCAGCTTTTGCAGATAGAATTATAACTATTAGTGACGGAAATATAATCTCAATTGAAAGAAAGGACGCGTAAAATGCAGAGAAAGTTAGCAAGTCTGATAATTGCTTTTACACTACTTATTAGTAGTTTTAACGGGATAGTTATTAATGGAGCTGTTCCAATGATAGACAATATTAAAATAAATGGTGGAAGTTTTGATACAGCTGTTAGTAAAGGTACGCTTTTTAACTTAACTTTTAAGACTAATATTACTGGAGATATTGAACTGCAAGGAAATAGTTTTGATATTGGGGGTGAAACTGTTAAAACTGTATCTGCAGGTGACTCTGTCACTTATACTGCAATACGTTACAAAGGTGGAGATGGATTACTTACAGTTAATAATTTATCTGGTGCAGGGATAGTGAGTAGTTTTAATATTTTGATTAATACAGTTGAGAATGTGGTGCCTATTTCTAGCCAACCTAGGTTTAATTTAAGCCAAACGGCAATTCCAACTGCTAAATATGGAGAGCCAACTTCTTTTAGTATAATCTTAAATAACATTGGGAATACCTATGCCAGCAATGTTACGGTTGAGTTAAGCAGTGATGTGTTAAATAGTTTTGATATTGATAGTATGAATATCAATAAATTTTACAATATTATACAAGTAAATAATGGGATACAACTATCGTGGACAATTACAGCGAATAGCAAAATACTGACGAATAAAACAATTGTTGTACCTGTTAATATTACCTATGAAACAAATAGCGAGATTAAAATAGTAACCTTAAATGCCTTTGTGAAACTAGCGGCTAGCACAAATAATGGTTCTGAATCTAAGCTTACTGTAGCAGGTACTTCTGGCATACCTCAAGGTATTGTTGCAGGGAAGACAAACTATATGCAGGTAGAAATTAAAAATTACGGATTTGAAACTATGAAAAATGGTGATATTACTATTTCTTTACCAGAAGGTGCTTCGCTAAATAGTTCCAATACCACGAAATTATTTGGTGAAATTACACCAGGAAAAAGTATTTTTGTAACATATCCGGTAGAAGTTAATAAAAATATGCAAAGTGGTAACTATCCACTGGGGTTTGAAGTAAGATCAATCAAGCAGGACGGAACAGAAATTATTTCCAAGCAAACTGTTTATGTAGCTATTAAATCTAATGGAAATAGTAACACAAGTACCGGCTCTATCAAGGGTACTCCACAATTGATGGTTGAGCGTTATGATTATGGAAGTAAATACATAATGGCTGGGCAGACATTTAATTTATCGTTATCACTCTTAAATACTAGCAACATTAAAAATCTTAAAAATATTAAAGTAACATTAACCTCTGATGAAGGTACATTTATTCCATCTGGAAGTAGCAATTCATTTTATATACCAAGTATAAATAAACTTTTTGTAGCTTCCAAAAGCGTAGAATTGGTGACCAAACCTGATGCACAACAAAAAACAGTTGGCATATATGTTGATATGACTTACGAAGATGAAGAAGGAAATGCATATTCTGCTAAAGATACCATTTCCATTCCAGTAATGCTAGAAACCAGACTTAGGGTCGATGAGTTAACTCCTCCATATGAAGCTTATATTGGTCAGCCAGTAAGCTTGTCTATGCAGTTTTATAACATGGGTAAAAATTCACTTAATAATATGTTCATATCTGCTGAAGGCAATTTTGATATTCAAGAATCAGTTAACTATTTTGCCGGAAATGTTGCAGCTGGCAAAAGTGATACTTATAGTTTCAATGTCTATCCAAGAGAGACTGGCACTACTGAAGGAAAAGTAGTATTCACTTATGAAGATGCTGAGGGCAAAACTCAGGTTTTTGAAAAATTATTTAGCTTTCAAGTACTTGACATGCCAGTAATAGAGCCTGAAGTGCCAATTGAAAATCCTAAATCTTCACTACCAATTTGGCTATTTCCTGCACTTGCAGGTTTAGTTATAGTTGGAGCATTATCTGCTTGGGCTATCCTGCGTAAAAAAAAGAAAAAACAGCAAGAGCAGGAGATGGACATCGATGAATTATAAAGATGTTGTGGATTTAGCTCTACGCAATCTACTGCGCAGGAGAACTAGAAGCATTTTAGCAATTCTTGGAGTAATTATTGGAACATGCTCAATTGTTGTAATGCTTTCATTAGGTTTGGGGATGAGTGCAGGATTTGATGAGCAGCTTAAAATGATTGGAGATTTACACATCATCAATGTGATGCCAGGTGGAGGAGGACCAGCATCAGCACAGGTTGGAGCTAGTTCCTCTAGCAAACTTGATGATATAGCAATCGAAAATATTAGCGTAATAAAGGGAGTAACGGCGATAACCCCAATTTTGAATGTGTATTTAAGAGTTGTTGCAGGAAAGTATGTTGCAGATTTCAATGTATTGGGAATTAAACCTGAAATGATGGAAAAAATGGGACTTAAATTAGCTGAGGGGCGTTTATTAAAAACTGGGGATACCGATGCGCTAGTTTTTGGCAAGGAAACTATTAATTGGTTCTATAATCCGTATAAGCCTCAACAAAATAATCCTAGTGGTAAACCACCTGTAGATGTTTTAAAGACTAAACTACTAATGACAGGAGATCATACCTATGGTGAAAAAATTCAAAGTCAACCAGAGGGAGATAAAAAAGTAAACTATTTGGAATTCAAAGCAAAGGGGATAGGAATTTTAGAACTAGTTAATGGAAATTCCGACTACAGTGTATACATGGATTTACAGGCAGCTGAAAAAATAAAAAAGGCTAATAATAAAGCTGAAGGTGTTATTGTTAATGAAAGAAGTAAACAGTATGAACAAGTAATTGCTTTTATTGATGATATTGGAAAAATTGAAAGCATTAGCCAAAAGATCAAGGATATGGGTTTTTTTGTATATAATTCAGGTGATTGGATTCGTCAAATGCAAAATACCAGCAAAATGATTCAAGCAGTTTTAGGTGGCATTGGTGCTATCTCGCTTTTAGTTGCTGCTTTAGGGATAACAAATACAATGGTAATGTCTATTTATGAACGCACAAGAGAAATAGGTGTGATGAAAGTTTTAGGAGCAAGCTTAAAGGATATTCGCAACCTTTTTCTAATTGAAGCAGGAGTAATTGGACTCATAGGTGGAATCATTGGAGCACTTTTAAGTTTTATTATTTCTTTGTTGATGAATACAGTATTTAGCAGCCAGCTAGGTGGTATTTTTGGCAATATTAATCCAGGAATGACAGGAACAAGTAATGTTTCGCTAATTCCGTTTTGGCTTGTTCTTGCATCAATTGCTTTTTCAACAATGGTAGGACTTTTGGCAGGTTATTATCCAGCAAGAAGAGCTATGCGCTTAAGTGCTTTAGAGGCTTTAAGAAATGAATAAAAGGGCTTGGATTATCCAAGCCCTTTTATTCCGTGAATCTGTTAAAATCTGGAATATAACTCTTTGTCGCAGTACCTTCTTCTTGAATAAAAGCATTTTCCATACCAAAATCAATGCAAAAATCAATTAGATTATCATAATCTTTGTTAGAAACATAATTATTTAACTCAGGAAATAATTGATTAATACTCATTGGAGTATATTGGTTCATAATACTATAAATTACAGAATTACCATAATGCTTAAACAGCTTTTTCATTAATTGTTTGCTTTCAGAAAGCTGCTCAGGTAACAGCAGATGTCTAATAATAACACCTTTTTGCATGATGTCATTTTCAGATATAATACAACGTGGTTGTTGTCTAACCATTTCTTCAATTGCAGCTTGTGAAATCAGAGGATAATTAGATGCATGGCTATAATTTTTTGCTGTTTTGGAAAAAAGATATTTGCAGTCAGGCAAATAAATGTCAATTAATCCATCTAAGGCTTTTAATGATTGCACAAGCTCGTAAGCATGAGTATTATAAACTATAGGAATAGAAAGTCCTAGTTTTTTTGCAAGAATAAGCGTAGACACTAACTGTTCTGCATAATGTGCAGGTGTAACCAAATTAATATTATGTGCTCCTTGATCTTGTAAAGATAACATCAAATCAACTAGTTCACTCGCTTCTAATTTTCTTCCTTGTATTTTATGGCTTATTGCTTGATTTTGACAATAAACACATTGAAGATTACAGCCGCTAAAAAAAATGGTTCCTGATCCGGATGTTCCGGAAATACAAGGTTCTTCCCAAAAATGCTTATAGGCTTTGCTAATGATGAAATGTGCTGGTGCTAAACAATAACCAACTGAAAAGATTCGGTTGATTTTACACTCTCGAGGACACTGGGTGCAATATTCAGACATGTTTTTTTCACCTACAAGTAAATTATTTTCTCGGCATGATTATAAAACCGTTAGGCAAAAAACGACCTGGCGGATTGCCATTTGAAGGTTTTGTTAATTCCTTGCCATTATAAACCATAACAGCACTAGTTCCACCATCCAAATTGGCGGCATTAATAGCTCCGTATTTTTCTAAAATATCTGCACAATCACCAACGGTAGCTCCAATACTGTATCCAATTTGACGGCCGTCAATAATAAGCATAAGTACTGCTCCATCTGCGCGTTGAGCTAAACAACTACGAGGCTGGATACCCCAACCGCTAGAACCAGCTACAACTTTTTTTCCATTGACAATCAATGCAGGACGAAACTCTACCACATCACGCATGAAATCAGTATTCTTATAATTACCAACAAAAAAATTATCTTCTTTATCAAAACCAATAATTTTATTCTTTTTCCCCAATGGTGGATTAACCTTTTTTCCTTCAGAAATAATTAGTCCAAATGCTGTTCCACCATTACCTTTACCATTAGGGTCATAAAAACCGCTGCCATTAATTCCTGCTATTGCGCTATTGAAGTCGATGATATCTTTAAGGTATTCACCGGAATTGCCAAATTTGCTAGATAACCCAACTTTTATTTGAGCTGGATCCTTGATAGTCATTAGTTGGCCAGCAAACCCATCTCCGCTTACCTTAGAAACTAGTATTCCATTATAGGCATCTAGTAGGCAAATTTCCGAGCCAAATATATTATTAATTTTAATATTGCCCTTATATTTTTTATCCAATGTATTTAGATAGAGCTTTTCATAACCATTAGCTAAAAGAGTAGGATTTGCTGCTAAAAAAGCTTCCAAGCTTTTTGGATCAATTTCATTAAAAACCTTATAAAAAGTATTTTTGTTTTTTATACTACTTATACGAGGCGCATTTTCTCTTTTTATTGTTGCTAAATTTGTATCATAACCTTCTGTATTATCTACATTAGACATAACTGCATCAATTATTTTTTTTGGAAAAAATGCAGTAGCCATCCAACGCTTAGTCATAGTTGACATGGCAGTTTCAATATATATTGTGCGCCATTTAGCTATAAAAGGCATATTTGTAAATACTACAAATAAGTATAAAGCTTCAAAAACTAAAAGTATTGCAATAATTTTGATAATTTTCTTTTTCAAAAACAAGACTCCTTTGTATTGATAAAATGTAGTGTAAGCGCTGCTAATGCTGCTTGAGGAAAAAATCTAGCAACAGTCTGTAACTGTAAAGGGTTATCTATTAAATAATGATAAATGTAAGCAATTAAAATCCTAGGACTAAAGCTCAATAAAAGTTTACTAATTTGCTTAGCTGGTTTATTTGAGAGAACTTCAGAGAGTTGAAAAAATTCTGGACTACTTAATATACGATTAAATTCCTCGTTTATGATTGCAAGAAAACTATTGTAATCATAGACTTCATAACGCGAGATATTAAGGTTTAAGGCAGTTATTTCAAGCAGAGCTAATAAAAAAGCTTGTTTACCAAAACGAATATCTGAATTTATAGCTATTTGTTTTAAGAGAATTGTAGCTAGCAAAGAATTCCAATCTTTGATGGTTGAAATTCCTATTTTGCCAAAAAAGTTCAATTTAGATTCTGCTGATAATAAAAAATCATCATTACGGATAACTGGATCTAAGAAATATACAGCGCCAAATAATTTATTGAAAGCTTTTTTTGTGTCTAAATAGCCAGCTTTTTTATTTAACAGTACTTGTTCTGGATTATTTGAAAAAAAAGAACCTAAATCAAAGCTGGTTTTAATATAAATTAGCAAATCATCTGGCTCATTCATAGGATAATATTGATGAAAGCCGATAGTTGATAAATCTACGGCAATGATTTGTCGCAATCCACTTTTTGCCATTTGTTCTATAGGCACATTATCATATAAACCACCATCTACAAATGTGTTTTTTCCAATTTTTTGTGGTTGAAAAGCAGGGAAGCAGGAGCTTGCTAAAATATAATCAAAAAGTTTTCCTATGGGTATTTCATCTAAGGAGAGAGTAATTGGTTGAAAGGTAGGTAAAGCACAAGTGAGTAATGCATAAGCAATTTTACCTTTGCGAAGTTCGTCTTCAGAAATACAATCAGCAAGTAATTGGCGCAAAGGATCCATATCTATGCCACGTTGATTAAGTATTTTTTGCAACTTAGAATGAAAGTCCAAGATTATATTTTGAGAATTAGAATCATCTGATGAAGCACCAAGTGAGAAAAGCTGTTCAACATCAACTGCACACCAAATTTGTTCTGCAAAAGTTAATGTTTTAGTAGCAAAAAGTGCTCCATTGATTGAGCCAATAGAAACTCCAAGGATTTTTTTAATACTAACTTGAAGTTCTAATAATGCTTGCCATACTCCAAGTTGATAGCTACCCTTTGCACCGCCGCCTCCAAGCACTAAACCATAGCTAATTTCAGTACTCATTATACTACCTCCATACATTAATATATAAATTCTAACATAGTGACAAGTATTAGTCTAGAAAAACGCAAGCATGTGTAATAGTAATCAAAAAAATCTGGAGGTTAAAATGGGAATCCTAGAGGAATTGCAAGTTCAAAAAACAGTTTTTTGGTTTAATGATATAACAAATAAATATAGTATTGATAAAAAATCATTGAACCTTGCTGCAGAAAATTGGAGTAAGTTTAAGCCATTGCTTAAAGCTTTGTTTCCAGAAATAAATAGCTTCACAGGTGAAATATGTTCAGAAATAACACACTTACAAGTCATGGAAAAATATATGTGGGATAATTTTGGTTTGAATGGAGAACTTTGGTTAAAGAGAGATGATACTTTACCATTAGCAGGATCTATTAAAGCTAGAGGTGGAGTTTATGAAGTCCTTGTGTTTGCAGAGAAATTGGCAATAAGAGAAGGCTTTTTACAAAGGGGAATGAATATTGATCAGCTTGCTAACAAATGCGCAAAGAACTTCTTTAGCGATTATGAAATAAGTGTGGGTTCTACAGGAAATCTAGGATTAAGCATTGGTATTATTGCAACTAGATTAGGTTTTCAAACTACCGTTCATATGAGTTCAGATGTCAAAAAATGGAAAAAAGATATGCTATCTTCATTAGGTGTAAATGTGCAGGAATATTTGGATAATTACAATGTAGCTGTAGCTAGAGGAAGAGAAAAGGCTAAATCAAATCATAAAAACTATTTTATAGATGATGAAAAATCTAATAATCTTTTTTTTGGTTATAGTACAGCAGCACTTGAACTAGAAAAACAGCTGCAAATATTAAAGAAAGTCATAAATGAAGATCACCCACTCTTTGTATATTTGCCCTGTGGTGTGGGAGGTGGACCAGGGGGGATAATTTATGGCTTAAAAGCGTTATGGAAAGATCATATATATTGTTTTTATGGAGAAACTACACCAGCTCCTTGCATGCTGTTAGCCTTAGCGACAGGAAAAGGTGCGAAAATCAGCATTGATGACATTGGACTAGATGGGAAAACAATAGCAGATGGTCTGGCAGTAAATAGAGCATCGCAACTTGTATATGAAAAGACAAAAGACATAGTATCGGGAGCGTATACTATTAGAGATGAAGAGCTTTTGTCATATCTGCAAATACTATATGAATCGGAAAACATTGCTTTAGAGCCTTCTGCTTTAACTGGATTAGTAGGAATAGAACACTTGCTTAAATGCAAGGTAATTCCAGAAAAAATTCAGAGTGCTATGTATAAAAAGGGAGCAATGCACTTAGCTTGGGCTACAGGTGGCTCACTAATTCCCAAAAATGTTTGGCAAGATATGTATATAAACGGAAATAAATAAACATTTTCCAGTATTTTTCGTCTACATTTATTGCATGTAGCAAGCTTAGTGTTATAATTAAACAGATATAATTTTGTTTTATTGAAGGGAGATAAAAACTTGTTAAATTTTTTAAAGAACTTACTTGATGATAATGAAAGAACATTAAAGAAATTACAACCAATAGTTGATGATATTAATGCTTTAGAGGCAGGTATGCAAAAATTATCGGATGAAGAATTAGCTGCCAAAACTGTGGAGTTTAAAAATCGTTTAAGAGATGGTGAAACAATTGACCAATTGCTGCGAGAAGCATTTGCTGTAACTAGAGAAGCTAGTAAGCGGGTATTAAATATGCGTCATTACGATGTGCAGCTTTTAGGCGGAATAGTATTGCATCAAGGTCGTATTGCTGAAATGAAAACAGGAGAAGGAAAAACCTTAGTAGCTACACTGCCTACATACTTAAATGCCTTAACTGGACAAGGTGTGCACATGATAACAGTAAATGATTATTTAGCACACAGAGATAGTGAATGGATGGGACAGGTATATCGGTTTTTAGGGTTGAGTGTAGGTTTAATTGTGCACGGTGTAGAACCAGCAGAAAGAAAAATCTCCTATGCTAGTGATGTAACCTTTGGAACTAACAACGAGTTTGGCTTTGATTATCTGAGAGATAACATGGCTAACTCTCTAGAGAGTATGGTTCAACGGCCGCTAAACTATGCAATAGTCGATGAAGTAGATAGTATTCTTATTGATGAAGCACGAACTCCACTTATTATTTCTGGATCAGCAGGAAAGCCTAATCAACTATATTATACCGTGACTAAAATTATTCCTCGCTTAAAGCTAGAGGATGACTATGTAGTTGATGAAAAGGCTAATGCAGTTACTTTAACTGAAAAAGGTGTTGCAAGAGTAGAAAGCATGCTAGGTATTGAAAATCTATACGATAATACCAATATTGAACTTAGCCATCATGTTAATAGTGCCCTGCGTGCATATAAGCTGATGAAACGAGATGTGGATTATGTAGTAAAGGATGGACAGGTAATTATAGTTGATGAATTTACCGGTAGGCTAATGTTCGGTAGGCGCTTTAGTGAAGGCTTACATCAGGCAATCGAAGCTAAAGAAAATGTTAAAATTGAGCGAGAAAGTCAAACACTTGCTACTATCACCTTTCAAAACTATTTTAGAATGTATAAAAAAATTGCAGGTATGACAGGAACAGCAAAAACCGAAGAACCGGAATTTCAAAATATTTATGGTATGGATGTAGTGCAAATACCAACAAATAAACCAATGATTAGAAAAGACTCGGCTGACATTGTTTATCGCACAGAGAGTGGAAAATTTGATGCAGTAGTAGATGAAATTGTCGAACGCCATGCTACTGGACAACCTGTTCTGGTAGGAACAATTAGTATTGAAAAATCAGAAGAGTTAAGTGAAAAATTAAAACGGCTTGCTATTGAACATAATGTGCTTAATGCAAAATATCATGAGTTAGAGGCAGAAATAATTGCAGCTGCAGGTCAACGCAATACCGTTACAATTGCTACAAATATGGCTGGTAGAGGAACCGATATTATTTTAGGAGAGGGAGTGCACCAGCTTGGCGGACTAGCTATTATTGGAACTGAAAGACATGAATCTAGGCGTATAGATAATCAGTTGCGTGGTAGAGCAGGTCGGCAAGGCGATAATGGATGTAGCCGTTTTTATGTTGCTCTTGAAGATGAATTAATGCGCCTCTTTGGTGCAGATAATATAATTGGTTTACTTGATAAGTTAGGAATGGATGATAGTACCCCAATTGAAAATATCGTAGTATCTAGATCAATTGAATCTGCTCAAAAGAAAGTAGAGAGCAGAAATTTTGATATGCGTAAAAATGTACTTGAATATGATAATGTAATGAATAAGCAACGGGAAGTCATTTACGGGGAAAGAAGAAAAGTTTTGCATGGAGAATCTCTACGGGAAAGCATTGAAAACATGATTGAAAAAACTATTCAATATGGAATTACTAGATTTGGTAATCAGTCAGAATTTCCTGAAGAATGGGACTTAAATGCATTGATGGCTTTTGCTAGGGATACCTTTATGCCATCAGTTGAAGTTACCATAGAAGATATTAAGGCTCTCTCAAAAAAAGAAGTTCTGGATTTGTTCGTTTCAACGTCAAAGCTATTATATGAAAGAAAAGAAGAACAAGTTGGTGCTGAAATGATGAGAGAGCTCGAACGCATGGTTATTCTAAACGTGGTAGATAAGCACTGGATGGAACACTTAGATGCCATGGATCAGTTGCGGCAAGGTATTGGCTTGCGAGCTTATGGTCAAAGAGATCCTTTAATTGAGTACAAATATGAAAGTGCAGATATGTACCAAAATATGATTGAAGGTATTCAAGAGGATGTAACCAGATATATTTATAGGGTTAATATTGTCCAAGAGCACGAAGAAGTAAGGGAAGTACATGAAAATCGCAATGAAGAAGAAGTAATAAAAAAACCTATTCGAAATTCGGGTAAGGTCGGAAGAAATGATGCTTGCTCATGCGGAAGCGGCAAAAAATTCAAAAACTGTTGTGGAGCAAATAAAAATGCTTAAGAAGAGGTGAGACATGTTTAGTACGGATTATTTAGATGAATTAAAAGGAATGCTAAGAAAATTTGATCAATTAAAGGTGTCACTTTGACATAGAAAAAAAAGAGAAAGAAATTAATTTTATTGAAGAACAGATGTCAAAACCAGATTTTTGGGATAACAAAGAAAATGCACAAAATTTAGGGAAACAAGCAACTAGACTGAAAAACAAAATTATGCAACTTGATGAAATTGGCTCAGCACTTGCTGATGCACAAGTTTTATGGGAGCTTTTACAGGATGAAGAGGAAAAAAAAGCAGAAAAAGAAATGCAAGGAGAAATAAGCATTTTAGCAGCTCAATTACATGATTTGGAGTTAGAAACATTGTTTGCTGAGGCGTATGATGGTAACAATGCTATTCTTTCACTACATGCAGGAGCTGGTGGAACTGAAGCACAGGATTGGGTGAGCATGCTTTTTAGAATGTATTTAAGGTTCTGTGAAACTATGAATTATAAGACAGAAGTTCTTGATTTATTAAATGGGGAAGAAGCAGGAATTAAGAGTGTAACCTTTGAAGTTAATGGGGAAAATGCTTACGGATACTTAAAAGCAGAAAGAGGAGTACATCGATTAATTAGACTATCTCCATTTGATGCATCTGGGAAAAGACATACTAGTTTTGCTTCACTAGATGTTTTACCAGAAGTAAGTGATGAGGCAGATATTGAATTGGATGCTCAAGACTTGAGAATTGATACTTATCGTTCAGGTGGTGCAGGTGGACAACATGTTAATACAACAGATTCTGCAGTGAGAATTACGCACATACCTACAGGGCTAGTAGCGCAATGTCAAAACGAAAGATCGCAGCTTTTTAATAAGGATAGTGCCATGCGAATGTTAAAAGCCATGCTTTTACGAGATAAAATTAAAAAACAAGAGCAAGAGGTGGCTACACTGCGCGGTGACCAAATGGAAATAGGTTGGGGTAGTCAAATCCGCACATATGTCTTCCATCCATATAGTATGGCAAAAGACCATAGAACAAATTATGAATCAGGAAATATACAAGCTGTAATGAATGGAGAAATTAAACCATTTATAGAAGCTTATTTAAGAATGAAGGTAAAGTAATAAAGAAGTGAATGGAGCAGAGCATGATACAGTTTATCGACGTATGCAAGGAATATATAAATGGCGTAAAAGCTTTAGATGAAGTAAATCTGCATATAGATAAGGGCGAATTTGTTTTTCTTGTAGGACCCAGTGGAGCAGGAAAATCAACCTTTTTAAATCTGTTATTACGCGAGGAAAAGCCTTCAAATGGCCGAGTTATGATTGGTGGAAAAAGCTTGAACAGACTTAAAAAGAGGGAAGTATCTCGCCTAAGAAAAAATATAGGAGTGGTTTTTCAAGATTTTTCACTTATTAATACTTTAACGGTATTTGAAAATGTAGCATTTACTTTAGAAGTAATTGAAAAAAGCAAAAAAGAAATTAATGAAAGAGTTCCTCTGATTTTAGAATCATTAGGGTTAAAAGATAAGTTGAAGGCTTTTCCTAATCAGCTATCTGGGGGAGAGCAGCAAAGAGTTGCTATTGCTAGAGCTATAGTAAATTCTCCAAGAATCTTACTAGCTGATGAGCCTACAGGAAACTTAGACCCTGATACCTCATGGGAAATTCTAGAGATTCTTAAGAAAATTAATGCTAAAGGAACTACAATGATTATTGCAACACATGACAAAAGCATAGTTGATGAAGGTGGCAAAAGAGTAATTGCTTTAGAAAAAGGAAAAGTAGTGCGTGATGAAGAAGGAGGTAGCTACGGTTATGAAGATTAGAACCTGGGGTTACTTTTTGAAGCAGACGATGCGCTCTGTAGGTCGAAATAAATTCATGAGTCTAGCAGCAGTTATGACTGTTACTATGTGCCTCTTTATTGTTGGAATGTTCACACTATTAGTTGTTAATGCAAATAATTTGGCAGATGGATTAGAAAAAAATGTTGAAATTGTAGCATATATAGATGTTCAGGTTACAGCTAAAGAGCTTAATGAAACGCTTGCAGCTACAAAAAAATTGCAAGGCGTGCAAGATGTATTATTAATTGATAAAGCGGCGGGACTTGAAGAACTTCAAAAGAAATTTGGAGAAAAAACAGACTTGATGGATGCTTTAGGTGGAAAAAATCCACTTCCGGATTATTTGCGAATTAAAGTAACCAATCCAGCAGATGTTGAAAAAATTGCCGCGGAAGTGAAAAGTTTAGCAAAAATTACCGAAGTAGACTTTGGAAAAGAAGCAGTTAATAAGCTTTTTGCAGTGCTCGATTATATTCGTTTAGGTGGATTAGCCATAATCATTTTTTTATCTATTGCAGCAGTGTTTTTAGTGTCAACAACTATTCGTATAACTGTTTTTTCTAGAAAAAAGGAAATTAATGTTATGAAACTTGTTGGAGCTAGTGATTGGTTTATTAGATGGCCATTCTTCATTGAAGGTATGTTTTTAGGACTTGTTGGAGGATTAGTTGCTGATATTGGACTATATTTTGGCTACCAGTTTATTTTGACAGAATTTGGCAGTACTCTATTGTTTATTACTTTATGGAATGATCCTCAAGCATTTTTAGAGTTGCTTTTTGTCTTATTAATGAGTGGAATGCTTGTAGGTGCTTTTGGAAGTTTGATATCAGTACGAAGATTTTTAAATGTTTAGGAGGGAGACAAGGCAAATGAGCAGATTCAAAAAGTTAATTACTATGCTTTTAATAATTGTTTTGACTTGCCTACAATTTGTAAGGGCTGACCAAATTTCCGACCTAAAAAAACAAGAAAATAGTAAAAACAACAAGATAAATGAAATTAAGTCTGTAATAGAAGATAAAAAGGAAGAAATAGAAAACATTACGACGCAAATGCAAAAAATTGACACAAAAATTGATAGTACAAATAGCGAAATAAATAATTATAAAAAAGAACTAGCAGTATTAGCTGAGAATATTGACAAAATTTTAGCTGAATTAGATATAAAGATTAAAGAACAAACAGTTCGGCAGGAAACTTTTGAAAAACGTTTAGTAGCCATTTATAAACAAGGCGATGTAAGTTATTTAGATGTAATGCTAGCTTCTACAAGTGTTACAGATTTTTTGATAAGATTTAAGATGCTAAGTGCTATTGCAGATCAAGACAAGAGTATGTTAACAGAATTGGCTGGCGAAAAAGCCTATATACTAAGCAAAAAAGAAAATCTTGAGTTAGAAAAATCCAGAGTGATTGCATTAGAAAAAGAAACAGAAAATAAACAGCAAGAGTTACAGGTTACACTAGAAGCAAAGAATACCATTCAGAATCAATTGAAAACTGAAAAATCAGCTGCAGAAAAAATGTTAAAGGAAGAAGAAAAAGCAGCGGCGGAAGTTGCTAATAAGATTAAAAGAATTCTTGCTGAAAGGGCACGCTTAGAGCGTGAACGCATAGCAAAGGAAAAAGCCGCGGGAAACCATCCTAGTTCCAATGAAAAATATACCGGAGGGGTATTTAAGTGGCCTTTACCAGCTAGTACTCAGATTTCCTCGGATTTTGGCAATAGGGTTCATCCAATTTTGAAAATTAAAAAGTTCCATACCGGTATTGATATTTCAGCACCAAGTGGATCTAGAATTATTGCCGCAGCAAAAGGTACAGTTATTTTAGCTGGATGGTATGGCGCATATGGTAACGCAGTGGTAATCGATCATGGCGGTGGGATAACAACACTTTATGGTCATATGAGCTCTATTGGCGTAAATGTAGGCGCTAATTTGGCAAAAGGAGACTATGTGGGTGCAGTAGGTTCAACAGGGTTAAGTACAGGTTCACATCTACATTTTGAAGTAAGTAGCAATGGAGATGTTATTTCTCCTTGGACATATATTAATTAAAGGTGGAAAATAAATGATTAATCAAAATGAAAGCAATACCAAGAAAACAAGTTTTTGGAAGATAGTTTGGAATATCTTAGCAACTTTTGGTATTGTATATTTAGTTATTTCTATTTTCTTAGGCATTTTCTATAAAGCGAATTTCTATGAACTAATTGAAATTAGTAATTTAATCAAGTTTAACTCTATCTATCAAGACAAATTCACACCGGAAAATATTTTTACTGGTCTTTATCGTGGTATAGCCAGTTCAACGGGAGACTACTATACCTACTACCTAACTCCAGCGGAATGGAAAGAAAAAACTGCAAGTTTTCAAGGAGAAGGATATGCTGGAATTGGAGTTACCGTAACAGAAGAAGAAAATGGTTTTCTATTGGTTACAAGAGTCAATAAAAAAGGCGTAGCTATAGAAGCGGGCATTAAACCTGGTGACTCAATTACTGCTATTGAAGGAATTGATGTGCGAACCTTAGGTCTCGATGGGGCAGTTGAAAAAATGCGAGGGTTAGTTGATACAAAAGTAACTATTAAAGTGATGAATGGTACAACAAAAAAAATTGCCGAGAAAACTATGGTGCGTAAAGAATTAATCGCTGAAAGTGTAGTCTATAAGACGCTGACACTACCAGAGGGAGTTATTGCCTATATCCAAATAAATGGTTTCAATTATACAACACCGATTGAAATGAAAGCTGCATTTGCTGAAATAGAAAAAACTAGTTATGCGGGTATTGTTTTAGATTTAAGAGCAAATGGCGGTGGACTATTAGAGAGTGTATTAGATGTAGCGGGATATTTTTTACCAGAAGGTCCACTATTTTATGAAAAACTAAACGGTAAAGAAGTTGTTTATAAAACAGATAAGTCAGGAACAGAAAAACCAATGATGGTTCTTATTGATGGTGGAACCGCTAGCGCTGCTGAAGTTTTAGCTGGTGCTATTCAAGATAAGAAAAAAGGGTTATTAATTGGCGAACAAAGCTATGGCAAAGGTATTGTACAAAGTAATATGCCATTGAGTAATGGGGGAGGTCTTTCTGTAACAATTGCAGAATACCTCACACCAAATCGCAGAAACATTCATAAAATTGGATTAACTCCTGATATAAAGTTAGAAATGGAAACATTAGCGAGAATTAAAGCTATAAATTTCGCACCAGATTTAGAAAATGATCTTCAATTAAGAAGAGCCATTCTTGAGTTGAATAAATTAATAAACTAAATTTGTACTTTTAAAAAAATTGAAGATAACTTGATAAAGACATTAAGCAGTTTCTACAAAAAAGAGCTATATATGCCAATAGCTCTTTTTATTTTTTAAAAATATAAAATATAAGAATACATAAGAAATAGATTCAAGAAGAGGTATAGAAAATAAATACGATATTGACTATTATGAGCATTTATTGTATGCTTAAAAAAGAATTCGGAAACGATACCGATAATGAAAATACAAATTAAAACTACTGGAGGAATAAAAGATGCAGGGTCCAATAATTGAATTTGACTACAAAAAAATTAGCTATAAAAAAATTTTTGAAAATGAAAGCTTAAAAGATTATACCAGCAAGGGTGTTGGAACAAAAGAATCTATAAGTGCTTTCGGAGAACTTAATTTTCCTAAAGCAGGCGAAGAAAGAATATATACGATAGGTGCATTTGTTACATCTATTGACGGTAAAATTGCATATTTAGATAATTCTTTTGGACCAATGGTTGCAAAAGCTAATCTTCATGATAAAGCTGGTGCAGAGTTGGATTTTTGGATACTCAATCTTTTAAGAGCTAGTATGGATGCTATCTTTGTTGGTGCTGGAACAATGCAAAAAGAACCAGAATGCTACGCCGGTATCTATGACAGAGTACTTTTAAATGAAAGAATCAATAGAAATTTACCAAGTTCACCTTGGGCAATTATTTGTTCTTTAGATGGAACTGACATTCCTTTTCAACATAGTCTATTCGATTTATCCCCAACAATGATCAATACCTCTCCAGATGCTATTCATTATATTGCAGAAAATATTGGAAAAGAGTATTTTACAATTGGACCATACAATTCAATTTCTGAAATAGATGATAAAAAAGTAATTGGAGATTTCGAAAAATATAAAGATACAAAAATTCCTATCATCTTGACTGGACAGGGCAAAGAAACAAATTCAGCAGTTCTATTTAGAATTTTAAAACTATTAGGAATTGATAAAGCTCTTGTGGAATCCCCATCATATTGTCATAGTTTAATGAAAGAGGGGCTACTGGATGAACTTTTTCTAGGCTACTCTTGTGTATATATTGGTGGCAATGCTATAGGACTAGGTCATTGGCAGGAACCTTTTACCACATTAGTGCATCCACACACAGAACTATTATCGATACATAGTCATTTTCCAGGCTTTTTATATTTTCGTCATAAGCTCATATATGGACTATAAAAAAATGACTAATTCAAAAAGATTTTCCATATGAAAGGGTACTTGTAATTTGTGAATTGTTGTGTTAAATTAATAAGCATAGACATATGATGACTATAACTATATGCTGAATAAAAATATTTTTCGAAGCATAGAAATCGAACTTGTAAATGAATATTGGATGTGTTAAAATTAGGAAAACGTTTTCATAGATGCGTTTTTCTGATTTTTTCTATATTGCTTAATTGATTTTTGTCAAAAAAAAGGAGGAATAGCCTTGGCAGTTGTACTGAAAATGGAGGGAATTACTAAGCGCTTCCCCAAAGTTATAGCAAATCAGGATGTTACTGTAGAGCTAGAACAAGGAGAAGTACATGGTTTATTAGGTGAAAATGGTGCCGGTAAATCAACACTAATGAATTGCCTATATGGACTTTATCATCCAGATGAAGGAAGTATTTATATTCATGGTGAAAAGGTAAAAATTAATAATAGTGATGATGCTACAAAACTTGGAATTGGAATGGTACACCAACATTTTATGCTGGTTCCTGAGTTTACGGTTGCAGAAAATGTTATTTTGGGCTTAAAGACAAAACATGAGCCACTGCTTAGAATTGAAGATGTTGAAAAAGAAGTACAAGCTTTATCTGACAAATATAATTTTGGCATCAACCCTAAGGATAAAATTAAAAATTTACCTGTAGGAATACAACAAAGAGTAGAAATATTGAAAGTTCTTTATAGAAAAGCAGAAATCCTTATTCTAGATGAGGCGACAGCCGTTTTAACACCTCAAGAGGTGGAAGAGCTATTCTTAATAGTTAGGCAGCTTACTAATGAAGGGAAATCTGTTTTAATGATTACTCATAAAATGGATGAGGTTATGCGTCTTTGCAATACTATTAGCATTTTAAGACAAGGAAAGTTAGCAGGCAATGTTAAGGTTGAAAATACAAACCCTCGCGAGCTAGCCCAATTGATGGTTGGCAGAGAAGTGTTCTTGAATTTTGACCGCAAACCATGTGTACCTGGTGATAATCTTGTAATAGTGAAGGATCTTAATTATGTAAATAAGTTGGGTGTTAAAAAGTTAAAACATATTAATTTAGAATTACGCGCAGGCGAAATATTAGGAATTGCTGGAGTTGATGGCAACGGCCAGAATGAGCTTAGTGAAGTACTTACGGGGTTAGTACCTTGGACTGAGGGAGAAATAGAAATTTTAGGAAAAGTGTATAAACATATTAAACCTAGAGATATTTACGAAGCAGGAATAAGCTATATTCCCCAAGATAGGCAGAAAACTGGATTAGTTCTGGACTTTAATATTAAAGAAAACTTTATTTTGCAAGAATTTTATAAAATGCCTTATTCAAAAAATAAAATCTTAAATGAAACAGTTATTGAAAATCATGGCAAGGATTTAATTAAAGAATTTGATATTCGGGCTTCGGGAACTAGTGTAACTGCTCGAACTCTATCCGGTGGTAATCAGCAAAAGGTTATTGTAGCAAGGGAGATGGATAGAAACCCTAAAGTGCTTATTGCTGTTCAGCCAACTAGAGGATTAGATATTGGAGCAATTGAGTTCGTGCGTAGACAATTAGTTGATGCTAGAGATAATGGTGCAGCGGTGATGATGATATCAACGGAGCTTGAAGAAATATTCTCGATTTCCGATCGTGTAGCGGTTATCTTCGAAGGCGAATTTATGGGTGTTGTTGACCCAGCAATAACCTCATTAGAAGAGATTGGGTTAATGATGGCTGGAACTAAGAAATCGGAAGGAGACTGGGGATCAAATGGGTAAGGAAAACATAAAATCAGAAAAACAATCCTTTCTAAGAAAAATTGATTGGGTAAAGATTTCTATGCCTATTCTGGGCATCTTAGTAGGAGCTATGGTAGGTTCAATAATTATCGCTGCTCAGGGAGTAAACCCTTTAGAAGCTTATTACTTTCTAATTCAAGGTGCTATGGGATCAGTAGAGAACTTAATTGGTAGCTTAGTTAAAACTATTCCTCTAGCTATTACGGGATTAGCAGTTGTGTTTTCATATAAAGCTAATATCTTTAACGTTGGAGCTGAAGGACAACTATATTTAGGAGCTGTAGCAGCTACCTTAGTGGGTACTTCTTTTGCTGGTCTTTTTAGTCCGGTACATATTCTCTTAGCTTTAGCATTAGCTGCTGTTTTTGGCGGAGCATTAGCATTTATACCAGGTTACTTAAAAGCATATAAAGGCTTTAATGAAATTGTTGTAACCATGTTACTCAACTATATTGCAGTATTATTTATTAGTTTTTTAGTTCAGGGACCTATGAAGGAAAAAGGTGACTTTTACCCTCGTTCAGCCTTGCTTGAAAAGACTGCTCAATTACCAAAATTCACTGGGACACAACTTCATTATGGTATTATTGTGATGATTGTAATTGCTATTTTTGTCTATTTTATTTTCAAAAAAACTACACTTGGCTATCAGATTAAAGCAGTAGGCGCTAGCCCAAGAGCAGCTACCTATGCGGGTATGAAT